>JAZBPR010000044.1:0-3737 GCA_036351735.1 Wenzhouxiangella sp. | reverse complement strand
CGAGGCCGCTGTTGAGGTACTCGTCCAACGCGGTATCGCCGACCCCGATCGAATCGCCATTGGCGGCCATTCCTATGGCGCATTCATGGTCGCCAACCTGCTGGCCCACAGCGACCTGTTCGCCGCCGGCATCGCCCGGTCCGGCGCATACAACCGATCGCTGACCCCGTTCGGCTTCCAGGGCGAGGAGCGCGACTTCTGGGAAGCACAGAACGTCTATGCCACCGTTTCTCCGTTCTTCCACGCCGAGAAGATCAACGAACCCCTACTCATGATCCATGGCATGCAAGACAACAACTCCGGCACGTTCCCGATGCAGTCCGAGCGAATGTTTGACGCACTGAACGGCCTCGGCGCACAGGCGCGCCTGGTGATGCTCCCCTATGAGTCTCATGGCTACCGCGCTCGCGCGTCCCTGCTGCACATGCTCTGGGAACAGCAGGAGTGGCTGGAAAACCACGTGAAAAGAGGCGTCGAATAGGCTCGTTCTGCGCGGATTTTTTTCGTAGTCAGTCGAGCAGCTGCCGCAGCCTTGTTCTTGACGGCTTTCGGTTGTTGGTTCGAGGCGTTCGGTGGCTCTCCTTGCGCGTCGATATCGTGCGTTCATCAGCTACAGTTGGGCCGACAAGACGGTTTAGGTCGGAAATAGCGCAAGCCATTATCGATACCTACGGTGGCGAGGGCGCTAGAGCGGCATCTCGTCTGGTCTGTTTCAGTGGACTTCCTACTATGCTCAATCCTAGGTCAGAAGTGCCCACGAGACTGTGGGAAGTCCACAGCCCTTTTTAAACCGTCTCGTGATAGCGGGGGTAGAATCCGGTGCAGTCCGAACCCGGTGGGCATGCTCGCTTCAATGGACACTGTCAATCTTTGATGATTTCCCTATCAATCATCGCGGCGCAGGCGCCAGAGCTCCCAAACCGCGAACCCCAGAGGAATAGCAAACCAGATCAGGGCTTTGCCGTAAACCAAAAATTCTTCGGACGTCATCGTCTTCAGTCATTTGTAAAGCGACTATTTTGATACGCGGGAAGTCAGCGCTGCGAGAGTGTCCTCCGTTGACGCGCACCGGGGTTATCCATGACTTCTGGCTCTGTCAGAAAGACAAGGCGTCAGGGAGAATCAGCATTACTTTTTGATCAAACCTGTCCCGGAGTCAATCATGCTCAAAACCCTGCTAGCCGCCATAGGCCTCTTCTCTATCGTCACCCTCACCGGTTGTGTCGTCGCAGTCGGTGACGTTAAATCAGACCGCGAAGCCAACTGGGCGGATATAGAGCGAGAAAACCGTCTTGCCATCTCTCGGTTGGAACCCGGCATTAGCATGCAGGACGTCCAGACCCAACTCGGCACGCCGGAGTTTTCTGAACTCATTGAGTCAGGCAACGGCGATTACCGGGTGTTGTTTTATCGGACGCAGCGCAGAGAGGCCGACGGCATGACTAGCCGCGATGAAACCACGCCGCTTATTTTCCGCGACGGGAGATTGGTTGAATGGGGTGAGGCAGCCTGGACGAACCTGACAGGCAGCCCCTTGCAATAGCGCGATTGTTGGCTTGCTATGAATGGCTCACACGGTAGCGGCTGAATCGGTCACCAGAGGGCATGGGTCGCAGCACATGGCCGTTCGCGGCTGCTGGAGTGCGGACTGCAGGCGTTTTGCCAGGAAGTCAATCAGGTCAGGATCCGAATTGAGGGACGGCAGACAGTGCGTCTGCGCAATGGCCGATTGGTTCAGTCTCGCAGCCAGTTGTGCGGTCTCGCTTCCGTCTACAAGATGTTCGCATGCATAGGCGACAAGGTGGTTGACGCCTTCCTTCTCAAGCCGACTCAGGGTTTCATCAAGCGTCGGCGCCGACCACTGACCCCCAACGCCGTGGTTGAGAAAAGCAATTTCGATCCGGTCCCAGCGCTTTTCGGGTTGGCTCATCAGCGCGGCGCGCAGGGCTTGGCCGTAGAAGGTCTTCTCAGCTTCGCCGGTGTGGAAGTGCGGTTTTTGACCTTGCTGGTCGCGCACCAGTGTGCCGTGCAGTACCAGAAGCAGACAGCTTGGTCCTCCGGATTCAACCGGCGGGCAGCGAGCCTCAATATGGGCGCAGTGAATGTCGATCAGTTCAGAAGATTCCCACAAGCGTGAGAGCACAACATTGTTTTGCTGGAGATGCTTTGGCGCTTCAAGCAGCGCATGGCAGAACAGGCCGCACGAGAGCCGAGAGTCGCTTGGAATGAGACTGACAACAACTTGTTGATCAAACTCGCTGGCTTTGTCGATCTGATCGTTGAGGGAGGGCGAGGCAGAGGCAAAAGCGCTGTCTACGATGAACTGGGCCCCGTTCTGACTAGCCAAACTGAGTTCCAAAGCTTTTGCCTGATTGCGAGTATTGGCGTTATGGGGTGAGCCGCTTTGTCTTGTCAGACGCTTACGCAGCCCATGCATGGTGCAGATGGCTAGCCGCAGTGGTGCGGACAGACGCATGACCTCAGCGGCATGACCGAGTGTGCGCCATCCAACCAGAAAATTCTCTAGGAACCCAGCGGTTTCTGCTTCACCGTGAGCGGCCAGAATGACTCTGATGGTCGGCCTGCGCTTCTCATCAAGGCTCACGGCTCAGAACTTGGTGCAGTTGCCGAAACGGCACGCCGGGTCAAGCGACTTTTGGTGGCGTCCATAGTCCGGTTCTCGGACGACTGGATATTGGCCGCTGCCGGGGCGTCAGGGCGTGGCGGAATGACGTGGTCATGAGCCAGGCCTTGCGCCGGCTGCTGGTAAAGACCCGCTCACCCAATGCCTCCGGTCCGCGCCGAACGATCTGGTGCCCAATATCACGGTAAATGGTTCTTGCTGCGCCGATCGCCCATGCCGCGCGCCGGGGCAGGGCCTGGATCCCGGTTGCTGCCGAATCGTAGTAGGGCTCGGCTTCTTTGATCAGTCGACCGACCAGTTCGAAAACCTCGGCCTCGTTACGTTTATCCATCAGGTCGGTCACCTGCAGATTCGCGGCATCCAACCAGGCTTTCGGCAGGTAACTCCGCCCCGCCAGCGCATCCTCTCTGACGTCGCGCGCAATGTTGGTCAGCTGAAACGCGATTCCCAGATCACTGGCGCGCTGCAGAGTGAGTTCGTCATCCACCTCCAGCACAATGGCCATCATGACGCCAACCGTGCCGGCCGTGTGATAACAGTACTTCATGGTGTCGTCCAGCGTTTCCGGCTGCCAACCCTCGACATCAAGTTCAAAGCCGCGAAGATGCGCTTCTATCAATGTCCGGCTGATCCGGTGTCGGCGCGCTAGATCTGAAAGAGCCTGAAATGGAGTCAGCGAGTTCGGGCGACCAGCCAGTGCTGCCAGCGAATCGGCCCTCAGTTGTGCGAGTGTTTCGGCAGATGCGGTCTGGATGTCACCGCGGCCCAGGGCCTGACCATCCGTCACATCATCACAGTGACGGCACCAGGTGTACAACAGGGTCACGTCCCGACGAGTTTCTGCCGGCAGCAGACGACTGGCAGCCGAAAAGCTGGCTGAAGCCCGGTTGATGATCTCCCGGGCCTGTAGGGTCAAATGTTCGCGGCTGCTCATTGGCATGGCAATCAGCTGGTCTGCACCGGCAGGCCAAAATCTTCGAGCATCAGATTGGCTGTCGCACGCGCGGAGCCAACCACCCCCGGAATGCCAGCACCTGGGTGGGTGCCTGCACCTACCAGGTAAAGATTGTCGATCTTTGCGTCACGGTTATGG
>JAZBPR010000043.1:0-3768 GCA_036351735.1 Wenzhouxiangella sp. | reverse complement strand
GATCTGCCGACCCACCCAGAAACTCTTTCCACCGTGCTGCGCTGGCTGGAAGGCTGATCTATCACCACTTTCACCTCAACACCCTGACTTTTGGCAGTCGTCAAGGGGCCAACCGGAGACCTAGACTTGGGGCTCCAGTTAACCCCAGAGGAGTCGCATCGACATGTTCGTGACCACCAATCTGAAAACCCGAAGTCCTTTGCTAACTGCCCTGTTGCTGTTGGGTTTATCGACCACCGCCGCTGTAGCCGCAGAGGTACCCGCTGGCTCTGTTCACCAAGGAAATATCGAGAGTCGCAACAACTCCATAACCATCGGAGACGACGCCCGGGTCGAAGGGCGAGTAGAGGCACGCAACGGTAGTGTGCGCATCGGCGACCGGGTCAGCGCCGGAGCCATCGAGACCCGAAACGGGGGCATCCGCAGCGGGCTGGGCGGTGAGTTCGGCCGCATTGAAAGTCGCAACGGATCCGTGCTGCTTGGTGCCGACACGCGCGTGGCCTCGCTGGAAAGCCGCAACGGCGCGATTCGGGTCGGCGCATCCAGCCGTATCGAAGGCAATGCTTCAACGAGAAACGGAAAAATCGAACTTGACCAGAATGTCCGAGTCTCGGGCAGCCTTGAAGCGCGAAACGGTGCCATTGATCTGGCCAGTGGCGTTTCCGTGGACGGTGACGTCAAGACCCGCAACGGCCAAATCGAGCTGAATCAAGCGTTGGTGAAGCGGAGCGTATCCAGCCGAACCGGTGATTTACTGCTGCGCAATGGGAGCCGGGTCGACGGCGACCTGATCATCGAAATCACCGAACAGTCAGGCGAACGAAGCTGGTTCGGGTTTGGTGGCACTCGCTACCCGGACGCCGGCAACATCGAACTCCTCGGCGACAGCGAAGTGGGTGGGGACATCATCGTCCGCCTGCCCGAAGACTATGACGGCGAGCTGCCCACCGTCACGATAGACGCGAGCTCTCGTGTCACCGGCGAGCTGGCAATCGATGAGCGGGTTCGCGTTGTGCGCATCGACTAAAAAAACGCTGACAAGGCGGCCAGCTCACTTTTTGATCAACTTCACCGCAGTGCCGTAGGCCAGCAACTCAGCAGCACCCGTGGAAACCTGAGACGTCACCAGACGGATGCCGACCACTGCGTCGGCATCCAGCGTTTCGGCCTGGGCAATCATGCGATTGACCGCCTCATTGCGCGCCTCAATCATCATTTCACTGTATTCATTGATCTCGCCCCCGACCAGATTGCGCAAGGCGGCGATGATGTCCCGGCCCACGTGTTTGGCCCGCACAGTATTTCCCCTGACCAGACCCAGAGCTTTTTCGATCTCGCGACCGGGCACGGTTTCAGTTGTCAAAAGAATCATTCATCTCCTCCCAGGTTTTCTTCCAAAGATCGGGTATCGGCGCTTCGCTTATCGTGAACAACGGTTGCCATGACAACCAACAAGCCGACCCCGGCCACAATCAGACCTATGCGGATGGGCAACGGCAAATCCAGCAACAAGGGCCAGATCTCACGCAACGGTTCGATAAACCAGCTTCCGGCCAGCAGCAAGCCGGCGCCGATCAACATGAGCCCAACGATGCGAAGCAGCCTAATCATCCAGCAGGTTTCCTTCCGTCCTGGCCGCCCGCATTCGCTCAAGAACGAGCGACACCATCACCAGACCCAGCCCGGTGAGCGCGACTGCCAATCCAAGTGTGATCTGCAGCGGCCATTCCAACTGCCGGATCAGCTGCCAGGAGCCCCAGTAAAAGGCATAAGCCGCGGCAAACACGAGCCCGCCGCGCCACATCACCACACCAACCATCCGCCAACGATCAACACTTTCTCTCATGTGGACACCCAAAACATCTGAATCTGGAATATGCCATCTCGGCGCCGCCGCGTCATCAGACAAAAGTCACGACCCCCCATGCTCACCCCGTTATCGGCGCGCTGGTCGACAATGAGCCACACTTGAGAGTCAGCGCATCGTCCAGTGCGAGAGATGTTCCGCTTCTTCGAAAACCGTGTCGATCCTTACCCGGATCACGAACCTCTTCAGCCGCCGCGCGGACTCCTGGCCTTTCTCTGGGCGGGAACTCAGGGTCTGAGGCCCTACATCCTGGCGATGACGCTGCTCACTGCTGCGGTTGCGGTGTTTGAGGCGGCGCTGTTCTGGATGCTGGGTGAGGTGGTGGACTGGCTTTCAGCGGTCGAACCCGCCGACCTGTGGACGGAACATCGATGGTCTCTGCTGATTCTTGCCTTGGTGGTACTGGGCAGCACACTGCTGGTGGGCCTGCAAACAGTTCTCAAGCACCAGACGATCGCCGGCAATTTCCCGATGCGTCTGCGCTGGAATTTCCACCGCCTGATGCTGGGCCAGTCCATGGGTTTTTATCAGGACGAGTTCGCCGGGCGCGTGTCGGCGAAAGTCATGCAAACCGCGCTGGCTGTGCGCGATACGGTGCTGACCCTGACCGACATCATGGTGTTTGTGACGATCTACTTCGTGACGATGCTGCTTATCGTCGGTGGCTTCAATCAATTGATGTTGCTGCCCTTTTTCGTCTGGCTGACTTTGTATGCAGCAATCCTCTGGTTTTTTGTGCCCAGGCTGGCCCGAGTTTCCGAACGTCAGGCCGATGCCCGGGCCCTGATGACCGGGCGCATTACCGACGCCTATACCAATATCAGCACGGTCAAGCTCTTTTCTCATGCAGGGCGCGAGGCAGCCTATGCACGCGGGTCGATGAGCGAGTTTCTGAGGACCGTGCACGCCCAGATGCGTCTGGTTTCAGGGATGGAGACCTTGATCCATCTCCTCAGCATGACTTTGATTCTGAGCATCGGCGGCGTTGCCCTTTGGTTATGGAGTAACGGAGAGGTCGGCGTAGGCGCGCTGGCAGCAGCAACCGCAATGACGCTTCGACTGAATGGCATGTCGCACTGGATCATGTGGGAAATGGCCCGCCTTTTTGAGCAGATCGGTACTGTGCAGGACGGTATCAACACGCTGGCAAGGCCGCATCTGGTTCTCGATCAGCCTGGCGCCGGATCACTAGAGGTATCGCGGGGCGAAGTCCGCTTTGAGTCAGTGGCTTTTTCTTACCCTGGACACGAAAGCCCAGGCGAGAAAGTGATCGATGATCTGAATCTTCACATTCGTCCTGGTGAGAAAATCGGCTTGGTCGGACGCTCCGGTGCCGGAAAGTCAACGCTCGTCAATCTGCTGCTGCGTTTCTTCGAGCCTCAGGAGGGCCGCATCCTGATCGACGGCAAGAACATCCATTCGGTCACACAAAACAGCCTGCGCGCAAACATTGGCGTGGTCACTCAGGACACCTCGCTTCTGCATCGCTCGGTTCGCGACAACATCCGTTACGGCCGACCTGAAGCCAGCGATGAGCAAATCATCGCCGCAGCAAAGCGCGCCGAGGCCTGGGACTTCATAGAAGGCCTGAAAGACGCCTCAGGCCGCCAGGGTTTGGACACACACGTCGGCGAGCGCGGCGTAAAACTGTCCGGCGGTCAGCGTCAGCGCATCGCCATCGCTCGGGTGATGCTCAAGGACGCCCCTATCCTGGTACTGGATGAGGCGACCAGCGCGCTGGACTCGGAAATCGAAGCCGCTATCCAGGATAGTCTTTACCGCCTAATGGAAGGCAAGACTGTCATAGCCATCGCCCATCGGCTGTCGACGATCGCCGCCATGGATCGGCTGGTGGTGGTCGAGGCGGGGCGCATCGTTGAGCAGGGCACGCACGCCGAACT
>JAZBPR010000042.1:0-14185 GCA_036351735.1 Wenzhouxiangella sp. | reverse complement strand
GCCAGCTCAACCAGTGCCATATCGACATCCTGGCGACGAGCTCTGAAGATGGCTCCGGTCTGATTCTGCGTCAGCGATCCACCACCCAACTGACCGCAAACGGGTGACTCGTAATTCCAATAGAAGACCATGCCGGCAACAGTGGCTTCGCTCACCCCACAGTGATAGGCAGTCAGGAAATACGGCGTGAGAGAAGAGTCCGAATCGTTGACCAGAGTGCCGGTGCACAGCCCGCCGTTGACTGAGTATCGGGCAACACTCCGGATTTCATCCCGCCATGGGTCACCTTCAATGCAAACAACATCGTTATTGCAGGTGCCCGCCTTCGCATTAAGGAAAGGGCCACCGCGGGTACCGAAGAGATCACGGTATCCGACCCATATCTCGGCTAATTCCACTACCGGAAGATCACTGCTGGCCGGCCAGCTGATCTCAATCAGCCCGCTTTCACCGGGAATCACCGGCGTCCAGAGTGCTTGAGCAGCTTTCGGCTGACGGCGTGGTGGGATGAGCGGCCCCTGAAAAACGGCCATCTCGGCGTCATAGATATGAAGCATGGCACGTGGCGGCAGGACAACACGAGCGAAATGCAGGTTGAGATCAGTGGCGCCTGGTGCCTGTATGGCCAGGCGGGCGATCCAGAAGCCATCAACCAAAACTCGATCCGCTCTGGCCAGAACGTCGACCATTGCCGAGCGGGCTTCGGCGAACAACAACGGGGTTCCAGGCTTGAATTCCTGAGTGTCGCGCTGCCTGCTGGCAGATGCATCGATGCCCTTGACTTCGATAACAGAGGTGACTGACCGGGGCTTCAATTCGTCCATTTGCCAACTGAGCGGAGGTGCCCTGTCAGCGAGGACCACCTGAACAGAAACTGCAAGCAGCACAACGATACAGCGGGCGACCCAGCGCATATTCCGTCCTTTGTCCGCAACTACAACGGCCGCGGATGGCAATAAAGCCCGCCCCTGCAACCCGTCCATAGTACGCCACTTAAGGCCGTACGTGACGCGATCGCCAGCAGCCGCCCAACAGACTTCTAATCACTCGAGCGCTTGTGAATCAAACGCGGATCGAAAGTCCGTGCAAAAAGCGTCTGCCGGCCTTCATCAACTCTGCAAAGGCCAGCGGCTCATCATCCTCGCTCGCCTCGGACAAAACATGCACCGCTTCGGCCAGCGCGCGGCGAGCCAAACCGCCATGCTGGTTCAGGCGCTGAATCTCATGGTAGAGATCTGGATTTTCTGCGGCCACGTCGCGCGCAATATCAAGCTGGCGCTTGAAGGTGGTGCTGGAAATGCCCGCCAGTTGCTCAGCCTCAATCCCCGAGCGCACCAACGCGGTGAAGAAGGCAACGTTGACCGCGTGCGAAAGCCCCAGGACCAGCGCCATGAGGCGGTCGTGCTCATCAAGGTCCACCTCGACCACATCGGCCATGGTGTCTGCAAACAGGGCTGCGGCCTCATCGACCGCCGCTCTGGATCCGGCATCCATGACCAGAACATGCCGACCGGACAAAAGTTGGGTATCGGGACCGAACATGGGATGAACCGAACAAATGTTCAGTCCGGCGCGGGCTGCATTCCTGAGTGCGGGAATCAGGGGTGACTTGATGGACCCGACATCGAACACCAACCCCGGGACCCGTCTGGCCGCCAGTCCGTCGATGATGGCAGCGCTGGCCCCGGGCGGCGTCGAGACCACGACCAGTTCTGCGCCCGTTGGCGCCTCGCGCCAATCCCTGAACATCCCCGGCGTCTCCGGACATGCTTTTGGGTCGGCCACGCTGACCGCGAATCCCTGAGAATCCAGAAAACCAACCAGCCAGCTCCCAAGCAACCCGGCCCCGCCGATCACCAACGCCTGACGCCCTTCGCCCCGACCCGCAGCGCGCACCCGATCCTGTTCTTGACGGGTCAGCGATGCCTCAATCAATCGCTTGAGGAGATCTTCAGCGACCTGAGGATCCAGCCCGGTCTCCACGGCGCGTAGTCGGACCCGGTCGATCACTTCACGCTCGCGGCGGAAGTCTCGCAGCTGGCGGCCAACGCCTTGCTTGATTCGACCGATCTCTGCCACGATTTGCTGACGTCTGGCCGCCAGGTTGATCAAATCGACATCGACCCGATCCAGTTCGTCGCGCAACGACTTCAGGCGCGGATCGACAGGCTCACTTGCGGACATCAGGCGCGGCTCATAAATTCACCAGTCTCAGTATTGACCTTGATGCGCTCACCCGGGGTGATGTAGTCAGGCACCATGACGTCCACCCCGGTTTCAAGACGGGCCGGCTTGGCCGACCGGGATGCGGTCGCGCCCTTCATAACCGGCGCGGTCTCGGCTACTTCAAGAATGACTGATTGGGGCAGTTGAATGGCAACAGGCTGACTGTCAATAATCAGCACGTAGATGCCGTCCTGTCCTTCCAGCAGGTAGTCAGCCGCATCGCCGACATCATCAGCCGACAAGACATACTGGCTGTAGTCCTCGCCGTCCATGAACACGAACCCGTCGGCGTCTCGGTAGGAATATTCACTCAAGCGACGTACGAGGTCCGCTTCCTTCAGCACATCATCACCCTTGAAAGTCAGCTCCCGCTTGTCACCACCGGGAATCGATTCAAGCTTGAAGCGGTACAAGGTGCCGCCGCCGCGCGCGGTCGGTGCGGAACGGTCGATCTGCCGGACGGCATAGACCATCCCATCGTGCTCAACGACCTGGCCTCGCTTGATTTCGGCAACTCTGGGCATGAGAAGGTTCTTGTCTATTGCGGAAACAGCGCTGAATTATAGGCAAAGCCCGCTGTTCAATCCGCTATTCTTGAGCAGACATGGCCTCCCCGACACGAAAAATCCTGTTTCGCAGTTTTTGGGTCAGCCTGTTGGGTGTCGTGATTCTCATGGTCGGCGCCTGGTTTGGAGGACGACTTTGGATCGCTCAGTCGCAGATGCCCTACGAAGGCGAAATCAGGCTTCCAGGTCTTTCAGCACCCGTGGAGGTCTTGTTTGACGGGCGCGGCATCCCCCGGATTTACGCACAAACCGACCGCGATGTGATGACAGCTCTGGGCTGGCTGCACGCCGGTGAGCGCTTGTTTCAAATGGAGCTGATCCGAAGAATGGCGACAGGAGAACTGGCGGCGCTGTTCGGGCCCGTTGCTCTCGAGCTTGATGTCTTGAATCGAGGCTTCGGTTTCGCCCGTCGGGTCGCCGATAATCCGCCAGAACTGGACCCGGAAACCGCCGGTCTGATCGACGCGTACCTATTGGGTATTAACGGCAGAATTCAAAGCGCCGATCAGCTGCCTCCCGAGTTCCTGATACTGGGTCATGAACCACGACCATGGACGCAGGCCGATGTGCTGTCCATTGCCTATTACCAGAGCTTTTTCCCGCTGACCCTTGTCCAGCAAATTCGAGACGCCTATCTGACCATCACCGAGCACTTCGGCCCCGAGGCCAACGAGTGGCTACGATCACTCTCCGATGAGGCGATCACGACGCTTCCAACGCTGCGAATCACGAAAGCATCGAATACCTGGGTGGTTGCGCCTGAACGATCAGAAAGCGGGGCAGCGCTGCACGCCTCAGATCCCCATTTGGAGTTCAACACAGCACCAGGGCTCTGGTATGCCGCCGGCCTTCATTCACAGCAAAGCATCGATGCTCTGGGCGTGACCGCGCCGGGATTGCCCTTTATTGCGATGGGGCATAACGGTCAGATCGCCTGGGCCTTCACGGTCGCACCCGTTGATCTGTTCGAGCTTTACCGGCTTGAGCGTGACCCAGCCGAACCGAACCGACTGATGGGACCCGACGGCTGGACGAGTCTGCATACGCACTCTGAGGAAATCCTCGTGCGTGGCCAGGAAACCCCGCACCAGCAAAGCTATCAATACACGGCCTTCGGAAAAGTCCTTGAATCGACCGACACTGACGTGCTGGTGTTGCGCTGGGCTGGATTTGAACTACCGATTGAACCGCTGGTCCGGCAGGGCCTGGCGATCAATCGATCCGAGAACTTCAATCAGTTCAGACGGGCCGCGAGTGATATGGGCGCACTGTCTGTCAACTGGAGTTACTCCGACCGCGATGGAAACATTGGCTATGTCCAGTCCACGCCCGTCCCAGTCCGCGAGCATGAAGATTTTTTCCAGGTCCTCGACGGGGTCGATCCTCGTTATCAATGGCGCGGGTTTCATCCGCCGGAAAACCGGCCTTACGCCCTGAACCCCGATCGCGGCTGGCTGGCCAACGCCAACAATCTCGCCGCGGGTCCCGACTGGCCTTATGCCATTCCAGGCTTTTACTACCAGGATCGGATCCGTCGGGCGACCGATTTACTGGAAAGCCAGCCGGTATTCAATCAAGCCGACATGACACGCTTTCAGCTCGATCTGGTCTCCGATCGCGCGCTGGCCTGGAAAGACTGGCTCGCCGACACCGCAGAGCGCACGGGTCGACGGATCATCGCGGAAGATTTGCGTAACTGGAACGGACAAATGCGTGCCGATTCAGACGTGGCCGGCCTTTTCGCGCGCTGGTGGGGATACTTGCCCCGCGCCTTGTTTCATTCTTCGGAGCGCAATGATGCACGTCCCGACTGGCAAGCCCTGCGCCCCGTGACGGACCGCTGGCTGCGAGACGCGAAAAGGCCCGCAGGGCTTGCCGTCCGCAACCTTGAGCAAGCTGCAGAAATAGCGCTTGAGGATGCGCTAAAAGCCGGAGCGCGACCGCTTGGTCTGATCCAGACGCTTGAGATCCAGCATCCGATGGCCCAGTCTGATCTGTTGAACAGCTGGCTGAAATTAAGTCGCGGTCCCTTCGCGCTTGGCGGCGACAGCGCCAGCCTGAATGCCGCGTTCAGTCGATTCGATACCGGTTCGGCAAGCTGGGAGGCACGCTCCGGGGCTTCCATGCGCTTCGTCATGGACTGGGCTGATCCAGACGCGTTTACTCTCAATCTCGCCATGGGCCAATCAGGACATTCTTTAAGCCCGCACTTTGACAGTTTCTTGGGTGACTTCCTGACGGGGGAACCCTGGCGAGTCCCATGGACTCGCGCCGAGATCGAGAGGTCTGCCGTCAGCAGTCAGGCGCTGGTTCCTGATCGATAGAGAACGGTAGTTCGACTTAGGTCGCCAGCACGCAGCGGTTACGCCCGGCTTTCTTGGCCTCGTAAAGGGCCTGGTCAGCTCTGTCGACCAGGTCTTGGGCGTTGTCTTCGGCGGAAAGCTCAGCAACGCCAATGCTGACCGTTATCTTTCCTGCCCCACCAAAGTCGATTTCCGCAATACGAGCACGGATGCGGTCGGCCAGGTGGAGGACATCGCTCGCGTTGGTCTCGGGGCAGATCACGATGAACTCCTCTCCACCCCATCGTCCAAGAATGTCGCTGTCTCGGAGCAGCCGACGCAGCTCAGTCACAAAACCTCGAAGCACCTGATCACCGATCCCGTGCCCATAGCGGTCATTAACCTCTTTAAAGTGATCAAGATCCAAAAACAGCACGGATAAACCCGATTCATACCGCCGACTTCGATCCAACTCAGCGGTTAACGCCACGTCAAGCGCACGTCGATTACTCGCCCCCGTCAGTCGGTCCGTGTTGGCTAGAAGCTCAAGTTCTTCGTTACTACTGCGCAGGGCCAGCGTGCGCTGATCGACCTTGGCTTCGAGTTCTTCATTGAGTTTTCGGTAGCGGTCGATCAGGGCATGGCGCTCCACGTTCTCTTCACGGAAGCGCTCGGCCGCCCGCACCAGTTCTCCGACTTCGTCGTTATGCAGGCTGGTGAAGCGGATCGGTGTTTCGGATCCTGCGGCCAGTTCGGAAAAGATACGGCTCAAGCGACTGATCTGCCGGCCAACGCTATTGGCCATGACACGCCCCACATAAAAAATCACCGCGCTGCCGATCAACAATATGACGATGAGGGCGATGGTAAAGAAGCGCAGATGTTCATAGATGTCCTCTTGAGCAGCAGCAACGTGCAGATTCAGGTCATCCTCAAGGAGCTCCGCAATGCGCTGCATTTCATGCGCATCGCCTGCCATGACCACATTGACCAGAAACTGGTGGCCACGCGAACGCTGCAGAAGCTGCCGATACAACTGCGCCAGATCATTCAACGCGGCCTCGGCCTGCGCGAAATCAAAAGCAACCCCGAGCCCGGCCAGGCTCTCCAGATTGTCCCGCGCCTTAGAAAATTCCGGAACCAGGTCACTCGACACGCTATCGTTTCGCCACAGGACATCCACCGCAGCCTCCAGATCTCTTAAATGCCTCTGTAGATCGTTAAGCAATTCCATTGCGGCAGAATTCGAAATGACCTCGTCTCTGGGCAACAATCCCCGTAGCCGGCCCATTGCGGTACTAAAGTCGCGGTCTTTGGCAACATTAATCGCCTCGCGCTGCTCGACCGCCTCCTGAAATGCATCATGGAAAGCATCCAGATGACTGAGCAAACGCTCCATTCTGGTCATCGCTTCCGGATCAGAGCAATTGTTCTGCATGCACTCGATGATTGACTTTCGAGTCTGGCGATACCTGGTACTCACGAGCTCCGGCGCCGACTGGTGATCGGATGCAACAAAGCGGAACGAGGCAAACTGCATCTGATCAATCAGGGTGCGGTACTGGCGCACCTCCTGAGATGTGTTGACAAGATTGCTCAAAGATATGATCTGAGCACGGTTGATCTGTGTCATCACCCAGGCACCGGCCCCAACCACCAGCGCCAGTAGAACTGTCAGATAAACGACTAAGGTGATGCGTTGCCGAAGGGGAAACAGGCGAACCGGGAGCGGCACGCGACCAGAGTCACGCGAGGACAAGCTCGCTCCAACGCCTGACCGTCAGGTCGTAGGTGGGCATGACCGTATTCCATACCGCGATATTTTCAAACCGTTGCACATAGGAACCACCACGGCGCGTCTCACCGGGCTGCACGGATATCCGCCCATCAGGACCAGGCAATGGCTTCGCGGCCGGCAATCCTTCGTACCAGTAGTCCCACTCATCGCTTTCCATGAATGGCCTTGCGCGCTCGGGGTTGGAGATGTAGTAGCCCTGTCTGGCGATGTAAGCGCCCGCCCAGCCGGACAGCCACCAGTCCATGAATGCATAGGCGGCGTCTTGCTGCTCTCCAGTGCAGCTGCGCGACATGCACATCACGCCATGCCAGGCTCTGTAACCTTCTTTCGGCGCAGCATATAGACACGGCATGCCTGCGCTGCGAACCATCGTGACGCCCGGCGAGAACATGCTGGCGATGCTGACATCACCCGACAGCATCAGTTGAGCCGAGTCCGGCACCGATCGCCAGAAAGAGCGAAAGTGCCCTCGAAGCTTGTGATCCAGTGCGATTCTGAACAAAGCGTCCACTTCGTCTTCGCTCATCGCACCAATATCCTCAAACTCAATGAGGCCCCTCGCTTGCGCCGCCAGCGCGAGATCAAACACCCCGATGCTTGGTGCATTCACGATGGCCACCCGCCCAGCATGCGCCGGATCCAGCAGCCAACCCCAGCTCTCTTCGACGTAGGGCTCACCTTCGGGGATGACATCACTGTTGTAGCCGAACGAATCCACATTGTGAACATAGGGCAGAAAACTGATCTGGTCGCTGGGCGAAGGACCAAGACGCCCGTCAGGCTGAACGTACAGGATGGTGTTGGGCACATCGCCCGAGCCAGGGTTCGCTGCGGGTGTGATCCGACCCGTTTTGCTCAAGGCGTTGATCTCATTCCAGTACTTGAGTTTGCGGGTATCGATCGGCTGGATCGCATCCGAACGCCAGAGCACGCGGGTGCTGTCCGACCACTGCTCATAGAGATCAAAGGTTTCAGGACTGGTCGTTGCACGCAACAGAACTTGGGCGCTGCCGCCCGGCTCGAATTGGATGTTGATCCCCAGATCGCGTTCCGCCTGGCGGCGAATCGGTTCCTGCAAGGTCACATGGGTACCAAGCACCCTCAGCGTCAGCTTCTGATTTCTAGCGCGGATAATCCCCGGAAACATGGCACCGGCACTCACTACGCCCGCACCGGCCAGTAAACGCCGGCGACCCTGGTCTACCGATGAGTGATTCCGCTGCTTCTCTGACATTGCAATTATCCCTAACCCGGCAGTCTAGCAGCTTTCCGGCATTGGAAAACCCCACGCCGCTGGCGCCAGAGCTTGCGCGGCGTGCGGCCGGTATACTTCGTAGCGATAGCACACCGCTCCAAGCATTCGACCGGCTCAATCATGAACAACGACCACCTGCTCGTCCGTCCGCCACCACCCGCTTACCGATGGGCGGTCCTGCTGTTCGTCAGCCTCGCAATGTTCGGTAACTATTACGTCTATGACTCGCTGGGGCCGGTCATTGACCTCATGCGCGAACAACTCGGCTTCAGCTATCAGCAAATCGGTTTGATGTCGACGGTCTACAACGTGGCCGCTTTGTTGGTTCTGCTGGCTGGCGGGCTATTCATCGATCGGTTCGGTACCAAGAAAGCAATTACGGTTTTCGCCCTGATCTGTCTGGGGGCTGCGATTCTCACCGCTCTCACCCCACGCTATGAAACCATTCTGGCCGGACGGTTCTTGCTGGGCCTTGGTTCAGAACCGCTAATCGTCGCAGCTACAACCGCACTGGCCAAATGGTTCAAGGGACGTGAACTCAGCTTTGCCTTTGGCCTGAATCTGTCCATCTCGCGTCTGGGCTCCGCGTCTGCCGACTGGTCGACCGGCTTTGCCGCCCCACTGTATAACAACTGGCAAGATCCGCTATGGCTGGCTACAGCGATCTGTGGCATCACCGTCACTGCCGCAATGCTGTACTGGATGATGGAGCAGCGCGCCGAGCAGAACTACCAGCTCGGGCCCACCGAAGAGGCTGAGAAACTCCGCCTTCGGGACCTGTACGCCTTCAGTCCATCCTACTGGTACATCGTTGCGCTCTGTGTGGTCTTCTACTCCACAGTTTTCCCATTCCGCACCTTTGCCATTGACTACTTCCAGCAGGCTCATGGCTTGGACCGGCAATCCGCGGGGCTGCTTTCAAGCCTTTTGCCGATGGCAGCCATCATCGTGACACCACTTTTCGGATTATGGGTAGACCGCGTGGGACGGCGGTCCTTTTTCATGGCGGCAGGCTCTCTGGTCATGCTGCCGCTGTTTTTGCTCGTCACCTATGCGCCGGCCGGTCCGGCCATCCCTTTGTCGATTCCTCTGGTCGGCTCGGCGACCGTTCCGCTGACGCTGCTTTTGATCATGCTGATGCTCGGAGCGGTTTTCTCCCTGATCCCGGCGGTCATGTGGCCCTCCGTGGCCTACATTGTCGATAGCAGAAGACTGGGATCAGCCTACGCCATGATGACCATGTGCCAGCAGTTGGGCTGGGCAATTGTGCCGCTAGTCATTGGATTCCTGAACGACCGCTTTCTCGCAGCGCCGGATAACCCGGATGGCTATGCGGCCGGCATGTGGTTTTACACGGTGCTCGCTGCGCTGGGTTTGCTGTTTTCGTGGCTGCTTTACCGGTCAGAAAGAGGACCCAACGGTCACGGCCTGGAAACCATTACCACTCGAAGTCAGGGCGAATAGGTGCACGCTCACGGTTGAACTTCTTCGGGTTTTGGCCTCATCCCCGCGTTTTTGTGGTTCTAGGTTTGCGAACTGATCCCGCACCATCGACAATAGGGGCTTGATGCTCATCACTGTCCCGGTTTTCTGATGCTCCGCCATTTGCTGTTTTTTCTTGCCGTTGTTGTCCCTGGCACTTCACTGGCCCAGGCAGATCTCACCATTGAGCGCATTTTTGCCTCGCCGGATCTGTCCGGACCCAGTCTTCGCCAGGCAGAATTATCACCGGCAGGCGACCGCGTGACTTTTCTGCGCGGCGGCGAGACGAACCGCGATCGTCTTGATCTTTGGGAATATCACATCGCTGAACAAAGAACGCGCGTGCTCGTCGCTGCCGATGACATCCTCATCGACGAACGTGAGCTTTCTAGCGCGGAAGAAGCTCGCCGCGAACGGGCCAGAATCTCAGGGTTCAGCGGAATTGTCGAATACCGCTGGTCCAGCGATGGGCGGTTCCTGCTGTTCCCCCTGAACGGCGACATTTTCATGCTCGACCTGGCCGCCGATGACGACGAGGTTCGCCAGGTCACCAACAGCGAAGCGGCAGAGATTGACCCTCGGGTCTCTCCGAACGGCAAGTTTGTCGCATTTGTCCGGGACAGGAACCTGTGGCTTGTCGATCTGGAAACAGATGAAGATAGAGCACTGACCAGCGATGGTGATGACGTGATCGCCAATGGAATGGCCGAGTTCATCGCCCAAGAGGAGATGGGGCGTTCGCGCGGATTCTGGTGGTCGCCAGACAGTCAGCACATCGCTTTTCTACGCACGGATGAATCGCAAATCCAGCCTACCCGGCGCTTTGAGATTGACGCTGCCGAAATCACCATAGTCGAACAGCGCTATCCGTTTACAGGCACCCCCAACGTCACCTATCAGCTGGGAATCGTCGAGGTGGGCAGTGGCGAGGTGACATGGATTGATCTTGGGCCAAATGCTGACATCTATATTCCAAGGGTGGCCTGGCTTCCGGACGGCCAGCATCTCAGTTTTCAGCGCCAAAGTCGGGACCAAAAGACACTCGAACTGGTTTTGGCTCCCCTGAATGGCGAAGCGCCCAAAACAGTTCTGACTGAAACCTCGGACACCTGGATCAACCTTCACGATGACTTGCGTTTTGTCGAGGGTTTGGACGCGCTGCTTTGGTCCTCGGAGCGTGACGGCCACCGCCACATTTATCTTTTCACTGTCGAGGGTGACTTGGTTCGACGCGTCACACAGGGTGATTGGGCCGTCGATGAAATTGTTGGCCTGGATGCCGAACTGGGTCTGGTTTACTTCACGGCCAATGAAGAGTCTTCAGAAGAAAAGCATCTCTATCGGCAGTCTTTGCTGACGGATACACCGGCCGCGATCAGTCGTGTTTCCAGGCGACCGGGCTGGCACGAGATCACCATGGACGAGTCGGCTCGGGTCTACATTGATCTTTTCTCCAACACTGACCAACCACCGCAGATTTCTCTGCATTCAGCGGATGGGGAGCGTCTAGCCTGGCTCGTCGAAAACCGGCTCGATAAGGACCATCCCTACTCGGCCTTTCAAGACCAACATCAGACACCCGACTTTGGGGAGCTCCGTGCGGCCGACGGCCAAACACTGCGCTACAGAATCACCAAGCCGGTTGATTTCACCCCTGACCAGGGTTACCCGGTTTTGATCCACGTCTATGGCGGACCGACCGCCCAGCTGGTCACCAATCGCTGGGGTCGCCGAACACTGATTGAACAATACCTCGCTCAACAAGGCTACATCGTCTTTGCCCTGGACAATCGCGGCGTTGAAAGGCAGGGCAAAGCCTTTCAGGATGCGGCCTACTTGCAGCTGGGGCAGATTGAAATTGCCGACCAGATGGTCGGCGTAAAGTGGTTGCATGAACAGTCTTTTGTGGACCCTGACCGAATCGGAATTTTTGGTTGGAGTTATGGCGGCTATTTGGCGCTGATGGCACCTGCACAACATCCTGATGTGTTCGCTGCTTCAGTTGCGGTAGCACCCGTCACGGACTGGCGCCTGTATGACACCCACTACACCGAACGGTACATGGGCAAACCGCAAGAGCAGCCTGAAGCCTATCGTCTGGGCAATGTGCTGACCTACGCACCCAGAATATCTGACCCTCTCCTGCTCATCCACCCGATGGCCGATGACAACGTTCTGTTCACCCACTCAACCCGACTGATGCAGCGCCTGCAGGAAGAGCGCATCCAATTTGATCTGATGACGTATCCGGGTGAGAAGCACGGCATTACTGGAGAAAATCAACGCGTACATGTCTACGAGGCCATCACCCGATTCCTCCATAAAAATCTGCGGGCTGCACCCGTGGCGAACTAATGCTGCGGCTGTCCCCGCCGGTCAAGATAGGTAAATAAGGCGATCAGGCCCAGTCCTGCAAGGCAGGCCATCAGCGCTCCCGGCCATTGAGCGGCCTGTCCACTCAATGCTTCAAAGCTGGCCGGACTCACCCGAACCCCAGAGCCAGCTGCCTCGCCTGAACTGATCTGCCAAGGCCAGAGTGCGTTCAGCGAGCCGGCCATAAAGCCGGTCAGCAGCGCCACGGTCGCATCGTGATGCCTGCGAAACAAACGCGATAGAACCCGGGCAATGCTAAGCAGGCCGAGCAACGCACCGACAGCAAACGCAGCCATACTGAGCCAGTCGCGTTCCACGACCGCCGCCACCATGAATTGATACTGGCCCATGATCAGCAGCAGAAAGCTGCCCGAAATGCCAGGCAAGACCATCGCGCTCACCGCAATGAGTCCAGCCACAAATATCATCCACACCGTATTGGGCGTTTGACCACTGCCCAGCAGCGTCACCCCCAATCCAACGCCAACTCCGAGCAAAATCCAGATCACATAGCGCCGGTGCCACTGCCGCATGCGCGCAAGAACCAGCGGGATGGAAGCCAGGATCAACCCGAAGAAAAACGCCCATAAGACCACCTGCTGGTGCGTGATCAGCCAGTTCATTAATTCAGCCACGCTGAACAGCGCAATCAGCAGCCCCGAAAAAACTGCCAGCAGGAAGTTCCCGTTGATCTCGTACCAGAAGCGACGAAGCCCATGGGCTCTCAGGTCCGCTAAACGCGCGGGCCCAATTTGGGCAAGACTCTGAATCAACTCTTCATAAATACCGGTAATGAATGCAACTGTGCCGCCGGACACGCCCGGTACGGTGTCTGCAACCCCCATTGCGGCACCTTTGAAAAACAAAGGCACATGGTCGATCGGCCGCCGAGTCATGTCGCTTCTCGCTTAAGCCGCGCATCGTTGGCATACGGTGGAACATCCAGCGCTTCACCAGCCTTGAGCCGGGCGTGGACAGTCTGCCACCACTGTGGATCAAACAAGTCGGGGTGACGACGATGGAGCAGGTCAAGATGCCGCTGACTTAATCCCATGAATCGGGGAAATTGCTCGGGAAAAACATCGTTATCCTCAACGTGGAACCACGGCTCGTCGTTGAGTTCCATGATGTCGTCACGCGATGGTGGCAGGCGCCGGAAACGACACTCCGTCATCAAACGCAATTCGTCATAGTCATAGAAGATCACGCGTCCTGAGCGCGTCACTCCGAAATTTTTGGGCAACAAGTCACCGGCGAATATGTTGGACCGGGCCAGGTCCTTGACCGCCTGCGCATAGTCGAGCACCGCCGCTGCCGCCGCAGCATCATCGGCCTCGCCCAGATAGAGATCGAGCGGGCGCAAGCGTCGCTCCACATAGCAATGGCGAACGATGATGCTGTCTCCGTCGATCTTCAGACTGCGGCTGCACTGATCTTGCAGCTCATCGAGCAATTCTGGCGCAAACTGATCGCGCGGAAAGCGAAAGTCGCGAAACTGCTGCGCGTCGATCAATCGGCCCACGCGGTCGTGCCGAAAAACCAGATGATAGCGCTCGATGACCTGGCGGCGCCCGAACTTCTTGACCGGCGCAAAGTGATCGCGAATCAGCTTGAAGACCAGGGGATACGAAGGCAGAGTGAAGACCAGCATGACCAGACCACGCTGCCCGTCCGCCTCGACCAGCTTCTCTTCACGACTGGACTGCATTCGGCGCACAAACGACCGGTAACGCTCGGTTTTGCCCTGCTTGATCCGTCCCAGCACGGTGTAGAGCTCCGCGACAGGCTTGTCCGGCAGCAAGGTGCGCAAAAAAACCACGGCATCGCCAACCGTTGGCAAATCAGCCATGAAATAGCTGAATGTGTAGCCAAACAGAATGCTCAGTTGCTGCCGCGTTGTTAACAATGCATCCGCATAAACCCCTTCGGCACTTCGACATAGAGCAATGACGCATGGCACATAGCGCTCCGCCCCAAAAGCCCGGCCCAACAAATAGGCGCGGCCTTCGCGATAAAACACCGTTTCCAGCAACTCAATGGCCAGCACGTCGGCCGAACGATCCTGAGCAAAAACCTCGCGCAAGCGCTCGGTCAACCGTGCCGCGTCGCGCCGGGCGTCCACATAGGGCAGCCGGAATCCGTGGTCGTCAAGAATTCTGCGAAAGGTTTGCTCAAGTTCACCGCTGACTGCGTAGGTATGGCG
>JAZBPR010000041.1:0-4425 GCA_036351735.1 Wenzhouxiangella sp. | reverse complement strand
CATAGACACGCCTTTCGACTGGGACATCGCGGAGTTCGCGATGGGACGTGCGCTGTCCATGTATTCGGAGCTGCGGAGCGTCAGGCCATGACGGCGACGGGGAAACGGGCGGTGGTTTTCTGCAACGGCGTACGGCAGCGGATGATCGATGAAAGCGGCGGACTGGAGACGCTGTCGTCGATCTTCGACGTTTTCGTTGATGTCAGCGCCTTCGCCAAACCCTGGGAGTTCGAGCAAAGCTACGACGACAGGGTAAAGCCCGAGTCAACCGTCACCCTGCGCGACCCCGAAGTAGCCCGCGCCTTTTTTGCCAAGGAGCGTTTCGACTATGTGCTCGTCGTGGGCCTTGAGTGGTCGAAGGCGCGCGCCGAGCTCGTCGCTGCCATCGGGGCCAATTCGGGGGCCTGGGGCCTTCTGTTCATCCGTGGCGACCTGCGGGACCTTTTCCGCGGACGGAACTACGATGACAGGTGGTTCACCCTGCCGCGCCGGGCCCTGCGGCGCAAACGTGCGCATCTGCCTCCGGGCATCCCTCCAGCGTCGCATTATTTCAGTAATGAAATCAGTGGCTTCGAGTTTCCCGAGGTGGTCCGCGGCGTCACGCGAACTATCCCCGTCAATCACATCGACTGGCACTTTCTTGCCGCCGCGGAGCCCGCCGAGGGCCCGCCCTCCCTGGTGTTTCTGGACCAGGCCATCACCTTCACCTTCGCGAATGCGCCCAACAACCTGCATGCCGAACGGTTCTTTGATGACAAGCTGCGGGCCGCCCACCTAGATTTGGTCAATGACTATCTGCGCCACTTGGGCAAGCGCACCGGGCTGCCCGTGGTGGTCTGTCTCCATCCCAACTGGCCAAGCAGCGCGCCGGCGCCCTACGACCCGTCCTTCACCTGCGTGCGCAAGCAGACAGTGAACTGGCTTTTGAACTGTCGGTTGGCGGTCACCCATACCTCGATGGCGACGGGATTCTGCCATCTTTTGAAGGTGCCGACCGTGCTTTTGGACTTGCCGCGCACCCTGATGCCCGCAAGCTTGTCGTTCGATCTGCGCAAGAAGGCGAAGGCCGAACGGCTTGCGGTGCATAGCTGGCCGGCCGGGCCTTTGGCCAATGACGAGATCCCGCCCGCGAACCATCCACGCATCCGCAATTTTCTCGCACCTGACCCCACCGGCAGTAGCCTGCGCGATGCCTTGGCGGTGATTCTGCGCGTATGATGCCAGGGCAATGCCGCAGATGTCATGGCGAACTTTGAGCGACATGGGGTGATCTCGGCGATATGCTACGTTGGCACTTAGTGCCTGTCGGCCAAAGGCACTGTCAGCCAAACTGGGCTTATGCTGTGTTGTCGGCGCCTGTCGTGCGCCATCACTTTGCAACTGGCGGAGGTGCCGGTCACAAACCCCATGGTGCGCGCCGTCCCCTGTGTCATCCACTGTATTCGAACGCCAACGTCATGCGCATGACAGCCACCCAAGCCTGAACTGAACAAGTGCGGCAGGACAAATGTGCCCAACGCCCTGAACAAGGCCGCCGTCAAGGCGGGACCTGCGGGCTTTAAGCCCAATCCTCCCAACTCCGAGCGCCTCCGCGACCGCCTGCAACACACAGGGCGGAAACCACTCGAACGACTGGCCCAATCAAGCGATCGCGCCGCCAACCGGCGCACCAGATGGGGAATGTCGGAACAAATCGGGCAAGTCGTATAACTCGGTGTTCGTATCTTCCGGCCAGAGCCCGATGGCTACGGGATCATGATCGATAGCACCCACCTCACGGCACACCGTATGGCGGGAAGCCTCTCAAAAGGGGACGAGCCCGCGGGCTATCCAGCGGAAAAAAGATGGGCTGAACTCAAAGCCACACATGGTTTGCGATGGGCTAAGGCAGTCGCAGACCTACTTCCTGTGGTCCAGCGAGATGAGCGAGGCGAAGGGCGCGCCGACTCTGATGGGTGCCCTGCTGCACGCCAAGACGCTGCTAGCTGACAAGGGCCACGACGCCAACCGGTTGCGTGAAACCCTTCAAGCCAAGGGGGTTGCCAAATACATGCCAGCGAGGCGGGAGCATTAGAAACCCGCTAGTCATGACCAGAAACTCTACAAGCAGCGTCACCGGATCAAAAACCTGTTTGTCCGTCTGGAGGATTGGCGTCGCATCGCAACCTGCTACGACAGACGGGACGAACTCTTCCTCTCCGCCATATGCATAGCTGCCACCGTTATGTTCTGGTTGTAAGTCCTGACGCTACGACGACAACCACCCGCATTCAGGGCCGAAAATGCATTCGCCCAGCGAGTTCATCGCAGCTGAAACCGCCACCTCCTGAGTGTCCGGTGAAACGCGGGCAAATCTACGGCCTCTTTATTACCAAAGAGCATTTTGCTTTCAGAGCCTGGAGGCTGTTACTCGAATTTTTTTATGAAATTATCATTCTTTCTGGCAAGTTCCTTGTTCCTGTAAACGTTATGCGGAAGAGAATATTTTTCATAGGGAAAAATCCTATCGAAGCGCCGCTGAATGAAATTCCGCCAGTTCAGCTCTTTAATGATTCTTTTCATGACAAATCTAGGAAAGCCACGAAAGCTCCCAACGAACTTTAATTCCCGAAGCTCATTGTGGAGTTGAGCGTCTTCACGAAAAATAATCTCTTGAGTGGCGGAGCAATAAGACATCAACCCCAAACTATTCAATAATTTCTCTCGCTTCATGGTTAAAGCCATGGCCCTCCTCGAGTAAGATCGATTGTAGGTTCTTCCCTCTTTCATTTTTGACTTGAGAATTTCTAACTCCCCATCGTTTAAATTAAATATTTCCCTCATGAACCCCAGCTCATTCACGCTTGAAAGTGGAACGATAACGACCTTTGCGAATTTTTCTGCATAAATTTTATGTAGTATCTCTAAATCAAAGCTATCAACATCAAATTTAAACAATCCAAACGAAGGCAATAAAGGGGCGATCCGCTCAAACTCTTCAAAATTGACAAAAAACTCGACCGGGTTCCAAACGTGTCCTTCATGCACCATTTGCTGATACACACTGCAAAGATAGCTTTCCGTATCCCTTACGGTAATAATGATTGTAGTTTCGTGTCCAAATAGCCTCAAATTCTGCTCTGCCGCTACTTTCCAGTTCCTGGGATTCCAGTCAACTAAAGATTCAAGAGATATAAAATGCTTACCCAAACGGATAGAATCTTGAAATTTTTTCTCCTCGTCCGCCGTCATAAAATGTCGACGACACAACTGAGCAACTAGCGCCTTGTCGTTATATGCAATCCCATCTCTGAGATTCGGAATATTTGGAAAAACATTTCTCTGCAAAGAGGTTGTTGCGGTTTTTCCTAAGCCTATATGTACAATTGGCTGGTGGGGCATCAAGAGAATCCCTAGTCACACTCCTTTGTCTGAGAAACTCTCAGCATTCTAGACGTCAAGCAGAACTCTTTTCAAAGGCGCTTCACTTCTTTCAGTGCGTTAGGACGTTGGTTTTTCTGGACTTCCACCATATGTCGCCGAACTACTTCGCTTTCGGCTTTCAACTCGTCATAAGACTTCATCTCACGTCCCCGCTGATTAGGCGTCAGGATGATTCTAGATATCTATTTGGGCAACCAACAACACATTTTTTCTGCGTCTGCTGTAGCGTGTTGTATTGTGACAATAATTTTTATGGCGCGCCTCACTAAGCCAATTGGTCTTTGCGCCAACGATACAGCCAAGCCGCTATAGACCGTGCATTTTTTACTTACCCCCGTTTCGTCAGGGCACTTGGTCATGACCATGTAGGCTTAGAGTCGGGACCCATTGATTGGCTTGTGGTCACCCGGCCTGCGTGATTCAAACTCCTGGACTGAACGGGGTGATGATGAGCAATCTTTTCTGCCTGGCGGACGAACAAATGGCGCGGCTGAAGCCGTCTTCCCCAAGAGCTGTGAACCGCGCCGGGTTTGCCGGAGGCTCCAAGTCTTGAGTAGGATGGAGCATCATAAGCAAAACGACGAACACGTTTTCTCCTGAAGTGGTCGAGCGGACCGTACGGATGGCTCTCGATGGCGAAGGTCAGCAAGGCTCTCGCTGGAAGGCCGTCATTTCGATCTCAGCCAAGATTGGCTGCGCGCCGCAGACCCTTAACGATTGGCTCAAGAAGGCCGAGGTGGACAGCGGCCGACGCGCGGGCATCCCGACCGAGATGGCCGAGAAGATGAAGGCGCTGGAACGCGAGAACCGGGAGCTGCGCCAGGCGAACGAGATCCTCAGGAAGGCGAGCGCATATTTTGCGATGGCGGAGCTCGACCGCCGGTCGAAGTGATGGTCGGGTTCATCGACGACCATCGAGGTGAACACGGGGTCGAGCCGATCTGCAACGTGCTGCCGATCGCCCCGTCCACCTATTATGATCATCTGGCCAAGAGGGCCGAT
>JAZBPR010000040.1:0-6359 GCA_036351735.1 Wenzhouxiangella sp. | reverse complement strand
GTCGATGATATGGCAATGATGCGCGTGCTCATGCGCGAAGACATCGGTTTGGGCGTGATGCCCGCCATCGTGGTCAAAGACGAACTGGCCTCCGGATTGCTCGCCCAGTCCAACCCTTTGCCCGGGATTTCGGAAGTCTTCTACGCCGTCACACTCAATCGCCGCTTTCCCAATCCTGTGCTTGGGGAGCTGCTTGAGGGCGTGTCTCCATAGCCACCAAAGCACCTCTTAACCCCTCGGTCGGCCTGGCTTCCCCTCAACACGGCCTCGAGGAACAGAGTAGCTGGCCAGACCGAGATGAGCGACCCAGCAATCGCCTTAATTTCCCCGCAGACGACTGAGGGTACGGCGACTAGCGGGAAGCTTAAGTCTTTCAGGTCTGAGATGAGCCGTCAGCGCTTTACCGCTCGATGGTGGCATCTCGTTCGCTAGATAAACCAGTATGTCGTTATCCATGTCTCTTCGATCATCGATCAGTTCACTCAATCGCCCGAAGAGATCGCTGTCTGATGGCACGCTCAAAGCCCAAATCGCTCGCAACGCGAGTTCTTCGACATCGTTCTCGATGTCTGTCTCACTGACCATACCCGAGCACGATGCCGTAGAACCTTGTGCGATATGTCGAAAGCCCTTCACGCTTGCGCTCGAATAACTAATGGTCTCCGGGACATCGGCCTGAATACGCTCGGACAAAACCGAACGCACCCGGGCCTCATAAGGAAGAAGAAGTGCCCGTTGGCACAGCATGCCCAATTGACTCGAACCGAGTCTCCCGCTTTTATCAACGACGTTGGCTTCTTCCCCGTTAGTGGTCATCCGAAAACTGGGGGTCTCAAGACTGACAGCGGCACCCACTGTCAGAGCAAACAAGACCGACCAGAAAGGGAAATCCACTACTAGATCTTTTCCTTGTCAGAGACCCGGCCAGAGGGCCCCTGGGGGTTCTCCGCATCGTCATTCGGTCCGCCGTATTCCAAGGCGCGGCCCGAAGGCCCTGTCACTGCTCCCACGGAGCCCGGCTCCCGAGCAGCACGCATTTCATTCGCCGCCCTGACAGCCTCAGCATTTAGAGAAGGCGAGAAAACCGATACCGCAAACGACCAGTAGCCGTCTTCACTAGCGAACGTTCGAGTATTTACCCCAGGCGGCAACTGACCCGCCTGGACAACGCGATACTCATCTTGTGTTGACAACGTACTTAAGAACGTTGACTTCTCCTCGTTTAAAACCTGAATCGCTTCCTCAGCCTCTAACGATGGATCTACTTCAAACTGAGCAGAGCCCTCGACCTGAGACTCATCAAAGCTACCAGACCAGTACACATCTTCACCCTGCAAGACCCCTATTAAAGCGGCTTGAGATCTCATGCGGGCCTGATCATCTGCGGCCTGAACTAAACGCCTGCGAATATTGGGGTTGCTGTTCTGTCTACGAATCGCACTCCCGAATGCAACCGTTACATTCTCTCCGGAGACCGGGTTGACGATCAGTCTAGCGCCGACCGGTGGTGTGACTCCGCTGGCCAAATCAGCCAAAATCGAATTAAAAACCTCTGCTGGCTCCGTAGAGACAACCAGCGCACCACTGCTAGCAGTGATGCCTTCACGTGTCCTGGGTGTAGAGATCAGGCTAACCGATACAGTCTTATTCTCTACATCATCATCAACTTGATATGTGACGAAACCACTCAACGCGCCACGGATCGCGCTTTGACACCCCTCTTCGTCGATGGATACTTGGTTAGCGACGCTCTCCGAAGCCGTATCAACCGCTTGCAGAAAGTCGTCTGTCATTGCTTCACAGGCGATGTCGGGACCCTGAAAATTTTCAACGAGGAAGCGCTTTGCCTGCATCCCAGCCCGCTGAAATGCAGCTCGCTTTGAAAGGAGAGTCGCGTTAATGTTGTCGTAGGTTCGATAGCCGCTTTGGCCTGTTGCCATAATCCCGGTTCCTGACCCCACAGCCAATAACCTTACGCCACTACCCTCAGCGATTAGTAAGGCATGCGCTTGCTGAGCTGCAGCCCCCATGCTTTCAGCAACCACCACTTCGCCACTCGAGCTTACGTCATCACTTGTAGCCGAATCTGCATCCGACATCATGTCTGAAAGCCCGAAAGCCTGAGCCAGAACAATACAGGGAGTAAAACACAAAGATAAAGCGAAAATTCCAAGGAAAGCTGTACGAAAGTATTGCATGACCGAACCTCTCTTATTGAACCTGAATCAGACTGTCGCTGATTACCAAAAATCTTGAGCCAGTCGTCAGCCCCACATGAGCGAGACTGGCCTGAAGAGCACTTGCCAGCTCTGCCGTTGGCCCCGGATAGCGCATCTGGACAGACATCCGATCACCGACAGTAGCGTGGTTAACATCAGACACCCCGCCGATCATCGACAGAATTGTCATCAACCTGACCGAATCATCCACTTGTTCAAGCGGAATCTGAACTTCTCGGACTAGACCACCTTGGCCAAGAACCTTCATAAATGCACCGCGTAGAGCGGCACTTAAGCTAGCTTTCTGCTTCTCGGTTGAAAGATGTACTTCGGCAAGATCTTGGTAGACATTTGGGCCATCAGGCAAAGCGATCAGTGAAGGAGTATTCCGCCAAGCACCATAAAGATTGCCGAAGTTATCCGTCACCTCAATTGATAAGTCCATTCGGCGGTTGCTTCCGTATTCCCTCAAATTGGACAGAGCCCTGATCTTGAGCGGCGCGTTTGCATCCGTAGAGATACGCTCGGCACTGAGCCATTCCAGAAGCAACGCGTCAAGAGGAGGATCAGCGATGACACTGACACGCGGGGAACCTAATTCAGCTAGCAAAGACTGCCCCTGCTCTCTTAGCTGCGTGCCATCTACTTGAGCACTGATCAAAATCTCTACGCCCCCATTCTCCAGAGCCTTTCTTTCCAGGAGCGTCCAATCAGAAACATATCCGGTACTCCGGCTGACCAGGTGATGCGTCATCAAGTCACTCATGACGGTTTGTTCACTGTCATTCTCAATAGCAAGACTCAAGGCGCTAGACTCAGCCCTTTGTTCAGACAGCCAAGTTCCAACAACTTGGGACACTGCGCGACGAAGAGCATCAGCCTCAGCTCGCTCAAGCGCCGTCTGCTCTCCGCTCGGGTAGCCTTGGCCGATCACCTCAACCCGGACAAGCACATCACCCTGACTCGGACCAGCGTCCGGCACTACCGGCAAGAGATCGACACGGACGCAGGTGTCATTACCTTGAATCCACGGAGGTGAGACATTGAACCGTAAGGAATCAACGCTGTTGCCCCTGAGAAGAAAGCTTCTTTGCTCCTGGAGCAAGGTCGCGGCTGAACTTCCAGAAGAGTCGGTAGCCTCTAGTACATCTTCCGCCTCTAGCTCTTGAATAAGTCGGGGCCCCTGCAGGAAGTCCGCAATTTCGGATAATGCGCGATCTCGCGCCCCGCCCACGGCAATTTGCCCCCTACCATATTGGCATTGGGTGGAAGAAACTGTCCCGTTAGCATCGATCGAAACCTGCCCCACTGCACCCACATGGAGCAGCGCAATGAACAAACCGAACGCAAGTCGAATCATGTCCTGTCTGCAAGGAAGTTCGGAGGTGTTCCAACGGAGACTGCGAATATCTTTGTTCCGGCACGGGGACGATATATTCCCCCGGCAGCCGCCCCTCGCACATTGTCAGCAAAATCGCTGTCCTTCCATCGAATAATTTCTCCAGAGGCACTTTGGAACGAGGGATTCACGCGCGCCACGGCTATGGGTTCAACAAAACCAGCCTCAACCTCAAAAACAATCATTGTCTCATTCGGGAGTACACCCGCGTTCTGGCCTCGGTCCAAACTGATTTGATTGCCACGAATCCCCATAACTTGCGCAGTGGCAGGCATTTCGGAGAGCATTCTAGTGAGAAGCAGATCAATTCCCCTCGAGGCCATGTCGTTGAGAACAGCACTGACGGCGCCAGACTGATGGAACTCAAACCCCCTCACATAGCGACCATTGGCCATGATGAAGCTCATCTCATCCCGCGACCTGACCTCGGAAGACTCAACTCTAACTTTCCCCAAATTCGGATAGGACAGGACTTCTCGGGTAAACGGGTTGATCACTGAGGCCGTAATTTCTAAGTTGTAATTCATCCATGAAGTCAGTGCGCCGTCCATTCGCGCGGTGCGAATAGTATCCAGCCTGATAATGTAGTCAGTCGCTAGAGTTTTTTGCTCAGAGGCTCTCTCTGCTAAAGCGCTGGCGCCCTGTTGTTCAAGGAATGTCGCAACTTCGGCAGAAATGAGATCGTCATCGCGGGTTATGATTCGGAACCTGTTGATGCCCGAAAACTGGTTTTCCAACATCAAGACCAGGCGTCCAACATCGAAGTCTGCCAATGCCTCAACGCCCACGCCTTCGCCACCAAACTCGGCTCCGTCGAAATACATTCGAACAACGGGCTTCTTCAGCGGGCACCGCTCGTCCTCATTATCGACGTCGTAGGTACAAAACTCGAGGCCTTGAGTATCGAAGTACGCAGGTATGACGATATCACCATCCTCAAACTCCTCCGCGCCCTTTGCAACCCTTGCTTCAGATGAGTTGTTCGTAATCACTGCAGCACTTGTCTGACTCGGAGGTCGAACCTGTCCTGTAGTATCGCAACCAACCAGCGTCGCGAGACAGACAATAACTGCAATGCAGATATAGCTTCTCTTTTTCACAAAAAACCCTCCAAACGGGTATTAGGCTCCTGATGCCTGCTGAAATCTTGCCTCACGATTAACGTGCTCTTCTATCAAGGCTTTTTCATCGGAAATCAGTTTGGTAGCCTCCCGATTGACGCGTAATTGATCTCTTGCTCTAACCAATGCAGCACCAAGATCCTGGTCTGGATCAAACTTGCTGTTCTCGTCACCTGTCATCCGGTTAAGAAGTGACATAGCCCCCGACGCGGCAGCCGCTTCGGCTACCTGCCCAGAATATTGCGTCAAAAGAAGCCCCAAAGCAGCAACTTGGACGGTGATGTCCTTTGTCAGCTCAGAGTTAGCCTCATAAATAGCCTCACCCGCCTGTTCATACGCCGCAATCTTTGGAGAGATGGGCGCATCTGTATTCTCTTGATCAAAGCGTTCGACTGCAGCCGCGAAGACATCGGCGTCTTCCGCCTGATATGCCATCATGAATGCCGCAACGTCCGGAAACGTTTCTGCCCGCGACCGGTACTCACCAAGAACCGTGCGTTGTCGAAGCGTTATGGCATTAATGCCATTAAGCACCTGATCAACCCCGGGCGAGACCCTAATCCCCTCTTCTGTTTCGTTTACTCCGACCTCTTCAATCTCCGTAAGCAAATCAGCGAGCGCCTGATTTCGGTCGAAGGTCGCAGCATCATCGCGAACCTGATTACCACATGCGGTGATTAGCAAAAGAGCAGCGCCAATAGAAACGAAGCGAAAAACGCTTTTGGAACGTGTCGACATTGTTATTCCCCCAGAGATAGGCAACGGCATCGGTCATCGATAATGTCGATGAGCACTGCGCTAGACTGCCAACCAAAGCCAAATCGGTTCTTGGCCGCCAAACATAAAGTCAGAGCGGGCCGAACCAGCCAACAGAGGGATACTTAATGATTGCACAGGTGTTCACCACGCATTGGACATGCGATGTGTGCAGGCGCTCAAGCAATGATGCGAGACGCAAACCCAAATTGTTCAGTACCCCTACTGATGGCCGGAATCCTACACCCGCCCGACAACGCTGTCAACTCAGTTGAAAACCTTCGATTTATACGCATCTTTTTGGAACACGGGCGCCTTTGTGGGCACCCGTGCACCTCGCCTGGCGCCACTAATCAGTATTTTGGTCTGTTCAAGTCAGAATTGATCGCCCCGCATGGATTGGACATCGTGCCGACTCACAATATGATGGTCGCAGTCAAACATCAGTCAGAACCTGAGCTTGCCTGCTCCCGGAGCAGAAAATATGGCTGACCGAAAAAACCACAAAGCACAAGACGGATGGTTACATTTGTTGATATGAGAGTTTTTCAGGGACGCGGGCCAGATTCAGAAGCAAGAACTTGCATATGGTCGCCAACGCGCAAAGTTCCTGGTGACCTCGGTACCAAATTCTCGCCAAAGAGCAACTTGTTGTTAAGCCGCCGGAAAGTGGCAAGCGTTTTAAGCGGCTCCTTATCGGGATTTCGGTAACCGCTGTCCTGATCAGTCGTGGTCACGATACAGCGATCACAGGGTTTGACACAATCAAACGTGATATCGCCAATCTGCACTGATTGCCAATCATCTTCCTCAAAAGCGCGATCATCATCGAGTTCGACCACGATGTTGGAGCGAAACTGGCGC
>JAZBPR010000039.1:0-9139 GCA_036351735.1 Wenzhouxiangella sp. | reverse complement strand
GACAACCCGATCGGGCAGGCGCAGCCGGGGAGACGACCACCGCTCAGGCGCGGCATGTTTGTGGAAGTGGTCCTTTCCGCGCCGCCTGTTCCGGCCATGATCGCACCCTTAGCAGCCGTCTGGGGTGGCAAGGCATTCGTTGTGACCCCTGACAACACGATCGAAAGCAGGCGCGTGGTCGCCGGTTTTGAAAGGGATGGCTTGGTCATGATTCGTGACGGCCTGAGTGCCGGGGATCGTCTGGTTGTCAGCAACGCAACGCTTGTAGTTGCGGGAATGACGGTGCAAGCGATCGAAGATGAGGCGTTGGCAGCGCGTATCGCGGGCGGGACCGCTCCCCAACCAGCCGGTAGCGGCAAAGGTCGGGGGAAAGCTCAATGATCAGCCTGTTCGCCCGTCACCCAACGGCCGCCAATATCCTGATGGTCGCAGTGATCGTGCTCGGACTCGCATCACTGCCTGCGCTTCAACGTGACACCTTCCCGGTTGTTCCGCCAACCGACGTGGAGGTGCGCATTCCCTATCCAGGTGCGAGTCCGGCCACGGTCGAGCAGGGTATCTGCGTGGTTGTTGAAGATCCGATTCGGGCGATCGACGATCTCGCCCGGCTTACCTGCGAGGCTCGCGACAACCTAGCACTGCTGACTGCAGAGATGGTGGATGGCGGTGACATGTTCGCATTCAGCAACGACATCAAGTCGGCGGTTGACAGCATTGCCACCTTTCCGTCGGAGGTCGAGCCTGCGATTACCCGGGTCGTTGAACGAACAGCCAACGTGGCGACAGTGGCCATTTCGGGCCCCGAAGATCCCCAGGTCCTGCTGGCCTATGCCGACGCGCTGGCGGACGACTTGATGGCGAATCCGCAGATTGCCAAAGCGCAAGTTTCGGGATTCTCCGAACGTCAGATTGTGATGGAGTTTTCCACGACCGCATTGCGCACCTATGGGCTGTCGCTGGCTGATGTTGCGGGCGTGCTTCGTCGCATGAGTCTGGATCGTCCTGCCGGCACGCTTCAGGATGGGGGCATGGATTCGGTGGTGCGTTTTGTCGGTGAGCGGCGCACGCCTGAAGAAATAGCTGCGTTGCCGCTGGTCGCGAATCCCCTGGGAAGCATGGTCCGAGTCGGCGATATTGCGACGGTCACATCGCAGTTCTCGGATTCGTCCGTCATGTCCATCCATGATGGTGCAAGAGCGGCGCTGGTGACCGTCATCAAGACCGCAGAGCAGGATGCCCTGCGGGTCATGGACGCCGTCAGACTGGTCGTTGAACAAGCTCAAGCCGAGCTGCCTGAGGGAGTTTCGGTCAGCATTGCCCAGGACACAACTCGCAATATTGTCGATCGGCTGGACATCATCTTTTCAAACGGTGTTCAGGGTCTGGTGCTGGTGCTGCTGGTGATGGGAGTTTTCTTCGGGCTCCGCTTTTCGTTCTGGGTCGCGCTCACCTTGCCGGTGTCGTTTCTGGGGACGATCTTCTTTATGCAGCTTTTAGGTCTGACGATCAACATGATCACCATGGTGGCCTTGCTGGTGGCCATCGGTCTCCTTATGGATGACTCGGTCGTCATATCGGAAAACATCGTGCGGCGACGCCGCAACGGCGAATCGCCGATTGATGCTGCAATTAATGGAGTCCGTCAGGTCCTGCCCGGAGTTTTTTCTTCGTTCCTGACCACGGTCATGATCGTGGGTCCGCTGGGCATGATGACCGGCGATATTGGCGCCGTGCTCAAGTTCTTGCCCCTTGTTCTCGTCATGACGCTGATTATCAGTCTGATCGAGGCCTTTCTCATTCTTCCCCATCATCTCGCGCACGCGCTTGATCAGCCCATGCGACAGAATCGTCTGACGGCTTTGGCAAACCATGGCCTCGATCAACTCCGCGAGCGCTTTGTGCTGCCCTTGGCTCGCCTGGCTCTGAACTACCGCTATTTGACGGTCGGAGCCGGCTTGGCGCTGGTGCTGCTGGCGCTAACGCCGATTACGGCCGGCTGGTTGAAAATCCAGAGCTTTCCCAGTCTGGAAAGCGATACCGTTGAAGCCCGACTGGCGCTGCCCCAAGGAACGCCGCTGAGCATGACTGAAGCGCGGGTTGAGCGGGTCCTCATGGCGCTGGAACGCCTGAACTCAGAGGAGACGCCCAAGCAACCGGATGAACAGGCACTGGTATCGTCGGTAACCGTCTCATTTGGTACCAATCCGGATGTTCCGGCTGAATCGGGTCCTCATCTGGCCCGCATCAGCGCGGAGTTGCTTCCGGCCGGAACTCGTGACACCCAGCTTGCTCACATTCTTGACCGATGGCGCCAGTTGACCGGACCGATACCCGATATGGTATCGCTGAGGTTTACCGACCGCGAACGGGGCCCCGGTGGAAAGCCCATCGACATCACGCTGCAAGGGCCTGATCTGGATGAGCTGGCAGTCACAGCGCGCAAGCTGCGTCGCTTCTTCCTGGATTTTCCCGGCGTACGTGACGTTCAGTCTGACCTCAAACCGGGCAAACCTGAGCAGTTGATTCGGCTGGATCCCGCCAAAGCTGCGGCGCTGGATGTTGACGCAGAAAGCGTGGCGACCGAACTTCGGGCAGCCTTGTGGGGCGACACTCGCCTGGAGATTTGGGATGCGCTGGGAGAAGTGACCATCGTTGCCAGGCTGTCCGCGACGGAGCGCGATGATCCGGCCGACCTGGCTGCTTTGAGGGTCAGATCCCGAACCGGTGTGGCCGTGCCCTTGAGCGCAGTAACCACGGTTGAAGCAAGCCGCTCGTTTGCCACGATTAGCCGAATCGACGGGATGAGGAGCGCCCGAGTGACCGGTGCCATCAACCCGGCGGTGGCCAATGCGCGTGAGTTGATTGAAGCCATGCGCAAGGACTTTCTGCCCGTGCTGGCGGTGGATCACCCCAACGTCCAAGTTGTCATTGCCGGAGAAGCCGAAGACGCGGCAACAACAGGCAATTCATTGATCAGGAATCTGGGTATGGGTCTGTTTGGAGTCGTCCTGATACTGGCTTTTCAGTTCCGCAGTTTTGTTCAACCGCTGGCCGTCCTGGTCGCGATCCCTCTGGGCTTGATTGGTGTCGTCTGGGGCCACTTGCTGATGGGGATGCAGTTATCGCTGCCGAGTTTTGTTGGATTGGCGACCCTGGCGGGTGTTGTGGTCAACAATGCGATTCTATTGGTCGACTTCACCAAAGATCACCTGGCACGAACGGGCGAGATGCTGGTAGCGGCCGAGCGCGCCATTTCAGAGAGATTTCGGGCGATCTTTCTAACTACTCTGACAACGTTGATTGGACTGACGCCGCTATTGCTGGAGCAATCTACCCAGGCTCAGTTTCTCCGACCTATCGTTGCCAGTCTGGCGTTTGGCCTGAGCTCAGCTACCGTGTTGACGCTGTTTGTGACGCCAGCGATGTTCATAATTCTTCACGATCTCGGCTTCGCCGCGCAGGAAACTGAAGCGAGTCATGTTGAAGATTTGGGCCAGCTGGCTTAATCGGTCGCTCAACATGATTCAGAGGCGCCATGAAGCAACGGGCGCCTTTGGGCGCCCGTGCTACAGCGATGAGGTGAAAGCAGCACTTACCAGCGCTGCGGTACCCGCCTTAACTTCGAGATGTCGTAGCCCATGTCATCGACCAGCTGAACAAGTTCTTTATAGTGTTTCTCATCGATGGCTGGTTCTCTGGCCATGATCCAGATGTAGTCGCGCTTGTTGCGGCCAATGATGGTCGTGGTGTAATCCTCATCGAGGTAGACGATGCGGAAGTCGGCGCGGAACGGCCAGACAAACTGCATTCCCCAAACCGCATTGGTTTCGGTATCGGTAATGATCGCGTTCGGATTGTAGGTCTTGACCGGCCCATCAAACCCGCCATCGCGAAAGGTAAAGGTGGTGTCGATCCGATCGCCGTCCAGCGCATAGCTCTCAATCGCGTTGTAGGCGTCCTTTTCGATGAACACCGGGATGTGGGCAATCACGTACCAATCGCCCATGTACTGCTCGATGTCGACCTCAGATACGGTTTCCAATGGTGTTCCCCTTCCGGCACAGCCGGTCAAGACAAAAAACAATGTGACAAGCAGAAGTTTCTGGGTCCAGTTCATGAGTTCACCCGTTCGTATCGAAGTTCACGACCGTTTTCGACGATCGAAGAGAGTTTCAGCCAATCCCCATCCGGGCCGTACCAGAGCTGGAGAGACAGATCCTGTCCGGTCAGCGCGTAGCGCGTTGCATCGACCAGCCGACCATTGACCTGAATCTGGTCGGTTCCCATGGGGCGGAGCTCCACCTGCTGATACTCGCCGGTTTGGGAGTTCAGTAGGCGTTCATCCTTGAGTGCCGACAAATCCCAATAGGCGAAGGTCCGCACACAGTCCGCTCCAAGTGTTGCCGAACCTTCGGGTCTGGCGAGGGTGAATCCCTGATCCTCTCGCATGCCCTTGACTTTCAGGGCTTCGCCGTTGTCGTAGGTCCTGGCGTCAATGCTTTTCAGGCAACCGTTCTGCCACTGCTCTACGTTCTCATGCTGATATCGGTAAGCAGTGAAGAACAGCACGTTGACTTCAAACTCGGCTTCGGTTTGCAGGGTGTAGCCGTTGTCAGCGGGATTGAGAACAAAGCGATGGTGACCAATGGGCTTGTCGTTCAGAAACACCGCGAAATCCCACTCCCGCGCATCCGCCACTGCGGTGCTGGCCTGAGTCCATCCGCAGATCAGGAGCAGACAGCTGCCAAGCAGCAAGCCATTCAGTCGATGAGTCGCGTTCATGCATAGTCTCCTTTCTGTGCAGTCTCGGCCTGTCTCCGGCGCCGGGGCCCCGGGAAGAAGGCGTTGGTTTCGCGGACATAGCGCTGGTAGTCGGGCCGTCGGTCGCTGATGTCCTTCTCCAGCAGTGCAACGCCAGAGACCTTAAGCAACAGCGTCGACATCAGCAGAGGCGAAACGATGGTCCACCAGGCGCCACTGCTGAGCGCCATCAGGAAAAAGCCCCACCAGACGCAGAAGTCGCCAAAGTAGTTGGGGTGCCGAGTCAGCCGCCACAAGCCCCGGTCAAGCACTTTGCCTTTGTTGGCAGGATCGGCCTTGAAGCGGGTCAATTGCCAGTCACCACCGGCCTCGAAAATGAAACCGGTCAGCCAGACCCCGATGCCGATCAGGTCCAGCAGGCCCAGCGGCGCATCGCTTTGAATGGCTGCAAGCAGGGGCAGGGAAATGGTCAGGGCCAGCGCGGCCTGCAAGCCGAAGACGATGTACAGGCTTTTGATCGCAAAGCCAGGCTCGTTGTTGGCCCGAATGGCCTGATACCGGAAGTCTTCGCCTTCACCCCAGTTGCGCCAGGTGATGTAGCCGGACAGTCTGATGGCCCACACGGCCACCAAGGTCATGACGATGGCCGCTCTTGGCCCTGCGCTGTCGATGGAGAGCAGATAGGCCGAGGCAGCCAGCAGAAACATCAGCGACCACATGCTGTCGACGATGCTGACGTTCTTCAGGCGCAGGCTGAGCAGCCAGCCGGCACCTGCAAAAGTCATGACCGAGATCGCGGCCATGCCTAAAGCGTTCAGATCAAGCATGCGTGTTCTCCTGAGAGTGTGTGGCCATTTGCATCAATGCGGGCAGCAGTATGGCCCAGGTGACGGATAGAACGATGAGCGCCAGCGTCGTGTCGGCAAAGCCGACCGCACCCAGACGCGAACCGCTGAAGTACGACAGAGGTCCCGAGACTGCGCCCAGCGCCATGGCCAGACGCCGGCGATGCTTGAGCCAGCGCAGCGACAGATTCAGTGTGGTCCCGAACGCAAACCACAGGCTGAGAATCCAGATCGGCGCCAGCCACGAGGTCATGATGCCGGTCTCGTATTGCAAGAGACCGGTGGCGGCGAGGATGCTGTCCGCGCTGAAACCGATGGCGGCGGTGGCGAGAATCAGGCGCAACTCTGAGTGCCGGTTGCTCGATTGCCAAAGGTGAGCGCCGACCATGGCCGTGGCTGCAAGCCCGCCGATCCATGCATGACCGCGCGCGGCGCCAATCACGCAGGCCGCCCAGACCAGGTTGAACAGTAGCGCGTTGATGATGACGGCTTTCAAAGGCGCTGTCTTGGCGGTGACTCTTTGCAAGCCTCTAGTGATAGGGGGCGAGGTTTCAAACTGCATGGATATTCTCCTGTTGAGGTGGCCACAGGATGCCCATCGGCTCGCCCAAATAGGTCTCAGTTCCTTATCGAATTGTTTCAAGTTGTTTCAGAACGGCTGAAAACTCCGGCGCAGCGAGTTCGTAGCGAAGTTTTGCCGCTATGCTACCTCCCATGCCCCGGGTACTGATCATTGATGATGACGAGCGTCACTCAGCGCTGCTCAAGCAGTACTTTGAGCGCTTTGGGATCGAGCTGATCTGTGCGATCGATGCCGAGTCCGGGCTGCCGTTGATCGAGCGCGAGAAGCCGGATCTGTTGTTACTGGATGTCATGCTTCCGGGCAAGGATGGTTTTGAAATCTGTCGGGAGGTTCGACGTACCAGTAATCTGCCAGTCATCATGCTCACCGCCCGTGATGACGTTATAGATCGGGTATCCGGATTGGAGCTGGGCGCGGATGACTACATCACCAAGCCGTTCGAGCCGCGCGAACTGGTTGCACGAATCAATACCGCCCTGCGTCGATCTGCGTCAGTCTCTGCTGTTCATCAAGCCGATACGCTGCGATTCGACGGCCTGGAGATTGATCTCGGGGCGCGAACCGTAAGGCTGGACGGGGCCGAGGTGAATCTGACATCCATGGAGTACGAATTGCTGTTGTTGCTGGCCCGACGTTCCGGACACAAGCTCTCGCGCGATGAGATCCTGTCGGAACTGAAGGGCATCGATTCAACGATTCTGACCCGGTCGGTCGACATCATGATCAGCCGCCTGCGGCAAAAGCTGGGCGATACCCAGAAACCACCGCGCATGATCCAGACCGCCTGGGGCTACGGTTATGTGTTCGTCGGGCGCGCGTCGGAGTCATGAGCACCAGGCTGACGCGTTCTCTATCGCTGCGTTTGCTGCTGATCTTTCTGCTGCTGGGCGTGCTGTTCGCTTACGGCGCCCAACTTGCGGTGCGTTGGGTTTACGCCACTGATCAACTGCGCGATCTGGTCAGCGGTCATCTGTCGCTGCACGTGCAGTACGTGCGTCAGGATCTGGGCTTTCCGCCGGACATCGACCGCGCCTTGGCCATGACCGAGCAGGTGCCGATCGACATTCGTCTGACCGGGCCTGACCTGGACTGGGCATCGCATCCTGATTTTCCCAGCGTTGAGCGCCTCGCGTTCGGCAATGCTGAGGCCTTCAGTGCCGAAGTCCAGACTTGGTTGACCGACTTGCAGGACGTGGAATTTGCCGCCCTGGACGGACGCGGCTACCTTCGCATGGCCAACGGGCCTTACACCATTTTGGTGGCGACGCCTGCGTTGGATCAGCCTGTCGACGAGCGCCAGCTGGTTCCTGTCATCATTGCCATCGGGCTGGCGCTGGTTTTATTGGCCTATCTGGCTGTGCGCTGGCTATTCAAGCCGCTGGATGAAATTCGCGAAGGTGCAGCGAGCATTGCGGCGGGTCAGCTCGAGCATCGCATCCAGGGCATCCGGCAGGATGAGCTGGGTGACCTGGCCTCGGAGATCAACACCATGGCTGATCAGGTCCAGCGCATGCTCGACGCCAAGCGCCAGTTGTTGCTGGGAATCAGCCATGAGTTACGGACGCCTTTGTCGAGATCAAAACTGGCACTGGAGCTAGCGGAGGCCGACGAAGGACTTGACGGCGTCCGGCAGGATCTTCGCGAGATGGAAACAATTATTGGGGCCTTGCTCGAGGCTGAGCGCCTCAATGATGCCCATCATGCGCTGGCCCGATCTTCCTTTACGCTTGCTGAAATGGTCGACAACATGCTGGCCGACTACTTTGCCCGTGACGCGGAGCGCATTCAGGTGGATATTGACCGAGACCTTGTGCTTTTTGCGGATCGCGCCCGGCTGACCCTGATGCTGAAGAACCTGATCGCTAATGCCCTGCGCTACGGCCGCCCCGACGAGGCAGCCGTGCTCTTGCAGGCCCACCAGATCGAGGGCACCGTGCGTTTCGCGGTTCAGGATCATGGTCCCGGCTTTGACGATGCCCAGGCAAAAGCGCTGGGTGAGCCCTTTTTCAGAAGCGACGGGTCACGGACACGGGGTACCGGCGGTACCGGGCTGGGGCTGTATCTTGCCCGCCTGGTGGCCGAAGCCCACGGCGGCTCGATGACCCTGGACCGGCAATGGGCCCAGGGTGCGCGGCTGGTGGTTCGGATACCCTTGAAGCAGGCACCTGAACCTACCTGAGCAACGAGGACTGTGTCATGACCCAAAGCCCGCGACTCGTGATCTGTGTCGGCCTCCTGCTCGCCGGCGTGTTCATCCTCCAGATCACGGCCCAGGCATCGAGCGAGCCATCTCAGCGCCTGGCATTGGTTGAGCGGGTGATCGTCACCGCGGAGGCTGCCGTTGCGGATCCGCGCTGGGTCACGGGGGCTGCGTGGAATCAGTTCAAGATTACGCTGCGCAGTCCCGAGATCCTGGCGCTGGATGATCGGTCATTCCTCTCCGCGTTCAACGAGGCCGCGCAACTACTGCCGTTCAGTCATTTTCGCCTGCACTGGCAGTCTCCTCCCGAAGCCTCGCTTGCAGAGCAGCCCGTTGTTGCCCTGGATTGGCCGGCCGATGACGTGGCGCTCATCCGTGTTCGGGGGTTTGAAGGTGAGCCAGAGGTGATGGCGCAGATGATGGGAGAAGTGATCGCGGCCTCTGCGCGGGCGCTGATTGTCGATCTACGGGGGAATCCAGGCGGTTCTTTCCCCACTGCGGTGGCCTTGTCCCGGGGTCTGAGGCGGGAAGCCGTGGATGCGGGCGCTTTCCTGACCCGCGGATGGTACGCGCGGCACGGCAAAGCCCCTGATGCCGAGGCTTACCAAATGATCGCTCCGCTCGAGGTGCTGGAGCTGTCCGCCTTTGCCGAGCAATTGAAGCGCGAGGGTGCGGCCAGGCTGGTATTGCCGGGTCACTCGTCAGACATTCATCAAGGACGGCTGGTGATCCTGACCGATGGCCAAACCG
>JAZBPR010000038.1:0-2695 GCA_036351735.1 Wenzhouxiangella sp. | reverse complement strand
GGCTCAATTCACTGATCTCGCCTTCGAAGGTTGTCAGCAGCTCCTGCGCCATCCAGGCCGAGCGCAGAAGCCAGCGGCAACCGGTGCAATAGTGGATATCGATTTTGTTGGTCATGATGGTGTCTGTGACTCCTTTGTTTGATGGCGGTCCAGCTGCCGAGTGAGACGTTGAAAAAGCTGATCCTGAAAATCCCGGCAAAGCGGGTACAGATGACCGAGGCCGGGCATCGGGGTCAGCTCCGCGACTGGTAGATTTTTGGCGAGGTGGCGAGCGTAGTCCATGGGCACGAATGGATCCTCCTCGCCCTGGTAGATGAATACCGGGGTCCGGACATCGCGAAGACTGAACCCCCAGTTTCCAAGTTCGGTCAGTAAATCGGTGGTAATGGCTCGTCCGCCACTCTTGAGACACATGAGCTGATCACGCTGGAATTCGCCGTCGCTCAATAGCTCCCTCAATAGCTGGCGGTCATGCCTGCTGGCCATTTCCTCGGTACCTTTGAGATACAGTCCCGGGTGACGCCTGGATAGCCAGGCAATCAATGTGACGGCCAGCCGGGTCAATCGGGGACTGAGCCTGACCAGTTGCGGGCCCGGCCATCGTGTGGCCTGAACCAGTCCGCCGGAGCCTGGATATTCCGCAAAATGGGTGAGCCCGGAAAGGCAGACCCCGAGATCAACCCGATCCGCGAGTCGGTAACAGCAGGCCAGGGTCCGGGAACCGCCGCTGGACCAGCCGATATGGCTGAAGCTTGCCAATTCCAGGGAATCGGCAAGCTGTTCGATATCGGCCGGGTAATCGAGCAGCTTGCGCCCTGGCTGGAAATCGGAGTTGCCGATACCGGGGCGGTCGGGGGTCAGGATGCGAAACCCGTGCTCCCTGGCTTTTTGATCAAAGAAGCGGCCTTCCAGGCGGCTGCCCGGCATGCCGTGCCCAAAGACAATCGGGTAGCCGAGGGGGTCGCCAACGTCCGTGAACGCCAGGGTCCTGCCATCTGAAAGCGTTAGAACCCGGTCCCACCGCGCATTGGCACTAATTTGTGTCATTCGTGGGATAGACCGAGCGCGACAGGGTGGGCTCACAGCCGACAACTCTGCGGGCCTGTTTGTGAGCGTGGAGATACCAGCGTTGGCCGGCTTTTGCGAACGTGTTTTTGCTCACGGCAAAGTCTACGTTTTCCATGGTTGCAGGAATAGGCGAGCCGTCGGCGTGGCGATAAACGCAGCTCACGCCAATGGTCAGCGCTGTCGCTGCCGGTAGTTCAATGAATCCGTCTTCTCTTACAGCCGGCTCATTGCCATTTATCGCAATGACCTTGAGACAGGGACCGTAATGAACCTTCTCAAGATCATCCAGGTATTCGTTGAGACAATGGTTGGCGCTGACGAAAACGGTGTCTCCGTCAATTTCGTCTTCGGCGGGTGGCAGCGACTGACATCCCTGCAGTAAGAGTATCCCGAAAACCAATAGCAGGGTCTGTTTCATGATATCTCCTCAACTGATGCGCGTATCCTGTTTCAGAGCTTGTCCTGTGCCGGGCCCGAGCCGGCTACCGGAGTATTGTAGCGCGTATCTCCCTCGGCGGTTCCACGGAGCTGATCAATCAGGCGGGCATCGCGGTTGTACAGATCATTGCGGAACTGCAGCCTGCCCTCGTTATCTACCCAGGAGGTCCAGTATTGGATGTGCACAGGCACCGGCTCCGGGAGCACGACAGTCTGGGGTTGTGCCTCGGAAACCACCCGGTCAATCTTTTCCCGGGACCAGTCGGGCGCCGACGCCAGAAGTCGCTCTGCAAGATCAAAAGGTTGCTCAACCCGGATGCAGCCAGAGCTGAATGAACGCTCGGCCCGGGAAAACAGGCCGCGCCCCGGCGTGTCGTGCAGGTAAACATCGTACTGGTTCGGAAACATGAACTTGATCTGACCCAGGGCATTCTGAGGGCCGGGTTCCTGCACCAACTGGTACGGGAAGTTGTTCCGATTCAGTGACGGCCAGTTAACCTCCAGCGGGTCCACTCTTTCCCGGTCAGCGCCCCAGCCACGGTAAACGCTGATATTGAGTCGGGATAGATAGTCCGGATCGCGGAGAATCCGGGGCAATTGATCCTGAATCATCAGCGTTCGCGGTACGGTCCAGGTGGGATTGAACACCAGATACCGGATGCGATCGCTGAACACCGGCGTTTGGCGGAAGGGCTGGCCGACGATCACTCGTTTGCGCAGTACTTCTGCGCCGTTTTCCACCATCTTCAGTTCAAATCCGGCGATATTGACCAGGACATAGGTGTCGCCGAGGGATTCCGGCAGCCACCGCCATCGTTCGAGTGTGGCGTCAATGTGGCGCAGGCGTTCCACCGGTATCAGGTTCAGTGCTGTCAGGGTGTCCTTCCCGATAAGGCCATCGGCTTCAAGCCCATGTCGGGCCTGGAAGCGGATGACCGCAGATTCCAGCTCGGCGTCGTAGTCACGCGGATCTGTGACTGTTGCCGGTAATTCTGCCGGTAATTCTGCAAGCTCTCCCAACAGAGAAAGTCGTCGGCGGACCTCATTGAGCCGCTCATCCCTGTCGCCGGGGCGAATGGTCGGGCGCAAGGCCAGAGGTAACCAGGGCTGGCCCAGCAGTCTGGTCAGGTCCTGCCTTGCAGCCATCAACTTCCGGTAAGCGGGGTCGGCCGGACGCAGCGAATCCAGC
>JAZBPR010000037.1:0-14889 GCA_036351735.1 Wenzhouxiangella sp. | reverse complement strand
GCTGACCGCTCTGCAGGAATGGAGGTTGCTCAGGCTCAGGCTCAACTGGCAGAAGCCATGGCCCAGTTGGCAGCGCTGGAGCGTTTCCGTAAGCAACTCAAGCGCTAAGGTTGCTCTGACCCCTGCCTCATCCCGAGGCGTTAAACTCTGTCGCTAAGCTCGGACGGAGAACCAGCGAAATGAGAAGGCCTGAACGGCCCAAAAGACCCGCTTATCTTGCCCTGATGGTTGCGATCTGTCTCGCGGCCTGCGGCGGGTCTGAATCTTCTAATGAGGGCTTGGAAAGCGCATTTGCCGAAGGCCGGAGCGCGGTCTGGGTTGATGGCTATGGCACGGTCGTCCGGGAACTGGTTTCTACCGGTTCAGAGCAGCGATTCCAGGTGCGAATCAACGATGGTTTGACCATTGTCTTGCTCAGAGACACCGATGCTGCATCTCCCATCACCGCTAGTCAAGGCGACCGCATTTCATTTCACGGTCGGTATGACTTCCATGGCGGTGGTGGGACAGTTTCGAGGATTCACCCCGACCCCACTCAGCCTGGCGGCGGAGGCTGGGTTGAGGTTAACGGTGTGCGTCAGGACTGAGGTGGAGCCTCAGCCGGGCGTTTGACTTAGAGATCGGTGATTTCGCAACTGAAGCATTTGGCTTCTGCCCCGATGATCTCTCCGACTTCTGCGTCATCGTGAACCAGTAGCTCGACTTCGCGGTCGAATTGCAAGGGTCCGCCTACCTTGGCGCCCGGGCCGATGACTATTCGGGGAATATCCGTATCCCCGCTTTGGGCTTCCTTGACCCAAAGCTTTCCTTCGACCGTTGCGTTGGCCATGACATCAATGGACCCTGCTTTGGTTTCTATTTCTCTGGCAAATGCGCCATCGAGCTCAATCTTTCCCCGCACATTGACCAGTTTTCCCTCAACCCTTGAGTCGGGTAACAAGGTAATACGTCCGTTGACCGTCTGTACATCACCTTGAACCATAGACTGACGACCAACCTCAATGCTGCCATTGACAGCGCTGATATTCCCCGATATCCGAACGTTGTCGCCCAGCTCCACGGAACCGTTTACTGATTCAGTCGCGCCAGCCGAAACCCCCGAACCCAGCACGATTTGTCCATTGACGCTGGTAATCTCGCCAACGATTGCTTGTTCGCCAACCTTGATAGCTCCGTTGACGTTTGACAGGTCGCCGTCAACCTGAGCCTTGGCGCCAATCGTCATTGCCCCGTTGACTGACCGAAGCCCGCCATTGACTTGCTCGCCTGGTGCGACGTTGATCGGCTGGTTGACGGTTCCGCAGGCTGCTACAAGCAACAAAAGCGCGCATAGGATGAACTTAGGCATGGGTATTTCCGATTGAATGGCTTTTCTTCAGGATACCCGAAACTGGGCTTGCCACCAGTGCTTGAAGTCATGGAGAGTGTGGCGTTACGGGCCATCCTTCCAGTACACTTGAAAGAGATTAATAGTCAGGCACCAGCCGTGGACGTTGAGGAGCTTTCCATACAAGCCAGATTGATGATGCTTCGCCAGGAGCATCGGGATCTGGATGATGCCATTGACCAGCTATCGAAGGTTCCGTCTACCGATCAGTTGCGTTTGCGGCGAATGAAAAAGAGAAAGCTTCGCTTGCGCGACCAGATTGAGTATTGGGAAAGTAAGCTCATTCCCGATCTTGACGCCTAGCGGCTCACTAAGTCGCTTGAGGGTTGACCTCGAGCACGTCGGGTGTGACCTGAATGATGGCGTGCCGGACTTCCTTGTCCAGAATCAGGCGGGCGTCCCGCGCGAATCCTTCCAGACGCTGATCAAAGGTCAGGCAATTGTCATCGTCTCTTCCGAGTATCCCGGTTTCGGTCAGGGAATCAATGAATTGTTTGAACAGCGTCCGGTCGTAGAACTCCGGCGCCTCAAACTGATGGAGTAAGGAAATTCGCTGTGCAGAGAGGATACAAAGCTGCTCCAACTGCTGACGGGTTAGTGAGCCGGATCCATTCTTGGCCAGGATGGTCACCGTGATGAAGTACCGCTCAAAGGTCTGGACCATGGTGTTGGCCAGCAATCGCAGGTAGTAAGTTTCATTGCTTCCGCCGGGTGCGCGCTGGAGACGATCCTGGGACTGGCGCAGCAGTCCGAGTTCAACCAGGCGATCCGCCGTCTGATCCACAATTTCGTCGATCTCGTCCAGATTCCAGGGCAGGAACAACTCCCTTTGGAGGAAGGGATAAACAGTTCTGCTCAGCTGTTTGAGCCGGCTCCGACGAATGCGCTGAACGTTCAGAAAGCAGCAAGCGATCCAGGCGCTCATTGCGAGCAGATGCGCGCTGTTATTGCGAAAGTAAGTCAGTAAAACGGCCTTGGTCGCATCGGTTCGGATGATGCTGCCCAGGCGGTGCACGTGACGCTCCACCAGCCCCATTTCGAGCCCATACTCAATAATCTGCTCACTCGGTATATCGGTAACGGTGACGCGTTTGGAGTAAAGCTCACCGCTGATCAATGCTTTGAGCAAGTCAAGAAGCCGCCCCAGATCGGCCTCATCCAGCGCATGCTTGCGCCCTGCAAGCAGCGAAATCGCAAGGAGGTTGATCGGATTGACGTGCGCACTGCGGTTGATGTTGACCATGATGCGTTCGGCCAGATCGTCGATCAGACCAGGCAGCCAGTTTGGTTTGCTGTCGAAGTTGTATTCCTGCTCGCGCCAGCCGGGCTGATGCGAATCAAGTAATCCGTTCAGCATGATCGGTTCGCCAAAGCTGACGGTCACTTCGCCATAATCCTTGCGCACAATGTTGATGAGGTTGCGGAAATCCGACAGCGACTCGGGCTTTTTCTGCTGGCCGGATAACTCGGAGATATAGGAGTTCCCCTCAGCCAGCTGTTCGTAGCCGATATACACGGGCTGGAACATAACCGGCCTGTTCTGCGCCCGCAGAAACGCGCGGACCGTAATCGACAGCATGCCCGCCCGAGGCGGCAGCAGCCGGCCTGTGCGCGATCGAGTTCCTTCGATAAAGTATTCCAGCGATACGCCCTTGCTGAGAATCAGAGAGACATACTGGTTGAAGACTGCGGCATAGAGTGGCTGAGAGCGGAATGATCGACGCAGAAAAAAAGCGCCACCGCGTCGCAGCAAGGGGCCGATCAGCGGCATGTTGAGATTGACACCGGCGGCAATATGGGGCGGCACGAAGCCTCTGTGGTAGAGCAGGTAGCTGAGCAGCAGGTAGTCGATATGGCTGCGATGGCACGGGACATACACAACTTCATGGCCGGGTGAGGTTTCCCGGAAGCGGCGGAAATGCTTGACCTCTACGCCCCGGTAAATTCTGTTCCAGAACCAGGTCAGCAACATATCGGCGATGCGCACAAGGGTGTAGGAGTAGTCCGCGGCGATTTCCCGGGCATAGCCGCGCGCAATATCCTCGGCTTTCTCATGGGTCACGCCGTCGCGTCTGGCCTTGGCCTCGACGGCGGCCTGAACGACGTCGCTCTTGATCACCGTCTCGACCAGTGTGCGCCGATGAGACCGATCCGGCCCAATCGCGGCCGTACGGACTCGCTTGAAGTGCACGCGGAGGATGCGACTGAGCTTGGCGAGGGCTTGATCCTTGCTCTCGGTTTGCGCAAACAGTTCGGCCAGCATCAGGGGTTGGCCGAATTGGACCATGGTGGCCCGGCCGTTCACCAGGGTTGAGAAAAGCCGACGGAATCGTCCACCCAGATCCCAGTTTTCGGAAAACAGGACTTTGAAAAAGCCGGCTTCATTCTCTGGTGCCCGACCCAGCAAAACCGTGACGGGAACAATCTGGACGTCCGCGGCGTGTTGGGGATCGATTTGCTCCAGCAGTTCTCGAAGCATGGCCGGATGACGCCGGCGCTCCAGTGTACGGATGAACCACCCGTGGTAGCGGCGATGCACAGCGTGGCTGCGCGGCAGACGGATATCTGCGGTCTGAAATTCACGGCTCGGCAAATGCCAGGCTTGCTGCAGGCAAATCTGGTCTGTGATCAGCAGTGAAGTCAGCGCATTGCTGTCGAGCACATAAAAAGTCGGCTTGTCCGGATCTAGTTCAAGCTCGGAGAGATCCTCCGGAACGATTGTGCTCCGGACCCATAGATGCAGCACTCGGCGAAGGAAGGATAGCCAGAATGCCCTGATCGACAACCCGATCTGTCTGATTCGGTGATGCTCGGCCATGGGATCGGGTTCTGCCTTGAAAAGACCCGGAATTCTATCATTTGAGTCAATTGGACCGTTGGATGCGCCGGTCGGGCAAAAAAAGGGCGCTCCACTGATGAAGCGCCCGCAGTCCGGAAGTAACCGGTAATGGGGTTATCCCTTGAAGGGTGCCCCGCTTTGATTGTTGAGCGAGAGTTACAGTGCGTAGTAATCCTCAGGGCAAATAGTAGCTTAAATGTGGCTTCTTATCAATAGTCAGAGGAAAAGTTCATAAACTATTGAAAATAAGACTCTATTGTCGACTGAATCTCTGATGCGGCTCGGTGCGGATCCACAGCATCGCGAATCGGTCGGCCCACCACGATGTAGTCGGCGCCTGCCTCAAACGCCTGGTCAACGGAAAGAGTGCGTTTTTGATCTCCACTGTCATTGTCGACCGGACGAATACCGGGACAGACCACGACCAGACCGGGCTCGGCATGCTGCCTCAGTCTTGCCACCTCCAAACCTGATGAGATGACACCCGCGCAGCCGAGGGCAAGTGCTCGACGGGCTCTGGACAACACCAGTGATTCGATGTCGCACTGAAATCCCAGATCGTCAAGATCTCCGCGGTCCAGACTGGTCAAAGCCGTCACCGCGAGAATCCCGGTCTCCCCGCATTCGGCCACGGCGGCCTGCAGCATGGCGTCGTTCCCGTGAACCGTCAGGAAGTCAACCTGATGGCGCGCGAGCTGCGAGACGGCCCGCCCAACGGTGGCTGGGATATCGAACAGCTTGAGGTCAGCAAAGATGCGCTTTCCCCGACGTTTCAGTTCGGTGACCAGTTCAAAGTATGCTCCGCTCAGGAACAGCTCAAGCCCCATCTTGTAGAACACCACGCTGTCGTCAAGTTGGTCGACCAGCTGCATGGCAGACTTGGCATCCGGTACATCCAGAGCGAACATCAGGCGCTCTTTGGCTGGAATGTTCTTGTGCCATCGGGGCTCAGTCATAGCTGCTTTCTCTTTAAAAAATGATGCGCGCGTTCAGGCGACGCGTTCGAGGTTGGCATAAGCAAGAACCAACCACTTGCTGCCGGCCTCTTCGAAGTTGACCTGGATTCTGGCATTGGGGCCTTGCCCTTCAAGGCTGACGACCGTGCCATGGCCAAAACGGCTGTGTCGCACCGACGCGCCCAGACTGAGCCCCCCGGCTTCCTGACGGGCTCCCTGCCGACTTGTGGCGGAAGAAACCTGCAAGCCTGTCCGGATGGATTCGATCAATGATTGAGGAATCTCGGCAACAAAGCGGGACGGGCGCGAAAAGCTCGTTTGACCGTAGGTCTGGCGTGATTCGGCGTGGGTGACATACAGGCACTGCATGGCGCGCGTCATCCCCACGTAGCATAAGCGACGTTCTTCGGCCAGACGTCCGGGCTCCTCAATCGACTTCTGGTGCGGGAACAAACCCTCTTCCATGCCGGCCATGAAGACCAGCGGAAACTCCAGCCCCTTGGCGGTATGCAAGGTCATGAGCTGAACACAGTCTTCCCATCGTTCGGCCTGGTGCTCGCCTGCCTCGAGTGCGGCCTGCGACAGAAACGAGGCCATCGGGCTCAAGCCGGCCTGCTCATCTTCGAATGGCTGTTCAAAACTTTCCGCGGCCCGCACCAGTTCGGCGAGGTTCTCTTCCCTTGCTTCGGCCCGATCGGCGGGCTCGCGACTCTGGTACCAGGCAACCAGTTCTGCCTGATCGATGACGGCACGCGCGGCCTCGGCAAGTTGTGACGAGTCAAACTGATCCGCTAGGCTGGTGACCAGACGCAAGAAGCTTTGCACGGCGTTCGCTGCTCTTCCCGACAAGCCACCCTGAGCGACCAGCTCGGTTGCTGCCTGCCCCAGCGATTGTCCGTGAGATCGGGCATGGCTGCGAATCCGCTCTACGGTTCGCTCACCGATTCCGCGGGCCGGAACGTTCACCACCCGCTCGAAAGCTGTATCGTCATGAGGATTGTGCACGAGCCTCAGGTACGCCATGGCATCCTTGATTTCGGCCCGCTCAAAGAAGCGCAGACCGCCATAGACCCGGTACGGGATGTCCTCGCGCAGCAGCGTCTGCTCAAACAGGCGCGACTGGGCGTTGGAGCGGTAGAGAACGGCACAATCGGAGGGGCGACCGCCCTGTGCAACCCACTCCTGAATCCGCGCGATGACAAACTCTGATTCTTCTTCGGCGCTGAAGGCGGCAAAGTGCTTGATCGGATCACCCTGCTCTCCCTCGGTCCAGAGGTTCTTGCCCATCCGATCGTCGTTGTGATCAATGACGCGGTTGGCGGCCTCCAGTATGGTGCGGGTAGACCGGTAGTTCTGCTCAAGACGAACGACCTCGGGCTGAAAGTCCCGGTTGAAGTGAGTCACGTTCTCGACCCGTGCGCCGCGCCAGCCGTAGATAGACTGATCATCATCGCCGACGACGAACAGGCGATTCTGGTCACCGGACAGGAGCCTGATCAGCGCATACTGCAGCGTATTCGTATCTTGGAACTCGTCGATGAGGATGTGGCCAAAGCGCGACTGATAATGCGCTCGCCGCTCGGGGTGGTCGCGAAGCAATTCCACGCTTCGCAGCAGCAGTTCGGCAAAGTCAACCAAACCGGAGCGCTCGCAGTAGTCCTGATAGCGCCGATAAATCTCGACCTGGCGCGACTGGAAGCCCTGGTCGAAGGTTTCGATCTGCCCGGGCCTGCGGCCCTCGTCCTTGTGGTGATTGATGAAGCCCTGAACCTGCCGCGGTGGGTGTTCTCCTTCATCAATCTCCAGATCACGGATCACCCGTCGAACCAGCCGATACTGATCCTCTGAGTCGAGAATCTGGAACGTGTCAGGCAGCCCCACTTCTGCTGCATGCATACGCAGCAAGCGGTGGCAGATCCCGTGGAAAGTGCCGATCCACAAGCCTTCGGGCCGAATGTTCAGGAGCCGCCCCACCCGTCCGCGCATTTCTCCGGCGGCTTTGTTGGTGAAGGTCACCGCCATCAGGCTCATTGGCGAGACGTGGTGTACCTGGATCAGCCAGGCGATTCGATGGACCAGAACCCGGGTCTTGCCTGATCCGGCACCGGCCAGAACCAGCATATGGCCTTCTTCGGCCGTGACCGCTTGGCGCTGGGCATCGTTGAGTTCATCGAGTAGATGGGAGACATCCATGACTAGCTGTCGGCCTGTCTCTGGATAGCTCGGTGGCCAATGTCGCTGCGGTAGAAGGCATCCTCAAAACCGATGCCGGCAGACCATTCAAGCGCCCTTGCTTGAGCCTGTGAGACGGTCTCTCCGAGCGCGGTGACGCAAAGCACACGGCCACCGCTCGTCACAACACGGTCTCCGTCCAGGCGGCTGCCGGCATGAAATGTCTTCACGCCGTCCGGCGGCTGTCTGTCCAGCCCCGAGATCGGCTTTCCGCTGTCGTAGCTTCCCGGATATCCGCCGGCGGCAATGACAACGCCCAGCGCGGGCCTGGGATCCCAGTCAAGCTGAATCTGATCAATTTTTCCATCGAGCACGCCGAGCAGGGTTTCAACGAGATCCGATTTCAGCCGCATCAGAATCGGCTGGGTCTCCGGATCGCCAAATCGGACGTTGAACTCAAGAACCTTTGGGCCGGTTGGGGTCAGCATGATCCCGGCGTAGAGGAAGCCCGTGAATCGGCAGCCGTCGGCTTCCAGTCCGGCCAGCGTCGGGTTGACGACGCTGTCTAACAGTTGGGCATGCACAGACTCGGTGACCGCCGGCGCCGGTGAGTAGGCACCCATACCACCCGTGTTGGGACCCTGATCACCTTCATCGCGGCGCTTGTGGTCCTGACTGGAGGCCAGGGGAAGGGCCTGCTGACCATCGGCAATCACGATAAAGCTCGCTTCCTCGCCGATCAGGAACTCTTCGATGACGACCCGCCGTCCCGCAGAGCCAAACGCCGATCCGGATAACATGGATTCCAAAGTCTCGCGAACCTGAACTTCGGTTTCGGCGATGACCACGCCCTTGCCGGCCGCCAGTCCGTCAGCCTTAAGAACCACGGGAAACCCGAAGCGACGCGCCTGAGCAAGGCCCTCTTCGACCGACTCAACCACGGTGTGCGCAGCGGTCGGGATGCGGTGCCTGAGCATAAAGTCTTTTGCGAAGGCCTTCGAAGACTCCAACTGGGCGGCTTTTCCAGATGGGCCGAAGCAGCGCAACCCATTCGCGTTGAACCGGTCCACGATGCCCGCCGCCAGAGGCGCCTCAGGGCCAACGATGGTCAGGCCAATATCTTCCGAGCGGGCAAGTTGGACCAGTTGATCAATGTCATCCGCCTTGACTGGCACATTGCGAACTTTCAGCTCCAAAGCGGTGCCCGCGTTGCCGGGAGCGACAAGCACTGCACTGACGTTGGGCGATTGGGCGGCCTTCCAGGCCAGCGCATGCTCGCGCCCGCCGCCGCCGATGATGAGCACTTTCACGTCCAGCTAGCTCCACGGAAACCGTTAACGGTCATTGTACCGTTGCAGCCAAATGGGCTTGCACTCAGTGCTTGAAATGGCGTGTTCCGGTCAGGATCATCGATATGTCGTGTGCGTCGCACGCAGCGATCACCTCGGTATCTCGAATCGAGCCGCCGGGTTGAATGACCGCGCTGATGCCGTGTTTCGCAGCCGTCTCGATGCTATCGGCAAAAGGGAAGAAGGCGTCGGAGGCCATGGCGCTGCCCGTCAGGGACAGTTTCGCATCCTGCGCCTTCAATGCCCCGATGCGCGCTGAATCGACCCGACTCATCTGCCCGGCGCCAATGCCCAGCGTGCTCAAGTTGTGCGCATAAACAATGGCGTTGGACTTCACCGAGCGCGCGACCGACCAGGCAAACCGCATATCCGCGCGCTCAGCGGCGGTGGGTTGGCGCTCGGTCACCACTTTCCAGTCGGATTCGTCAATTGTTGCATAGTCGGTCTCCTGCACCAGCCAGCCGCCGTCAATGCCGCGAAGCTCCAGCGCCGGAGCGGCGAACGGGGCTACGGCAATCACTCGCAGATTCGGTTTGGTAGAAAAGACTGCAAGCGCGTCTTGCGTGACGGCCGGTGCCAGGACAAGCTCAACGAAGCGTTCAGTGAGGCGGCGAGCCAGCGATTGATCGACCTCCCGGTTGAAGGCGATGATGCCACCGAAGGCAGAAGTTGGATCGCAGGCCAATGCACGCGCGTAAGCCTTTTCAGCATTGTCTGCCAGAGCGGCGCCACAGGGATTCCCATGCTTGATGATGACGCACGCTGACTCGTCACTCGACAGGTTGGTCAGCGCCCTCTGAGCGGCATCTGCATCAAGTAGATTGTTGTAAGACAGCGCTTTACCCTGCAGGGGTCGCGCGCTGGCCAAGCCTCCTTTGTTCGGTTCACGGCGCAGGTACACACCGGCAGCCTGGTGCGGGTTTTCCCCGTATCGCAATGTTTCGACATGTGCAAGATTCAGATCGATCAGCCGCGGCAAGTCACCGCTGCGGGTCTGCTGCTCAAGCCATTGGCTGATCTGAGCGTCATAGGCGGCGGTATGGGCAAAAGCCTTCACCGCCAACGCTCGTCGTGTTTCGAGGTCGAGGGTTTGGGGCAGGGCCTGGATGACCGAGGCATAGTCGTCCGGATCACAGACCACGCAGACATCCGAGTGGTTTTTGGCAGCCGCGCGCAGCATCGCCGGGCCGCCAACATCAATCTGTTCGATGCCCTCGGCCAGCGTACAGCCCTCCCGGGAAACGGTAGAGACGAATGGGTAGAGGTTGACGGCCAGCAGGTCGATAGGGTCGATGCCGTTTTCAGCCATCGCAGGTTCGTCCAGTCCCCGACGGGCTAACAATCCGCCGTGGATTTTCGGGTGCAGGGTCTTGACCCGACCATCCATGATCTCCGGAAAACCAGTATGTGCAGCCACCTCGGTGACAGGGATGCCGTCATCGCTGAGTGCTTTGGCCGTACCACCGGTCGTGAGAATCCGCCAGCCATGATGGACCAGCGCTCGCCCGAGTTCAGTGATGCCGCGCTTGTCAGAAACGCTCAACAGCGCAGTGGGTTGTCGCGTCATCAGGACGGCAAATCGATCTGGTAGCGTTGAATTCTGTTGCGCAGCGTCGCGCGGGTAATTCCGAGGATTTGGGCACTCTTCGACTGGTTGCCTGCGGTCTGCGCAAGAACAGTTTCGATGAGCGGCTTTTCAATTTCGCTGATCAGCACGTCGTGGAGATTGTCAGGTGGCGTATCGCCCATATCATGGAGATACTGCTCAACCGTAGAACGGACAAGCTGGCGCAGTTGAGGGCCGGAGCCGTTGAGTTTTCCCATCTGTTCCCTCGAGAGTCCAAAATCTGCGCCTGCAGGCGCCTTTAAGGGGCGACAAAAGATAGCACATCCGCCGGTCTTGACGCTGCCGCTTTGGGTTGAGGCTTGATCAGATGTTCTCGAAGTACAGGAACTCGAAACCGGCAGGTTGAGAGCCGGTCACCAAGACTTCCAGGATGATAGGTAGATCTTCGCCGGGTGACAGCGACGAGGTCTGCATGCGGCCGGCTGGCAGGTAGTCCTCTGGCAGGAACCTGCGCGCACCCAGCACCTGATTGGTGCTGTCGTACATTCTGAGCTCGATGAGCGGTAGCTTGATGGACGTCGATATCCGGTTACGCAACGTCGCGCTGATGATGACTGCGCCGTCCATGGAAGGGTGGGCGTGGAGATCCCGGGCGATCAACGCAATGGCATCCTGCGGAGCCGCGGTATCGCTCGCCTCCAAGTTGTAAAGCCGTTCGGGCATTTCGAAAAGCCACACCGCCTGTCCAACAAGGCCGAGCAAAAGCACTACCGCAACCGCGCCCCAGATCCAGCTTCGATCGGGAGGTGGCGCGGGAAGGACGGGGCCCTCTGGACTATCTGTTGATTCCTGCTCCGATGATGCCTGCGGAGGTGTCAGTTCGTCGAGCGCTGCTTCGTCAAGCCCCGGAATTTCATGTTGCAGATAAATGCGATGCTTCAGCAGTGGCGGCATGCCGCCGCCGCGAAGCGGTTGATCCTGTTCGTCCGGCCGGAATTCGAAAAGTTGGGCCAGAGAGTTGAAGGTCTTTCCGCAGTTGCTGCATCGAACCACGCCGGCTGCTTCGGCCAGTTCATGCACTTCGAGCTGATAGGTCGCGTCACAGGATGGACAGCGCGTGTAGGCTTCCACGTCAGTCGTCGATCTTTTTCAGCTCGCGGAATCGCTCGACCTCGGCATCGAAACCTTCTTCAACGGCGATTTTTCGCTGCTCAATCTCTTCAATCGCCTCGCTTAACCGACGAATCTCGGTCTGGGCTTCGGTAATCGCTGATTCCAGCGCCGGAGAAAGTGGTTCGTCAGCACGATCCTGCTGACCGGCGCGACCAACCATCTCTTCAAAACGCTCTCGGGACAGTTGGAGAGAGCGTTCCAGCGTGTTCTGCTGACTCTGCAGGCTATTAAGGCGTGTCTCCCTGGTGGCTTCGATATCGGCAACGGTTCTATAACTGGCCAGCAGACGTCGGTCGATGAGTGCCTGATTCGCCCTGAGTTCTTCGAGTTCGGCCTGTTCCTCGCGACGTCTGGCTTCCTCGGCGCGTTCTTCGGGGCTGAGCGCGCGGTCAACGCGCTCAAGCACTCGCCCATCCGGTGCCAGGCGTTCGTAGCCGCGATGGCGGTGTTCGGCGGGAACCGCGTGTCCGTAGTGAACCTGTCCCTCTTCATCGGTCCACCGGAAAACGCTTTGGGCCAGCGCGACTTGCGTCATCAGCCAGCCAATCATTATGAGTGTTAAGACGTAGCGCATCGTGTCAGACCCCGTACTGCTGTCGATATTCAATCATGCTTTCAAGGGTTGGTCCGTCCTGTCCTGCCTCGCCCAACCAGGCAACCAGATCGTTCAGGCCGGCCAGGCAGATCACTTCCAAACCCTGAGCTTCAAGCATTTGGACCGCAGATTGCTCACTTTGTCCTCTTTCCTGACGATCGAGCGCGACCGCAATACCCACGGGTTGTGCGCCCGCAGACCGAATCAGCTCGAGCGACTCCCCGATGGCGGTGCCGGCTGTGATGACGTCGTCGACCAGCAAGACGCGCCCCTTAAGTGCGCAACCAACCGTCTGACCGCCTTCACCATGCTGCTTGGCTTCCTTCCGGTTGTAGGTGAACCCTGCGTTGATGCCGTGGCGCTCGAAAAGATGGTCTACAACCAGCGCAGCTAGAGGAATGCCTTTGTAGGCGGGGCCGAAAACGATATCGAATTCAATCTGGCTAGCAGCAATCGCGTCGGCATAGCTCTTGGCCAGAACATGCAGGCTTTGCCCGTCGCAGAAGGCGCCTGCATTAAAAAAATACGGGCTGTCGCGCCCGGACTTCAGGGTGAATCGGCCGAACCGCAGGGCCTGGCAGGCCACGGCCAGTTCCAGGAATTGCTTTGTCCATGGTGCAGGCATGACGGGCATTCTAGCGGGTGGTTGCCTGAAGATTCCAATTCACATGGGGTGATCGCCGAACCTGATGCCTGCTCGCCGGCGTTACCATAGACATCCACGATCATCAGTACGGCTTCCCTATGCGCATCATCTCGCTGAACGCCAACGGAATTCGGGCGGCAGCCCGCAAGGGTTTTTTCGACTGGTTGCCCTCCCAGAATGCCGACTTTGTCTGTATCCAGGAGACCAAGGCCCAGCTGCCTCAGTTGACGGATCGAGCGTTTTTCCCAGCTGGCTACCACTGTTTTTATCATGACGCGGAGAAGAAGGGATACTCTGGAGTTGCGCTATACGCCAAACGCCAGCCCGACAAGGTGCACTATGGCTTGGGTTGGGATGAGTTTGACCGCGAGGGCCGCTGGCTGCAGGCCGATTTTGGAAATTTGAGCGTGGTTTCGCTATATCTGCCTTCTGGAACATCGAAGGACGAGCGGCAGCAGTTCAAGTACCGCTGCATGGACCATTTCAAGCCCATGCTGGAGAAGCTGGCCGCCGATGGCCGTGACTACGTGATTTGCGGCGACTGGAACATCGCCCACAAGGAAATCGATCTTAAAAACTGGAAGTCCAATCAGAAAAACTCTGGGTTCCTGCCGGAAGAACGGGCCTGGCTGGACGAGGTTTTCGGGCCGGTGGGCCTGGTGGATGCTTTTCGGGAGGTCGATCCGAATCCCGATCGATATACCTGGTGGTCGAACCGCGGACGGGCCTGGGACAACAACGTTGGATGGCGCATCGACTACCACGTCGTCTCGAAAAGTTTGAAGGACCGAGTCCGCGGCGCCGAAATCTACGTCGATACGAGGTTTTCCGACCACGCGCCGCTGACGCTTGAGTATGCCGATTGATCAAACCGCCCGGCGCCGGACCTGGCGCGAGGCCTGGGCTGTCTACACCCGGCCCAGCGTGGTGCGCATGTTGTTGTTTGGCTTCTCGGCGGGCCTGCCTTTCCTGCTGGTTTTCACCACGCTGACGGCCTGGCTGCGGGATTACGATATCTCGCGCACCGCGATCGGGTTTTTCGCCTGGATCGGCACCACGTATTCCATCAAGGTGCTTTGGGCGCCGGTCGTCGACCGCGTGCCGTTGCCGATGCTCACCGCACTGCTTGGACAGCGTCGTTCTTGGATGTTGCTTGCTCAGATCGGTATTGCCGCCGGCCTGATCGCCATGGCGCTGACCGACCCGAGTGAGGGACTGACCGTTATGGCGCTTCTGGCCCTGCTGGTCGCGTTCTGCTCGGCCACGCAGGACATCACCATTGATGCGTTTCGGATTGAGTCTGATGCCGATGAGTATCAGGCAGCTCTGGCCAGCACTTACGTGATCGGCTACCGGCTGGCCATTCTGATGGCTGGTGCCGGGGCGCTATACATTGCTGACTTTTTCAGTTGGACGGCGGCTTATCTGGCGATGGCCTTGTCAATGAGCGTCGGCATGTGGGCGGTCTTGCTGTCGCCTGAACCGTCGTCGCCCGAGCGTCTGGATATTGAAGCAGACCCCCTTGTCCAAGCGTTCCGGGCAAAGACCCAGACGCTTGGTTGGCGTCAGGAGGCGGGTGCCTGGATCGTCGGGTCGGTGGTCGCTCCCTTCAAGGATTTTATGCAGCGGTTTGGCTGGCTGGCGTTGCCTGTTCTGGCGCTGATCGGACTGTACAAAGTCAGCGACTTGTCGATGGCCGCCATGGCCAACCCGCTTTATATCGATCTCGGTTTCAGTCTTTCAGAAATTGCCAGTGTCACGAAGGTCTTCGGGATTTTCATGACCTTGTTTGGCGGCATGGTCGGCGGCGTGCTTGTGGCCCGATACGGGATTCTGCCGATGTTGCTGGCCGGCGCCCTTCTGGTCGCGATCACGAATCTGGTTTTCGCCTGGCTGGCCAGCGTCGGCTACAACATCCCCGCCCTCTTTATCACGATCGGCGCGGACAATTTCGCCAATGGCTTTTCGGCAACCGTGTTTATCGCGTTCCTGTCGAGTCTGGTCTCTCGCCGATACACGGCAACCCAGTACGCACTGTTCAGTTCTTTCATGACGTTACCCGGAAAGTTCATTGGCGGGCCGTCGGGTTGGATTGTCGATCAGGCAGGCTATGTGTTTTTCTTCTTTTATGCATCGGCTTTGGGAATCCCGGCCTTGCTGCTGGTCTTGTGGCTGATGATGCGCCGTGAGAGTTTGAACCAAATG
>JAZBPR010000036.1:0-5028 GCA_036351735.1 Wenzhouxiangella sp. | reverse complement strand
CGTGGTGCTCGTGGTGCTCGTGGTGCTCGTGGTCATCATGATGTTGGTGACCATTCCCACCGTCAAACCCATGGGTGTGTGCGCTGACGGTAGCGATTTCGCATTGCCCCTGAGGGTCAGCTGCAAGCCACTCGGCCGATCGGAGGAAATCGACGGTTTGGTCCAGGGCAGCTTGCTGATTCTCGTCCGTCGGAGCGTGCTCAAAACCGACCAGGTTGATGCCCGGGATCTCCAGCTCCAGGCGCAAGACTTCCCCGTCTATCGCAAGGTTTCCCGTTGCCGTGCCGTGCACGTGGACGTCATGCTGTCTCTCGATCTGGGCTAGCGCCACGCCCGGGCCTGTCAGCAAAAGAAAGAGTGCAGCCAAAAAACTGCTTCGGATCATTAAAGTTTCTCCAGTGTGGACGGATCAAACACGCAGCCGTGTTATCTTATAACAATGACGCACTCCGCCTCAATCACACAGCAACCGCGATGGGCAGACCGACTGGGTATGTTCGTTGCCGCAGGCTGTGGTGTGCACTGCGCGGGTCTCTCTCTGCTCTTTATTCTCTACCCTACGCTCTGGATGAAACGTAAGTACTGGGAAATGGGATTGTGGGAGAAGCTGATCTGGATGGAGTGGGGGTTGCTGGCGATCGCCTGGGTGCTGGTCATCATCGCAATGTTCACCGGTTGGAGGCATCACAGACGATTCGGCCCCGGGGTGCTGGCGGCCGTGTCACTGAGCATGATGACTTTGGTCGTAACCACGTCTCTTCACTTTGCCAACCAGTGGATGGGGCTGGTGACTTTGAGCGCGGGGGTCCTGCTCGCTGCTTCACACTATTGGAATCTAAAGCTCGGCTCTTGCCGAATTCCAAAAAAAGCCGAAGCGTCCGTTCTGGGCTGATCAATTTGCGCCGCCGGGCCGCTTGAAGCACAATTGCGGGCTGGTGACAACAACGATTCGGGCAATCAACCCCAACGCCAATCATGAAAACCTCCTCCATTCACGGGATGTGGTCCTCCCGACTTGCATTCGTGCTCGCAGCAACCGGTTCCGCTGTGGGCTTGGGCAATATCTGGCGCTTTCCCTACATCACATCAGAAAACGGCGGCGGCGCCTTTGTGCTGGTGTACCTGATCTGTATCGCGCTGGTGGGCCTTCCGGTGATGTTCTCGGAAATCGTGATCGGAAGGCGCGGCCGAATGAGTCCCGTCAATTCGATGCGAGAACTCGCAGACGATGTGAAAGCATCTCGGGCATGGATGGGGCTCGGGTTCCTGGGCATTCTTGCCGGCTTTTTGATTCTGTCCTTCTACTCGGTGGTCGCCGGTTGGACCCTCCACTACGGATTTCTCTATTTGAAGCAATTGTTCGGCGCACCTGGCATTACCGACCCCGGGGCGACGTTCACAGCCCTGCTGGCCAATGCTGGGGAGCTCACCTTCTGGCACGGCATCTTCATGGTGATGACGGTTGGGGTGGTCGCGCTTGGGGTGGAAAAAGGGCTGGAACGGGCCGTTGGCATTCTGATGCCCGTGCTTTTTGTCTTGCTGCTGATCCTGCTGATTTACGGTGTGAGCACAGGTCATTTCCTAGAAGGTGCGGCGTTCATGTTCCGTCCGGACTGGTCGCAGCTATCCGGGACCATGATTGTGACCGCCATGGGCCAGGCATTCTTTACGCTGAGCCTTGGCATGTGCGCGATCATGACTTACGGCGCTTACCTGCCGGCACATGTTGACGTCCCCAAAGTTGGAACCGCGGTTGCGATCTCCGACACGGCCGTTGCCCTGATCGCCGGCCTGGCGATTTTTCCGATCATCATCGCCTTCGGCATCGATCCAGGCAGTGGAGGTGCGGGACTGATCTTTACCTCGCTTCCCCTGGCTTTCGCAGAAATGCCTATGGGCATCGCCTATGGCATGGCGTTTTTCCTGCTGCTTTCAGTTGCCGCCTGGACCAGTTCCATTTCTCTTATGGAGCCCGCGGTCGCTTATCTGGTTGAAGCCACGGAGTTTTCACGCAGGACTGCCGCCTTGCTGGTTGCGGGCCTCGGCTGGCTTCTTGGACTAGCCTCGGTGTTCTCGTTCAACATCTGGTCGTCGGTCAAGATCGGCGACAAATCGATCATGGATGCCATCGAATTTGTAGCCGCCGATGTCATGCTCCCGATCGGAGGATTGCTGACCGCCATCTTTGCCGGATGGGTATTGTCGAGTCAGATCACCCGTGAAGAGCTCGATGAAAAGATGCCTGACTGGACCTTCAAGGCCTGGTTATGGCTGACCCGAGTCGTCACGCCGCTGCTCATCCTTGTGGTGATGGCAGGAATCCTCGGGATCTTCTAATCCACCCGTTCGACTCGATCGCCTGATCCCAGAAAAATCTGGCGGCCATCGACCGTTCTGAACTCGCGCTCTCCAAGGTCCTTGCGCCGAACCTGATAGACGGAGCGGCTACCCGATGCCGGCTCGACGACCTCCACCCGCACCACTTCGTTGGCGTGCTGGTAGCGCAACCAGGTCACCCCTGCCGTGGAGAGGATGACGATGCCGGCAAAGATGAATCCAACGATCGCGGTAGTGGATTGATACCAAGCCTCGTCGTTGGCCTGAGCGTCGCCACCACCCGCCCGCACAGTTTCACGGGCACGCTTGGCCCTGGCCACGATAATGACAATCAGGGCAACCAGTAAGGTGATGAGCGCTTGCTTGATCATGCCAACAGCAGGATATCAGCAGATCATGCGTTTGAAGACAGACTCGGCCGGCGCGCCAGACAAACGGCCCTGACCGGTGCCGGCAGACCCTCCTTTGTGAGCGAAGCGTTTTCCGGATCAAGCGCCTGTTCAAGAGAGTGGTAGGGCATCCAGTCGGTTCGGCGCTGTTCGCCCACGGTCGTCGGCGTGTGGTCTACGCAACAGACCGATTCAAAACCCGCCTCGCGGAGCCAGGACATCAGCAAGGCCAAAGTCGGCAGCCCATGCACGTTGCGCATCCCGGCATAGCGGTCAGGGGTTGGTATGAGCCGCATATCGTCGCCGGGCACGATCAGTGTTTCCACGATCAGAGTTCCTGACGGACTCAGGCGCACAAACAAGCGACGTAAATGATCCAGAGGATCACGACGGTGATACAAGACTCCCATGGAAAACACCGCGTCGAAGCCAGCCAACTCTTCGGGCAGATCCTCGAATCGCAGCGCAAACAGATAATTGTCGGCGGCTCCCGCGCAGACGCTGATCAGTTCGTGCTGCAAAACGAATAGTGGCGTTGGATCACAGCCAATGACCTGGGCGGCGCCTGAAGCCAGCATTTGCCAGCCAAAATAGCCGTTCCCGGAACCCACGTCCAAAACCCGGGCGCCGCTCAGCTGCACGTGAGGTTGGACCCGTTTCCATTTCCAGTCTGACCGCCACTCGGTGTCGATATTGACCCCACCCAATCGCAAGGGGCCTTTCCGCCAGGGAATCAAGGCTTGCAGATGCCCGCGGGCTGACTCCGGCTGATCAAAAGACTTTGCCGCAACCAGCCGGCCGCGTTCAATCTGCCAGCCCGGATCGATCGGATTTAACGCCTGAAGATGTGCGCGCCATCGATCGTGGTTGCCGTGTTTCCGCAAGGTCCCGGCGTGGGCGTCCAGCGTGGCACGAACTGTGCCGGGAGCGCAATGGCCCAGCAAAACCTGCTCCAGTCGATCCCGATCGTTAGTCAATGGCCATTAATGCCGAACGCAGATCAGGATACGGGCTGGATCCTGGGACTTTAGCCGACCCTACGCAAAGTGCTCGTCCGCCGGACTGGACGATGCTTTCCAACAGCGTTTCATCGGCACTGATGGCAGTTAATTGGCCGCTGTCTACGCCGTAACGCCTGGCCGCCCGAGCGAGATCATCCGTGCGGCTTTGGCGTCGGGCGAACAGGCCTGTTGCCAGATACAGTGCGCCATCCAGCTCAGCACCCGCCCGGCGGAACGCCTGATGCAGTATCTGCTGGAGTCCCAGATCCGCATCCATTGAGTTCAGTGTCGGACGCCAGCGCTGTGGCTGGCGGGCAAGCAGCAAAACTTTGTGGCCGTCGCGCTGAAAGGCCACGAGTTCAGCGATGCGATCCGGGTCCGGTTCGCGCCGGTGGTCAAGGAGCAGGCCTCGCTGGACAAGGACCGGGGCCAACCTTGACATGCCTAGCGACCCAGACGGGCGACATCAGCGACCCGCAGGAACTCTTTCCGCAGCGCGCTGAGCAAGGCCAAACGATTCGCCCGCAGTGAGGCATCATCCACCATCACCATGACCTCGTCGAAAAATCGATCGATCGGTGTCTTGAGTTGCGCCAGTTCTGTCAAGGCCAGAGGGTAGTCTTTCTGTGCCAAAACCACATCCAGTTTCTGGGCAATACCGCCAATGGCTTCAAACAAGGTTTTCTCCGCCGGGTCCACCAGCAAATCAGTCTTGATGGCACCCAAATCCTGTTGGCCGGCCTGCTTGAGGAGGTTTGCAATTCGTTTGTTCGCTGCAATCAGGCTGTCAGCGCTCGGATCCTCTGCAAAAAGCTGGACGGCTTTTGCTCGCGCGACGAATTCGGTGACCCCGCCATCATGGCTGACGGCAGCGGCATTGAAGGTGTTGGTCTCAATACCCTCGTCGGCCAGGAAGGAGCGCAGCCGTTCTTCGATAAACCTGCTCACTTCATCGACCAGTTCCGGCCCGAACGACAAGTCATGCCCAGTCTCGGTCTCGAAAACCTCGAGGACCCGGTCAAGCAACGAACGAATGCTGGTTTCTACACCGGATGCGGCCAGAATTCGAACCACACCTAACGCTGCCCGTCTCAACGCGAACGGATCCTTACCACCCTTGGGTTTCTGTCCAGCAGCGAACACCCCAAGCAGGGTGTCCAGCCGGTCAGCCAGCGCCAGAACCCGACCGGCCGGGTCTGGCGGAAGCTCATCACCTGCGTGACGCGGCAGGTAATGGGTTTCCAGCGCCGTGGCCACTGCCTCTGGTTCTCCGTCGGCCAACGCATAGTATCGACCCATGG
>JAZBPR010000035.1:0-20095 GCA_036351735.1 Wenzhouxiangella sp. | reverse complement strand
TCTGGGCTAGTTGGCGGTGCAAAGCCTCGGGGACCCGGGGCTCGAACTTTTCCAGAAACACGGCCATTTCACTCAGTTCCTGCCGCCATCCATCGGCATCAAACGCCAAAAGCGTTTCCATATCGGGCGCCGCTTCAAGACCTGCAAGATCAATCGCGTCGGTGGCAGGGAGCGAACCAATCGGTGTTTCTCTGCGGGCACCTTCGCCGCGGCAGCGATCGAAAATCCAGGCCAGCACGCGCAAGTTATCGCCGAAGCCCGGCCAGATAAAGCGGCCATTCTCATCCCGGCGGAACCAGTTGACCTGAAAAATCGCCGGCGGGTGGTCCAAGCGCTGACCGACGTTGAGCCAGTGCTGCCAGTAGTCCCCGAAGTGATAGCCGCCAAATGGCTTCATGGCCATCGGATCGCGGCGCACCACGCCGACCTGCCCTGCCGCGGCTGCCGTGGTTTCGGACGCCATCGCCGCACCGACAAGCACTCCGTGCTCCCAATCCCGTGCCTGAAGGACCAGAGGCGCAAGCTGTGCCCGACGTCCGCCAAAGATGATTGCTTCAATCGGCACGCCGGCTGGATTCTCTGCTTGCTCCGAGTAGGTGGGGCAGGCCTGAATCGCCGCCGTGAATCTTGAATTCGGATGAGCAGCCGGCCCGTTGGCCGGGTCATAGGGGCGCCCACGCCAGTCCAGGGCGGGCACCCGATCATCAAGACCCTCCCACCAGGGCTGGTTATCGTCGGTGACCGCCACGTTGGTGAAGATCGCATCCCGATGCAACATCTTCAGCGCGTTCGGATTGGTCGACTCGCTGGTCCCGGGCGCAACACCAAAGAATCCCGCCTCGGGGTTGATGGCGTACAGCCGTCCGTCCTCACCCGGATGTAGCCAGCAAATATCATCGCCCAGGGTCCAGACCTTCCAGCCGGCTTCCCGATACGGCTCAGGCGGAATCAGCATCGCCATATTGGTCTTTCCGCACGCCGAAGGGAAAGCTGCGGCCACGTAGCGGACCTCACCAGCGGGGTTCTGAATCCCGACAATCAACATGTGCTCGGCCAGCCAGCCTTCCTGTCGGGCCTGGAAACTGGCAATCCGCAAAGCATGGCATTTCTTGCCGAGCAAAGCGTTACCACCGTAGCCCGACCCGAAGCTCTGAATGCTCAGCTCTTCAGGGAAATGCATGATGAAACGCCGTTCCGGATCGAGTTCGCCGGTTGAGTGCAGACCTCTGACAAAGCGTCCATCGCGCTCGATTCGGGCTAACGCCGCGCTGCCCATGCGGGTCATCAGTCGCATGTTCGCGACAACATAGGGACTGTCCGTAATTTCCACGCCGCAGCGCGAAAATGGCGAATCCACCGGTCCCATGCAGTACGGCACCACGTACAGCGTCCGGCCTGCCATGGCCCCGGCGAACAAATCATCCATCAATGCATGGGCCTCAACCGGATCCATCCAATTGTTGTTCGGGCCAGCATCTTCCTCGTCTGGCGTGCAAACATAGGTCAGGTGCTCGACCCGGGCAACGTCGTCAGGATCTGATCGATGCAGGTAGCAGTTGGGGTGGGTTTCCTGATTGAGTGCCACCAGATCACCGTTTTCGAGCATCAACTCGATCAGCTGCTTGTACTCAGTGTCTGAACCGTTGCACCAGTGAATCTGCTGGGCCTGCGTGTGCGCCGCCACCTGGGCGACCCATTCATTCAATGCATTGAGCTTGGATGTCATTAAACTTCCAGTGATGGACGGAGATCGGGGCCGCGCGGCGCCTGAAGCCGGCAAGGCTAGCCTGAACGGCAGGGAGTTTCAATCGGTCATTATGAGGTGTCGCATCAGCGTGATGCTTTGGGATACCCTATCGGCGTATTATTTTCCCGTAACTTTATTACGAAAACTCTCCAAGGAGATCATCACTGTGATTCGTTCTGCGTTGACTTTTCTGGCTTTGGCCGGACTGGCGGGGGTCATCTCGACTACCGCAGTCGCCAACCCCATTCCAATCGACAGTTTCGCCAAGGTACCCAACATCCAGTCGGTTTCGATGAGCGCGGATGGCGAGAACCTTGTGGCCCTGATTGCCGCGCCTGGCTCGAACAACGAAGACACCGCGCTGGCCACCTGGGATCTGGACGATCTCGACCGTGGTCCGGTCATTACCCCGTCGGGGGACCGGATGAAGTTCATCGCGGCCAATGCGCTGAAGGCCGATAAGCTGCTGGTTTTCGGCCGTCAGGAGTGGACCGGACGGCTGGGCGGCTGCGGTGAAGGCCGGGCCACCGGGGCAGAGGCCACATTCATCGTCAAGCCCTACCTGACCGACGTCGAACACAGCGACTTCGAAGAAGCCTTCGCCGACAATACCCGACGCCTGGGTGTCAGCCAGGACACGCAAAGATGCCTGGAGATTGCCGGCTCTGCATCGCTCGTCAACAGTCTGCCGCTGGATCCGGAAAACGTCATTATCAGCCAGCTCAATAGCCTGACCTTCCAGTCCAACTTCTACCTCTACAACGTTCGGACCGGTGATACCGAGATGCTGCTCAGCGCCAGCGGCCGCGCCGCGCCGGGGCTTTTCAACCCGCGCAACGGCGAACTGCTGACCCGCAGCCAGATCGAACCAGACGGCAGCAACGAGTTCATACAGCAGGTGCTGATCCGGAACGCGGACACCGGCGAGTTTGACGTTCACGAACCACTGAGCCGGCCGTTGAGTGAGCGCTACACCGTCAGCATCGTCGGAATGGACGAAGCCACCGGGAAGTTCTACGTACTGACCGACCTGTTTTCTGATCGGGTCGAAGCCTGGATGTACGACCCCAAGACCCGCGCATTTGACGCTGAACCGCTGGTTGCCCATCCGGAATTCAGCATCGGCAGCATCATCCTGGGCTCGCGCCCCAGCAACTTCAACCAGATCCTGGGCTTCACCATTGCCGGCGGCGGATTTGAGACGGTCTACACCGACCCGGCCATGGCCGGCATCCAGCAGGGCCTGGAAAACGCCTTCTCCGGACAGAGTGTTTCGATTACCGGCTACAACGACGACATGTCCCGGGTGCTCTTTACGACAGGCAGCCACCGTCACCCGACCACCTACCATTTGTTGATCGATCGCCAGCGCGTCATGACGCTGGGCAACTCGCGTCCGTGGATCGACCCGGAGCAGATCGGCGAGCAGCGTTGGGTGACCTATGAGGCGCGGGATGGCCTGAAGATTCCCGCGATTCTGGATTTGCCAGTCGGCTGGACCAAGGAAGACGGCCCACTGCCCACCATCATCCACCCGCACGGCGGCCCGTGGTCGCGCGACGTGATGGGCTGGGACTCATCGGGTTGGGTGCCGTTTCTGACCTCACGCGGCTACGCCGTGCTTCGACCCCAGTACCGCGGCTCAGCCGGCCTGGGACGCGAACTCTGGCTGGCTGGTGACCGTCAGTGGGGTCTGGCCATGCAGGACGACAAGGACGATGGGGCCGCCTGGCTGGTTGAGGAAGGCATTGCCGACCCTGACCGGATTGCCATCTTCGGCTATTCCTATGGTGGATTTGCCGCGGTCGCGGCAACCGTTCGTCAGAACAGCCCGTATCAGTGTGCGCTGGCCGGTGCGCCGGTGGCCGATCTGGCTCGACTGGGCAACAGCTGGAGCGACAACCGCCTGCAGAGAATCCTGCAGGGTCAGACCGTGACCGGTCTGGACCCCATGCAGGCCATCAATGACGCCAATATTCCAATCCTGCTCTATGTCGGAGACCGGGACGTGCGCACGCCATCGTGGCATGCAGAAAACTTCCATAACGCGGTCCAGAACAAGGTTCGCTCTGAGTTGGTCATCATCGACGACATGCCCCACAGTCTGCCCTGGTATCCGCGCCACCATCGCGAGACGCTGGCGCTGATCGAACGTTATCTGGGTCAAAGCTGCGGGTTGCAGGCAGGGACGAGCTGAACCTGACCCGTATATGCTGAACACAACAGGCCCGCCAACTGGCGGGCCTTTTTCTTGGTGTGTCTAAAGTAGAACTCGGAGTTTGACCTTACCCCGAAGAAGCAGACATCCCGAATCATCCAGCCAATGCTTGCGTCCCCAAGAAGCCACACTCACGTCGTTGTACCGGAGCTTTTCATTGATGTGCTTCTGGAGACGACAGATTAGAAAACTATCGGGGCAGCGTCCCATCGACAGCGGCTCAGCCAACGCAGGGCTTCCTCACCAAGCCCTTCGCCGCCGGCCTGAGCATTCGGAACGGCTTCAGATATTGCCAGTCATCACATTGGCCATTCCCCACTTCCCGTCGAGGCCTGTGTCATTTGGAGCAGCCGGAAAGAGCGCTTTGAAAGCGGCATCTGCATGCCTGCCCTCGTCACCTCGGTCACGATTGCAAATGACCAGAGCATTCATATTCAGCGGGCCTGAGCTTTCCATTCGGTCGATCACATCGCCCGATTGACCTGGCCCCTCCGATCATGATCCGCGATTGGCTTTGGCCGCAACAGATTTCAGCTGGCGCTGCAAGTCTTGCATTCCGGCGGGCTCTCAATCGTCAGCCTCCCCATGAAATCTCTGGCCGGTCACTTAGCACTTCAGTTTTCCCGCGACCAAAAGCGACTTAGATCGCGCATAAAAAAGCGGCGCCTGATGAGGCGCCGCTTGAAGGGTCTTGCTTGATTATTGTTGTATCAGAAACGGTAGTTCAAACGAGCGAACGCCGTCCGTCCACGCAGGTCATACTGGGTTGCGTTGATCGGGATGTTCCCGCGACGTGTGGCAGCGCCAGAGGAGACAACCGGCGGCTCGTCGTCAAGCAGGTTGCTAATACCCACCAGTACGCTCCACTTCGGCTGCTCGTAGAACACCGAGATGCTGTGGTACAGACGATCTTCTGCCACGATGTCACGAACCGCAGTCGGGAAACCGAAGTAGGTCGTTTCGGCATCGATGAAGCGCTCCTCAGAGGTGCGCCGCACGTAGTCCAGACCCCAGGTGTAGGTCCAGTCTCCGCGCTCGAATGCAAAGCGGCCGTTGGCGACGAACTTCGGACGACCAATCGTTGCGTTCTGATCGTTGGTATCGAAGCCTGACTCCAGTGACGGATCGAACAGCTCAACGATGTCTTCAAACACCCAGGTACCGTTAGCTTCAAACAGCAGATCACCGAACGTGAAGCCACGATCGTAGCGGACCGTCATGTCCACACCCTTCGTGCTCTGTTGGTTGATGTTGATGTAAGAATCCCGCACCGTATCGATCTGCAGCGCCGAGGTGCTGCCATCGTCCGGATTGCGATCAAACAGGTCACAGAAGGCATTCGGGAAGTTATCAGCCGTGTAGCAACCGAAGAGGATGGCAGCGCCACCCAGCTGACCGATCTGATCGTTCACTTCAATTTCGAAGTAATCAACCGCGATGCTCACGTCCATGAAGGTCGGGGTAAAGATGAACCCGGCGGTCCGAGCTTCAGAGGTTTCGGACTCCAGAACACCAGCACCACCGCCCGAGATGATCGTTGCAGAGGAGGGGCCACCAGCCCAATCAGCCGGGAGACCATCAGCGGCACAGTTGGCACGCAGATTGTCATTGGTGCTTTCTCCCCAATCGATACAGGGATCAATCGCGGTCTGACCGACGAACGCCGTTTGGTCACCGAGGAACAACTCAAACAGCCCTGGGGCACGGTAAGAGGTGCCTTCGGTGGCGCGCAGACGCAGGCTGGGGTTGACCTGCCAGTTCAGGCCGACTTTCCAGACCGAGTCGGAACCAGCTGAGTCATAGTCGAATGCTCGCACCGAGCCGTTCAGCGTGATGAACTCGGCAAAAGGCAGACCTGCCAGCAGCGGGACCTCAACTTCAGCAAAAATCTCAGAGACCGAGTCATCGCCCTTGGTCACCAGCGCAGAGGACTCGCCCCAGAGATCGCCGTTGATCGACAGCTCACTGGGCTGATCGTCAATGCTGAACGAACGATACTCAGCACCCACAGCCAGACCGACGGTGCCGGCCGGAAGCTCCAGCAGGTCACCGGTCGCGACAGCCGTTGCAACGAACTGGTCATAGACGGTGTTGCCCTTGTTGGTTGCACCGATTGCGGCAACCAGCTGGTCCATGTCAGCACCGCTCAGGATGCCGGGGCTGAAGTAGTCAAGCACCGGCGCATCGTCACTGAAACGGACGTCACCAGAACGTGAGGCCACGATGGAGTTCCGCGAGTAGTCACCGTCCGAGTAGGTGTAGGACATGTCGAACGCCCAAGCCCAGTTATCACCAAATGGCAGGTCACCCTCGAGTCCGGTCGCAACATAGATATAGTCGACCTGGACGCTGCCGTTAGACGGGTAGGGAATCACAGGCTGCGCCAGACCCGACGGAACAGGTGTCACGAAGTCCGGGTTGTTTGCGTAGGAGAAAGACGGGATCAGCGAAGTTGCCCCGCCGGTCAGCGGGAAGAACTGACGCCATCCGGTCGCTTCGGTCTCACGACGGTTGAACAACCACTCGGTGTTCCACTGCGTTCCACCAAACAGATCCAATGACACATCTGAAGAGGCGTAGATGCTGGTGCGTTCTTGGCGGTTGATCGCGCTTTCCGAATAGAAATCGAAGTTCAGCACGTCTTCATAGAACGCTACGCCACCTGGATCGTCGTAACGCCCGTTTGCCCGAGGACGATAGCCGGGAATCAGGCCAATCGTCACACCATCCGGCGCCGGAATATACCGGTCGCCAAAGAGAGCATCGATGACTGTATTGGCATACAGATTATTACAACCACTCAGCGAGGTTCCCGCCAGAATCGAACGATCTTCGCGGTCGATGCTGTTGCCGAGACGGTCCGTGAAGAGATCCTGCGGACAGCTCAGGAAATCACGGTCAGCGGTCATCAGCTCTTCGCGAAGCTGCCACTCACCGGCAACCACGACGCTGCCGCGATCAAAGTTCCAGCCGTAAGCCCCGGAGATGCTGTAGGTCTCACCGCCAGACTCAAACGGCATGGAGGTGCTGACCGTCAGTTCCGGACGGTCGACAGAACGCCGCGTGATGACGTTGACCACACCGGCCACAGCGTCAGAACCATAGATGGAGGATGCGCCATCTTTCAGAATTTCAGCGCGCTGGACGATTGAGGACGGAATCACGTTGAGGTCAAATGCGCCGACCTGACCACGCGTACCGGCCGGACCAGGACGGCGGTTATTCAGAAGAACCAGCGTGCGCTGGGCACCCAGGCCACGAAGCGACAGCGAGTTGACACCCGTGCCACCTTCGACCACGAAGCCGGAGAACTGGTTGTTGAGCTGGGTGGAGCCCGCAGCGATGCTGGATCCTTGCAGGAACTCAGCGGTGTCGACCTGACCCAGCTGAACCTGCGTGTCTGCAGTGATCACCTGAATCGGCGCAGACGAAGTGAATTCGTCACGGCGCAGCAAGGAACCCGTTACCGTCACGCGGTCGGTGACTTCCTCCGACGTTTCCTGCGCTTCTTCTTCGGTTTCGGATTCTTCCTGAGACCAGGCCTGCGTTCCGTACAGGCTCGCAGCAATGGCAGCGGCCAGCAAAGAACTGCGGTAAATCAGTTTCTTAGGTGTATCTGACATGGTTTATGGCATCCTGAAAAGTAGGGATTTGCTCGCGAAGTATAAACAATTTCTTACACTGATCCAGCCCATTGCTTAATGGATTCTTAATTTCGGATGACGGCAGCAGTCAAGACCGGGCTCTTCAATCCGATAAAACTGGCAATTTGGCTGGCACGGAATCCAGATTTTTCTTCAGAAAATCCGGTAGGCCATCGGCCCTGAATGCCGGGTAAGCCTCCCCGCGAATCAGCGGTTGCAGGTAGGTCCGGCAGGCTTCAGTAATCCCGAATCCGTCCTGCGAAATAAAGTTCTTCGGAATCTTCTTCTCACGGTTGGCAACCTGCTCTAACGGCACGGGTTGTACATCCCATCGGTAAGGTGCGTCCGACAGCCGCTGGATTCCCGCCAGTACGCCCGAGTGCCCCGCCAAGGCCAGTTCGACCGCCGATCGCCCGACTGCGAGGGCGTGCTCAAGGTCTGTCGCCGAGGCAATGTGGCGCGCAGAACGCTGCAGATAGTCGCTGACCGCCCAGTGATACTTCAGACCCAAGCGTGCCTTGACCATCGAAGCAACCACCGGCGCGACCCCGCCCAGTTGAGCATGACCGAAGGCATCGGTCTGACCCGAGTCACTCAAAAATCGACCATCTTCGCTTCGAACGCCCTCTGAGACCACGATCGTGCAGTAGCCGTAATCGTCAACCGCCTTCTGCACCGCACCCAGAAATCGATCTTCGTCAAATGCAACTTCCGGCAACAAAATGACGTGCGGCGGATCTTCGGACTCACGCTTGGCCAGACCCGCAGCCGCCGCGATCCAGCCCGCATGCCGCCCCATCACCTCAAGAATGAAGACCTTGGTGGACGTCGAGGCCATGGACTGGACGTCCAGACTGGCCTCCAGCGTGGACACGGCCACGTACTTGGCGACCGAGCCGAATCCGGGCGAATTGTCCGTGCCCTCCAAATCATTGTCGATGGTTTTCGGAATGGCGAGGCACTGGACCGCCACACCCATCTCCTTGGCCATCTGCGAGACCTTCAACGCGGTGTCTGCTGAATCATTCCCGCCGTTGTAGAGGAAAACATCGATCTCATGCGCGCGGAAGACCTCAATGAGCCGCTCGTACTCGCGCCGGCTTTCATCAAGGCTTTTGAGCTTGTACCGGCATGAACCAAAAACCCCGCCGGGGGTCTCGGTCAGCTGCTTCAATTCCGACTCGCTCAGCTGAGCGGTGTCGATGAGGTTTTCTTGGAGCACGCCGAGAATGCCGTTTCTACCCGCCAGCACGCGGCCTATTGCCTGCGGATTGGACCGGGCGGCTTCAATGACGCCGGCGGCCGACGCATTGATCACCGGTGTAACGCCGCCGGACTGGGCGTAAAGGATGTTTTTAGGGCGCTTTGATGAGGTCATTGATGGTGCGAGCTCGGTAAATTTCCATTCAGACAACGGAGTGCCAGTCTAACGTCCGGTGATTTCGATTTGACACCCTCATGCCGCGCGGGTACTTTTGCCTGTTGGAGTTCATCTAAAGCAAGGCTAGACACCGCCCATTATGCGTATCGTTCTTCTTGGACCGCCCGGTTCGGGCAAGGGGACCCAGGCCGCGCGCCTGAAAAATCTTATCAATGTGCCGCATATTTCTACCGGCGACCTCCTCAGGGCCGCGGTGAAGGCAGGCACTCCGCTGGGCCTTCAGGCCAAGGCGGCCATGGATGCCGGTGAACTGGTCTCCGATGAACTCATGTTGAGCCTGATCGAGGAGCGCCTGGGCGAGCCTGACATCGCCAACGGCTACATTCTGGATGGCTATCCGCGAAACCTCGCTCAAGCCGAGGCACTGGACACGGTGCTTGCCAGGATTGAACAGCGCGTTGACCAGGCTGTCGCGCTCACCGTGGACGAGGAACAGATTGTCCAACGCTTGGCCAAGCGGGCTTCCGAGGAGGGCCGCTCGGATGACACTGAAGAAGTCGTCCGCAACCGTCTCTCCGTCTACCGCCAGGCGACAGCACCAGTCACAGGCTATTACGCGGACCGCGGCCTGCTGGTGCAGGTTGACGGCATGGGAGCGATCGAGGAAGTTAGTCAGCGTCTGCTGGACGCGATCGATTGACCCGGATCAGGGTCGACTGTTCACCGCCCTGAATGCGGGTTTCGATCAGTTCGTGCCCAAGACGGTCGCAGAGAATCTGAAGATCCATTTCGGCCAGCGGGTCCGTGCTTAACACTTCAAGCACCTCCCCGCTCTTCATTTCATCCAGATAACGTCGTGCTTCCAGGGCTGGAATCGGGCAATCTTGACCGCGCACGTCGAGTGTACGGTCGATCGAATCTGAATCCGTCGACGTCATTTGCGCTATTTTGCCCCTTGGGTTCGTATCGCTCACAGATGATTTCCCGATGGTCACCCTGATTCAACGCCTACTCGGCATCGCCATGCTGCGGCTGGGGCCGCAAGACCTTCCAGCCGGACCCAGCGTGCTTCTGGCCACGCTCGCGATCTACATGCTGGCGGCGGCCTTCAGCCTGAGTCTGGGCAGCCCATCCGGGTCACCGACGACAATCTTGCTGCTGGCCACGGGCTTGCCGATGATCCTGACCTGGGTTGTTCTTCGCCTGGGGAAAAAAACCAGCCGTTGGGAACAGACTCTCAGCGCACTCTACGGAACCAGCGCTTTGCTGACCTTGCTGAGCTTGCCGCTGAACCTGCAATCAGGCTCTGAGCCGATGCCGCCCGTGGTTCTGTTGAGTCTAGTCATTTTTCTATGGTCATTCGCAGTGGATGCCCACATCTGGCGCCACGCTCTGGATACAAATTTTGCTCAGGGGCTTGCGGTCGCCATGATAATGTTCCTGATCTCATTTGGCGTCATCAGCAGCGTAGCGGGACCGTTGTGAAAATTCATATTTTGGGGATTTGCGGCACCTTCATGGGTGGGCTGGCCGCTCTGGCGAGGGCAGACGGGCACGAAGTCAGTGGCTCGGATGAGAATGTCTACCCGCCAATGAGCACTCAGCTGGAAGCGCTGGGCATTGAAGTCACGGAGGGCTACGACCCGTCGGCTCTGGATCCTGCGCCGGATCTTGTGCTGATTGGCAACGCGCTCAGCCGGGGGAACCCCTGTGTGGAGCACGTGTTAAACAGCAAGCTACCCTATGCATCGGGGCCCGGGTGGCTTGGGGCAAACTATCTTGCCGGAAGACGGGTAATGGCCGTTGCCGGGACCCACGGCAAAACCAGCACCGCCAGCATGCTCGCCTGGATTCTGGAGTCGGCGGGAAAGAATCCCGGCTTCCTGATCGGAGGCGTGCCCAATAACTTCGGCGTATCGGCGCGAAGCTCGGATGACCTGTTCGTCGTCGAAGCTGACGAGTACGACACCGCCTTCTTTGACAAACGGGCCAAGTTCATTCACTACCGCCCAACGGTCGCCATTCTCAATAATCTGGAGTTTGACCACGCCGACATTTACACCGACCTGGCGGCCATCCAGCAGCAGTTTCATCACTTCGTGCGAATTATTGCTGGCAACTCCACCATTGTGGTTAATGGGGATGATAGCTCGCTCAAAAGCGTGCTGGACAAGGGGTGCTGGAGCAAAGTTCAGCGCTTCTCTCTGGAGTCCGAGGCCGAATGGCAGGTTGAGCTTGCAGAGCCGGCAGGCAGAGAGCTCGTCTTCAAGCGTGGCTCGGAGACAGTCACCACATTGACCTGGTCGCTGACCGGTCGACACAACGCTATGAATGCAATGGCGGCGATTGCAGCGGCAGCAGAGGTCGGCGTGGATGCGGCAGATGCGGCCTGCGCCTTATCTGAGTTCAAGGGCGTGAAGCGACGCCTGGAGCTTCTCGGAGAAGTCAACGGCGCGCGGGTCTACGATGATTTCGCCCACCACCCCACTGCCATCCGCCTGACCCTGGAAGGATTGCGTCGCAGCGTTGGCGGCGCTCGCATTCTCGTGGCGCTGGAACCGGCCAGTAACACCATGCGCAGCGGCTACCACGTCAACGAACTCGCGCCGGCGCTGATGGCCGCCGACCATGTCTGGATCAAGACTTCAGAAGCGATGGACTGGGATCCGGGTGAGATTCTGGCCAAACTTGACGGTCAGGGCCGCCCGCGCCGCCAGGTCGACAATCTGCTCAAAGACCTTAGGGAGGCGGTGCGTCCCGGGGATCACGTGGTATTCATGAGCAACAAGGGATTCTCCAACGCTCCCCACCGATTCGTCGAAGGGCGGAAATGAGCCAATCTCTGCCACTCTTCCCGCTGCAAACGGTGTTGTTCCCCAACGCCAAACTGCCGCTGCGGATTTTCGAGCGCCGCTACATCGACATGGTGCGCGACTCAATGCGCGCCGGCCACGGGTTCGGTGTGGTTGCGCGTTTCCCCGGTGATGAGAAATCCCCAGCCTGGCACGCAAAAGTGGGCACCGAGGCCGTCATCACCGATTTCACGACCCTGGAGGATGGGCTGCTTGGCCTTCAGACTCGAGGGCAACGTCGTTTCATGGTCACTTCAACACAGGCTCGAGATGACGGACTGCTGATCGGAGAGATCGACTGGCTGGCGCCAGAGCCTGCGCGGCCGGTTGCGCCAAATCATGCCGCTCTGCAAACCCTGATCCGTGAACTCCTGCGCCATGCCGAAGTCGCTGATCAGCTTGAGGTCGAGCCCGATGACGCGAGCAGCCTGGGGTTTGCCCTGGCCTCCATCTTGCCGCTGGAGCTTGGCCAGGCCCAGCAGCTGCTGGAGTTCATCGACCCGGAAGAACGGCTGGACGCGCTGCTGCCTCTGGTGGAACAGGCCATGGTGTCGTCGGACTCACTGACTGATTAGTACGGGATAGACATCGGGCCGGCTCACGTGGACTCCACCACCCAGGCTTTCAAGCAGCTGATGCATGGCTTGTTCGGCACGCCCGATTTCGCGCCAGCGTTCAAACCCAGCAACGCCTCGCTGATACTCCAAGGCCCTGACTTGACCCAACCATAAGTCCTGGTCATCAAGCCGCGTGCCGGAAGCCCAGACCCTGAGGATCAGTCGGCTGCCATCGGCCTGATCCTTGATCAAGATTTGGCGCTCCGGAAAACCGGCGAAATCTCTGGGTAGATGAAGCGGGTCGCCGGTTCGGCCTGATCGCGACAGAAAAACGCGCAATGCTTCAGAAAGGTCGCCAATCCTGGCCTGTCGCCAATCATTTTCTATCAGCCGTTTCGATAAGGCTTCGAGACTTCCAGCGAACTGCAAATCAAAGCGCTTGCGTTCGGGAGGGCCGAATCTTGACCGTTGCTCGGGCAGCAAACGCCAGTCGCCGCTTCGCCACCGCTCGGCAGAAAGTTGTCGTTCGGGCAGCTGAAGCTTAGTCGAGGCCAGCAAGGCAGCGCCATCCTGATTGATATTGGCCGTGGCGATGGCCAGAAACGCGATATAGAAGAGCATGGCCAGCGCCACTGGCCGCCTCCTTGGCAAGGCGCGCCGCCGGTACCCAATCCCGACCAGCGCCACCCAACCCAGGCCCAGAGCGAATGCGGCGAGCAGGCCAATTATTGAGGCCCTACCCAAATAGAAGTGGGCAAACCCGATGAGTGCGAGCAGAACGGCTGTCAGTAGATACGGCCACTTTCGCCTCCGCGCCGTCAGGTCCTTGGCCAGCAAAACGGCGAAAAAGCCGAAAGTCACAATCGCGAGGGTGAAGTCTTTATGGGGGACCTCTGCAAGTCCCGGACTTGCTTCGGCTGCAGGCAGAATCAGAGCCATCGCGCCGGCCGCTAATGCGGCCAGCAACCAGCCGCCGATCACCGCCAACGCCCAGTGATACGCTGCGTGCAAACGACCGACAGACAGCAGCAACATCGCGGCCAAGCCGGCCAGCAACGCCAGAACCCTGGCATCGCCTGCAATCGAAATGGCAACGAACAAGGGATCAGCGAAATGGCTGCGAAGACTGGCTGCGAGGCTGCCGATCTGGTACTCAAGGTCCCAGGTTGGCTGTGCCAGCGGCGCAATGATCAAAAGACTGGTCAGGGCCACGGTGCAGATGCCAAGAATCAGTCCCAACAGGGCAACCGAGAGCACTGAACGACGCCCCGGCTCCAGCAGATCACCCACGACCCTTCCCATAACCGGGTGAGCGTTGGTCCAGCGAACAACCCGGCGCAGCCACCATCCGCTGCGCTGGGCGGTGAAGTCGTAAGTCAGCCGAGTGACCCAGACCACGAACCACACACCTAGAACCACAACGAGAAGAAGACCAACCAGCCGACCGGCAAACTCTGCCGCCAAACCCAGCGAGGCACCGAACAGCATTCCTGGCAGCAACGCCACGGGAGCCCAGACAACACCGGCAGGAAGCGCGAAGGTCAGAAAATGTCTCGGCTGCAGCCCCATCATGCCGGCCAGCAGAGGGATCACAGGCCTGACCGGCCCGATAAACCGACCGATAAATACGCTCTTGCCCCCGTGGCGGGTAAACACCTCGCGGCCGCCGGACAGCAGGTCAGGATTTTGACGAAGAGGCCAGAGGCTGGAGACCTGGGCGCTAAAGCGCCGCCCCAGCCAATAGCTGGTCAAGTCACCAACGATCGCTCCCGCGCTCGCGGCCAGCCAGCACCAGAAGAACAACTCGGGATCCAGCCCAATCACTGCACCGATCAGAAAAAGCAGCACGATGCCGGGCACAACGATGCCAATCAGGGCGAAGGACTCGATCAAAGCCACAGCAAAAGTCGCGCCCAGGATCCATCCGGGATGCGATTCGATCAACTGAAAAAAACTGTTGAAAAGGCCTTGTTCCACAACTTGCCAGCATGCTCCGGGTGCTAGGGCACCACGACCCACTCACGTATCGATAGCATAGTCTCAAGTTTCTATTGCAATAGGATCAAGTCCATGTCCAACTCGCTGGCAGGCAAAACCTTATTCATCACCGGCGGATCGCGCGGGATTGGCAAAGCCATCGCGCTTCGAGCCGCGGCCGACGGCGCCAACGTCGTCATCGCAGCCAAGACTGATCGCAAGCATCCAAAGCTGCCAGGCACGATTCATTCAGCAGCGAGCGAGATTGAAGATGCAGGTGGCCAGGCACTCCCGATCAAACTGGATATCCGGGATGAAGACGCCGTGGCTCAAGCGATGGCGGCGGCGGCCGACCACTTTGGCGGCATCGATATACTGGTCAACAATGCTTCAGCCATCTATCTTGCGCCCACGCCGGACGTCCCGATAAAGCGCTTCGACCTGATGTTCGGCGTCAATGTTCGGGGCACTTTCGTCTGTTCGCAAGCCGCGCTGCCTTATTTGCAGAAAGCACAGAATCCGCACATTCTGAATCTATCCCCACCGTTGAACATGGACCCCAAGTGGTTCGCGCCGCACGTTGCCTACACCATGGCGAAGTACGGAATGAGTCAGTGCGTGCTCGGCATGGCTGAGGAATTCAAGCCGCTGGGGGTGGGCGTCAACGCCCTCTGGCCAAAAACTGTGATCGCAACGGCCGCCCTGGCCATGCTCGGTGGCGCGGTCAAGCCGGAAAACTGCCGCAAGCCCGAAATCATGGCCGATGCAGCCCAATGGATCCTTTGCCAACCCGCACGAGAAGTCACCGGGCAGTTTTTTATTGACGAAGAAGCGCTGGCCCAGGCCGGCGTGGCGGACTTCAGCAACTATGCGGTGAAGCCGGGCGCGCCACTGTTGCCCGACCTCTTCCTGTAAGGGTGCCGGCTACTTGAGCAAGGCTGTCACCTCGCGGAAGCGCGGATGCTCAGCGGCCCGCATCAATTCAAACAAGATCATTTCGACGTTGCTCAAGAAGATACCCGCCTGCGCCATTCGGCGGAAAGCAATTTCACGGTTGAAAGCGGAACGGGAAGACACGGCATCACAGGCCAGATGAACCTCGTAACCGGAACGAATGAGAGCGGCTGCCGTTTGCCAAACGCAGACATGCGCTTCAATACCGCAGAGCACAATCTGCTGCCGCCCGGTTGACTTGATCGCCCCCATCAGCGCGTCATCACCGCAGCATCCGAAGCTGGACTTGCTCAGTGGAGATAGTCCGCTGAGCTTTTCAGTCAGTTCCGGCACCGTTGGACCCAGTTTCTCGGGCAGCTGCTCGGCCCATACAACAGGCACACCAAGTATGCGACAGGCGGCGATGAGAATCTGCTGCTGGCGAATCATGGCTTCGGACTCGTCCATGAGTCGGGCGAGCTTTCCCTGCACATCAACAATCAGCAGGAGCGCGTCGTCCACACTCGGATGTTGGGTGGCATCCATGCCGACCTCCTCGTTATCAAACTGAAAGGCTCCGAGCCCAGTCTAGCCCGAAGCGGATCACCCGGACGAAGCCGCCAGAACGCGGAGATTGCGCTCTCCCTCGAATTCGGCCCAGTGCTGCGCCATGGATCGACCCGTGCCCGGATGGATCAGGTCCGGCGCAATATCGGCCAGCGGCTTGAGCACATGCGCCTGCTCGAGAATCTCCTCGCGCGGCAGAACCAGACTGTCGAAGACGCCGATCTTTGTACCGTGCATGAGGATGTCGATGTCCAGGGATCGATCCGAGAACTTCGGCTGGCTCCGATCGCGGCCATAACGGTTCTCCAGCTCGGTCAACCAGGCTTTCAACTCACCCACGCCCCAACCGGTTCGAATCCGGGCCGCCGCGTTCAGGAAGTCGGCGCCGGAAAAACCGACGGCCGGGGAAATGTAAACCGGAGAGCAATCCGCATCCCCGAAGGTTTCCCGCAAGGCCTCAAAGCCGGCGCGGATATGTCGCTCAGGATCAACATTGCTGCCCAACCCAAGATAGACATCGACAGTTTTCTGAGCCATTTCCAATTGTCCTACACGGCTGGCCTGGTACCACGCTCTATAAGGATACCGACCGAACGAGACCCTCGGACGGCACCGGGCTTGTCAAGTTTAAGGCGCAGCCACTGGACCGGGAACTCGTTCAGGATGATCTCGGCGCAGCGTTCGCCCAGCGTCTCGACGAGGCCAAACTCGGATTGCTCGACAAAGCCGATCAGGCGTTTGGCCACCGCCTTGTAGTCAAGCGCGTCCTCGATCTGGTCCGTCTGGGCCGCGCGACGAACATCCGTATTCATCTCGATATTCAGCCGCACGGTCTGACGAATCTCGCGCTCCCAGTCAAAAATACCGATCACGGTCTCAATGTCCAGATCGGAAATAAAAACAATATCCATGGCCTTCTGCTCGCGGTTGCTAGGGGTTTCGGGGAACCGACAAGTCGGCCAGGGGCCAGCGGGGGCGGACGCTCACCTGCCCATCGCGGACGCCCTCGTAGCGGCGGTGCCAGCCCGCGTGCGCAATCATCGCGCCGTTGTCGGTGCACAAATAAAGGGGTGGATAGTAAACCTGCCCCGGCAAAGCCGCGTTCAGTTCGCCGCGTAGGCGCTGATTGGCGCTGACTCCTCCGGCGATCACCAGCCGGTTCAGGCGCGTCTGCTTCAGCGCCCGTCGACACTTGATCACCAGTGTTTCAACCACTGCGCGCTCAAAACCCGCCGCGACGTCGGCATGGTCGGATGGCTCAACCTCGGCGATCAGCTGCCGCGTATGCGTTTTCAGCCCTGAAAAACTGAAGTCCAGGCCAGGACGGTTAACCATGGGCCGGGGGAAGTCAAACCGGGCGTCATTCCCCTGAGCAGCAAGCTCGGCCACTCTTGGACCGCCGGGGAAACCCAATCCCAAGAGCCTTGCGGTCTTGTCGAAAGCTTCGCCTGCTGCATCGTCAAGGGTTTCTCCCAAAAGACGATACCGGCCGACTGCTTCGACCTCAACAAGCATCGTGTGTCCACCTGAGACCAGCAGCGCCACAAAGGGAAAGTCCAGCGAAGACTCCCGGTCCAGCATGGGAGAAAGGAGATGGCCTTCCATATGGTGAACGGCAATGGCGGGGCAACCGCTGGCCGCAGCAAAACCCACCGCGGTCGCGGCACCCACCAACAGGGCACCGGCCAGTCCGGGCCCTGCCGTGTAAGCCACACCGCCCAAATCAGAAGGAGATAGCCCGGCCTCGTCCAGAACCTGCCGAATCATGGCCGGCAACTTGCGGACGTGATCGCGCGAGGCCAGCTCCGGCACGACGCCACCGAAGTCAGCGTGGGAGATCTGGGTGTAGACCCGATCCGCCACAATTCCCGCCCCCGCTGAGTAAACGGCAACACCCGTTTCATCGCAGGAAGTTTCGATTCCAAGGACGCTTTGCATCGTTGTTGACTTGCAAGTTATAATGGGGAACTTTCCACCCTGAAAATTGGACTGATTCTGAATGCCCAGCGTTAAGGTAAAAGAGAACGAGCCTTTCGAGTACGCGCTTCGTCGCTTCAAGCGCTCATGCGAGAAAGCCGGTGTTGTCACCGAAGCTCGTCGCCGCGAATTTTTCGAAAAACCGACCCAGGAACGCAAGCGAAAGAAGGCAGCTGCTGTCAAGCGCCATCTGAGAAAGATTTCCCGCGAACGCGTTAATCGTCGCAGATTGTACTAAGAAGTCACCCAGCACTTCTCCTTCATGTCGCTGAAAAGCCGACTCCTCGAAGACATCAAGCAATCCATGCGCGCCGGCGACAAGGCTCGCCTGGGTACCTTGCGCATGGCTAGCGCTGCAGTCAAGCAGCGCGAGGTTGACGATCGGATTGAAGCCGATGATGCGCTGGTGCTGACGGTCATCGAAAAGATGATCAAGCAGCGGCGGGAGTCGGCGGAACAATATCGGGCGGGCAATCGGCCGGATCTGGCCAGCAATGAAGAATCGGAAATTGCCTTCCTCGAGCCTTATCTGCCAGAACCGCTGTCCGACGAGGAAATCAACACGCTGATTGAGCAGGCCATCGCCCAAACAGAGGCGACTGGCATGCAGGCGATGGGGCAGATCATGGCTCAGCTCAAGCCGCAGCTGCAGGGCCGAGCTGACATGCGAGTGGTCTCAGGTCTCGTACGCGCTCGGCTAGCCGGCTAGTCGCGGTTCGCCGCCAGGCGCTAAGCGGTGGCCGGTCGCATCCCTGAAGCCTTTATCGAATCTCTGCTGGAGCGGGTCGACATCGTTGATGTCGTTGGCGCTCGCGTCGCTCTAAAAGCCACAGGGCGCGGGGAGCACAAGGGCCTATGTCCTTTCCACGATGAAAAAACCCCTTCTTTTACCGTCAGCAGTTCCAAGCAGTTTTATCACTGCTTTGGATGCGGCGCGCACGGAACCGCTATCGGATTTCTGATGGCTCACGACGGGTTGGAGTTCCCAGCCGCCGTCGAGGAGCTCGCACAGATTGCGGGACTGGAAGTACCGCGGGAGGCCGGTCATGCCCCGATCGAGCGAAACGAAAGGGTCTATTCGGCACTGGCTGCCGCACAGCACTGGTTTCGACACCAGCTTGGCAAGAGCGAGAAGGCTCGCGCTTATCTGAAATCACGCGGTTTCGACAAAGCGACGATCGATGAATTCGGGATCGGCTATGCCCCGGATCAGTGGCGGGGACTGATGGACGCCCTGGGCCAGGACGGCTACCGCCCTGAAGAACTGGAGAAAGCAGGCCTGATTACCGTCGGTGAACGTAGACCGATCGACAAGTTCCGGGATCGCGTGATGTTCCCCATCCACGACCGCAGAGGCCGAGTCATCGCTTTCGGCGGACGCGCGCTGGCTGATCGCGGACCGAAGTACATGAACTCGCCGGAAACGCCAGTTTTTCAGAAAGGGCGGGAGTTGTATCGGCTCTATCAGGTCAGACGAAGCGGGCTGCCGGACCGGATTCTGGTCGTCGAAGGCTATATGGATGCCGCAGCACTGCATCAGTTCGGGTTTGAAGACGCGGTGGCCACACTGGGCACGGCCGTGACCCGAGACCATCTGGAGCTTCTGTTCAAGGCAACCCCCATTGTTGTGTTCTGCTTTGACGGGGATCGTGCCGGACGTCAGGCAGCCTGGAAGGGGCTTGAAACCGCGCTGCCAATGCTTGAGGCCAACCGCGAAATCCGCTTTTTTTTCCTGCCAGACGGTGAAGATCCGGATTCGCTGATCCGGACGCATGGCGCCAATCACTTCTCCCAGCTTCTGGATCAAGCCAAGCCACTGTCGCAGGTTTTTTTCGATGAACTCAGCGCCCAGGTCGACATGAAGACGCTGGACGGTCGCGCCCGGCTGGTTGCACTTGCCCAACCGTATCTTGAACGCATGCCAACCGGCCCCTTTGCCGACCTGCTGCGGGCTGAATTAGCGCGCCTGAGTGGACATCAGGGCCCTGCACGCATGCCCCGCGCTGGTGTGACCAGACAGCGGCCTCAAGATCCCGACGCCGACCGTCCGCTTACACCTGTTCAGTATGCTGTGGCCCTTCTGGTGCAGCAGCCCGGGCTGGCAAACAGCAAGGATGTTTTCCTTCTGGACCTGCCCGGAAACATCAAGGGTCTCAATTTCTTGCAAGAACTGGTTGACATTTGCATCGAAAAGCCCCATTTTTCCACGGCTAAGCTGCTCGAACTGTGGCGAGATCGCCCG
>JAZBPR010000034.1:0-5188 GCA_036351735.1 Wenzhouxiangella sp. | reverse complement strand
GCCTCCGGCGCGCTCTTGGGGCGTTTTCAGCAAGCGATCAAAGCAGGCCAGGCGCTGCTCGGGTTCGCGAATGGTCTGGCAGTTTTCAACCTGCTGACGCAACTCGCGCGGCGAGTCCGCCAGCGCTGGCGCGGTCGCCATCAACAGCAGGACGACTGCCGCGATGGTCCTTGTCGAAGATAAAGTCATCAGCATTTTCTCAGGTTCACGGCAATAGAACTCGATCGCGCTGGCCGCTTGTGCGCGCCAGTCGTTCATTGCGGGTGGCCAGGGTGGCATTCAGAAGTCGGGCCAATTTGAACCCAGCCGCCGCATCCGGTTCGATGAGCTCCATTTGTCAGAAGTCGGTCAACCTTCGATGCGCTCCTGAAAGCCGCTGTGCCGGTGCATCCTTTGCGCGACACCGTTGGCATCGAGTTCGAAGCGGACCGTTTCTCCAAGGCTGCCGTCGCTTCGGACCCGCCGGAACGTGTGATCCTCAACAAGCCGAAGGGTTTCCAGCGCGCCGGCCGGGTTATCGCCGCCAAGCTGCAGCATGGTCAGTTCTTTGCCTCCAGGGACGATCAGCGTCTGACCCCAGATGGTGCCGTACACGCCGCCGTAGGCCGCAAGCGAGTCATCCGTTGCCGTCACCGCCGCATCAGCTTCGAGGGCCTGCTTGACGGCGGGGCCGATCAATTCGAAGGCCTGGGCGGCGTAGTGGCCCGGGTTCGAGCCAATGGTGTTGGTCAGCACAATCACGCCGAGGCGGCTGGCCGGCTCAAGCCGGAACTCAGTGAAATAACCCGGACAGCCGCCGCCGTGGCGAGCAAAAGTGCGGTTGCCCTCGCGGCGGACGCTGAATCCGAGGCCCCATGTCATTTCGAAATCCTGATCCACCCAGTGGACGCGCTGCATCTCGCGCAGACTGGCCGCGCGCAGCAGACCATCACCTTCGCCATCCAGGGTCCGGAACTGCCAGCGGGCAAACCGGGCCAGATCATTGACGCTGGACGCATAGCCGGCGGCCGGGGCGATGCCTCGGGTCTGGTAAGCGGAGACCACATCACGCGTTCCGTCGCGCTTGAGCGCCGTGTGACCGATCGCAAGTTGCCCGCCGCGGAGTTCTTGCGGCATGTCGACGGTGGTGTCATTCATGCCGAGCGGATCCAGCAGGTGCTCGCGCATGTACTCAGCATAGGCTTGACCGCTCACTGCTTCGACAATTTCGCCGACCAGGGTCAGGCCGAGATTCGAGTACTGCCAGTGCCTTGATGCCGGATAGAGGGTCTGCTGCTCGCCGAGGCGTGCGCGAATCTGAGCCTGGGTGGGAAAGGGGTGATTCGGGTCGGTCCAGTAGGGGTAGTCCGATTCGCGCGGGAGCCCGGCTGAATGGGTCAGGATGCCTCGCACGGTGATCGGTTCATCGTCGGCGTGGATGTCCTCGATATTGAACCAGTCAAGGTAGTCGGCGACCGGCGCATCCAGACGGACACGCCCGGCCTCGCGCTGCTGCATCAAGGCCACGCTCGTAAACAGCTTCGAAATCGAACAGATCGAATAGAGCGTGTCGGTCGTCGCCTCGAGGCCGGCGTCTGGATTGGCCAGCCCGAAAGCGCCGCTCGCGATCAATGCCTGGTCATGAACAATGCCCCAGGACACAGCCGGCACCCGCTGGATCGATGCGTCGTAGCGCATCCACTCGCTCCACAGGGTCACGGCGCTCTGCACGTCGGGGTGGTTTACGATCGTCACCGAATCGTCGGCCCCTGCGCTGGCAGTTGCCAGCCCGGCGATCAGTCCGGCAAGAGCCAGACGCTTGCTCAGGTTATTGAATATTTCCATACTTCAGTGCCTTCTCCGAAAAGGTTCCGCTTTCCTGCTCATCTTTCACATACCGGCAGTATAAGCGGCAGGGCTAGCCCACCGAGCTGTGCGCTATCCGGGCACAGGTCTGGCAAGTTCTTGCTGGCCAGCTCAAGCAGGTTCGGCTCGGTCACCGGCGGATGTTCAGCGCGCGTTCGTCATCGCAGGTCACCCCGCGGCAGGTGGCGACATTGACCAACTCAATCATGACGCCTCAGCCTTATGGCGACAGTTCAAAGGGCCTTTACCGTGCGAATGGACTCATCAAACATCATTTGAGTTTTTGCTCGACCCGCTGCCAGCCCCATGAGGTCGAATGATTCACTCGGCGGGGTGTCTGTGGGCGTCTCGGATACCGGTGAAAACCAGGAAATGCGGTGCTTACACCTCTTTATGCGCTTGGAATCCAGTCAATAGAACGCCTATACTACGGCCAACCTTAAAAGATTGATGGCTATCACAATTTCCATCGGGGCGCACGATTGATTCAGCGCCTGGGAGCTCTGGCTTTTCGCTAAGCCCCGAAAAGGCCTAGAGACCGGGTTTTTGTGAATTACCTTCATGGGAGGACGGGAATGCTTCACGCTACAGCACGAACCACGACAATTTCCTTAGCCTTTCTGGCTATCTTCATCAGTACAACCGCTGGGGCAGATCTGCTTAATGACAACGTTTTTCGGGATCGTTTTTTCGAGGAAACTTTGAGCATCAGCAGTGACTGGAACTGCTCATTCAGCTCTGACTGCCAGGATGTCTACGAAATCGATCTGACGGCTGGCGCCAGTATTAGTATTGATGTATCCAGCGTGACCGGAAACTCCGTAGCACGTATCGCCGCGCTGAGGCCCGGAAGCGCGCTAAACAGCAGCAACGTCATCTTGGGAACCGACAGGGATCTGTCCTGCGCGGGGCAAGACGGCGACGAGCAGGCAAGATTCGTTGCTGATCAATCTGGTACATGGCAGATCGTGGTCGGGCGAGACTGGGGCTCGAGCGCCGGTAGTTCGGGTACCTATTCGCTGGCTGTGACGTCCTCGCTCGCTTTCTCAGGCGAACTGACACAAGCTGACAACGATATTGAAAGCCAGGCCAGTGGCTTTCGCTGTGAGCACAAAATTCGCGGAAGCTGGAATTGCTTGTTCAGTGAAGACTGCCAGGATACATTTACCATTGAGCTAGAAGCTGGCACGCCGCTGCAGCTTGCCTTGACAAATCTGACCGGCAATTCGGTACCCAGGCTGGCCCTGCATGAACCAGGCGTCAGCCTGGGAGGCATCAATCTACTGACCAATACCGATGAAGACCGCGAATGCGTGGGGCAGGACGAAGCGGATATACCGTCCCCTTACCCGATTGATACAACCGGCAGCCACACGCTCGCAGTGACCAGGGACTGGGGATCAAGCGCCGGCTCGGACGGCACCTACATCTTGACAGTTTCCGCAGACGACGCGTTTTTCGATCCGCCAGCGCCGGTCCTTGACGACGTCGATTCTCTTGCATCAGGTAGCCGCTGCGGCTGGGTCTATCAGGCCACGTCCTCATGGTCGTGCGCATTCAGCGAAAACTGCCAGGACGTCTACGATATCCCGCTTCAGTCCGGCTCAACACTGACGCTTGAGGCCACGGGTATCACCGGCAGCTCAGTTGCGCGATTGGCTGCCTTCGCGCCAGGCACACAGCTGTCAGGAACCAACCTGCTCACCGGTAGCACGCTGGATTATTCCTGCGGTGGCCAGAATGAGAGCGAATTTCCCCCACCACTGTTGATCAATGCTGACGGCACCCATCGCATAGCCTTCGGGCGAGACTGGGGCAGCAGTGCCGGCGGCTCGGGCAACTATGTGGGTACGATTATCGTCAACGACGGCTATGGCGGCGACGTCATTCAAACCGTGGACGACACTGATTCGCTGAGCAGTGGTTTTACCTGTCCCCTCTGATAACTCCCACTACCCGGATCATTCCGGTTAGTGGGACGTCTATTTGAGTTTCAATGGGTAGCACTTTCTTCCCCCAGAAGCTGGACAGGTCTCCACGTTAAACCAATAAACTCCCGAGTATTCGGCTGATGAGCGACGGGTTAGTCGCGAGAAAAAGCCGCAACGGAAATCGACCCGCAAGGCCGCGCCATCAGCCACGCGCTTAACGGCCTGCCGTGGCTGCAGGATGGCTATCAGCAGGCACGCCGTCAGTCGGATATTGGCTAATTACCACGTGGAAATTCGCCCTGGTTGATCAAGGCATAAGCGCCAAGGCAAACATTGCTCAAGCCGCCTGATCAATCTCGACATACACACTCACCTCGCGCGTGGCACGGAAGGTGATCTCGGGGTGGCGTTCTTGGGCCAATTGCAGGTTGACTCGGGTCGGGCCAGGTAGACCAACTGGCCACCGCCGTCTTCGGCCAGGTGCTGCTCGTTCTTGTTGCGGAGTTTTCCAGTGCGCGATCCTGATTGAGTCATTATTGATTGACATTTTGATGCTCCATCTGCACACTTTGATGCATGAGAACCACCATCCGGCTTGACGAAAACCTCCTCGCACGCGCCAAGGCGCATGCCGCCAGTACGCGTCGCAGCTTGAACGACCTGATTGCGGAATCACTGCGTGCGCAGCTTTCAGCAGAGCAGAAAAAGCGAGCTCCAACCGGATCGCTTCCGACCTTCAAGGGACGCGGCCCACTCCCGGGGGTCGATATCAATGACTCGGCAAACCTCATCGAGCGTATGGAGCATCCCGGCTGATCCTGACCGACGTCAACATCCTGGTCCACGCCCATCGGGAGGACAGCCCTGACCACCCAGCTTGCCGGGCCGAGGTGGAGCGAATGCTGGCATCCAGCAGCGCTTTCGGGCTGTCCACCCTGGCCCTGAGCGGGTTTCTGCGCATCGTCACTCACCCCCGAGTCTTCGATCCGCCCTCACCGTTGGGCGAAGGGCTGCGGTTCTGCGACTTCCTGATCGGGCAGCCCCACGTGATGATCCTGAGTCCCGGCACCCGCCACTGGTCAATTTTCGAGCAGCTTTGCCGAGACGCAAACGCCAAGGGCAACCTGGTGCCGGACGCCTATTTCGCCGCGCTTGCCATCGAGCATGGCGCAGAGTGGATCACCCTGGACCGCGATTTTGCTCGCTTCCCCGGACTGAAATGGCGTCTGCCCCTGTCGTGATTGGGACTGACCCAAGGTGCCAAGCGGCCGGGCCGCATCGAAAGTGCACTAGATTTCAATCGTTATCTGCCGTCATCATGGCCGTCAATTGTGCCGCGGAGATGAACAAGCGATAGGGATTGCCGGGAAGCTCCTGGAAACCCCAGTGCTGGTAGAACGCCTTGACTTGCT
>JAZBPR010000033.1:0-70804 GCA_036351735.1 Wenzhouxiangella sp. | reverse complement strand
TGCCAGTCGGCATCCTCTTTGACGGCGCGGATGAAATCATCGGTGATCAGCAAGGAGCAATTGAATTGCCGCAATACGCCGTTCTCGCGCTTGGCGCGGATAAAGTCCATGACATCCGGGTGGGAAATATCGAAGGTCGCCATCTGGGCGCCCCGACGACCCCCGGCCGAAGAGACGGTGAAACACATCTTGTCGTAGATGTCCATAAACGACAGCGGTCCCGAGGTGTGTGCACCGGCACCCGAGACATACGCTCCTTTCGGCCGCAGAGTCGAGAATTCATAACCAATTCCGCAGCCGGCTTTCAGCGTCAGTCCAGCCTCGTGGACTTTGCCCAGAATGTCCTGCATCGAGTCCCCGATGGTGCCGGAAACCGTGCAGTTGATGGTTGACGTCGCCGGCTTATGGGCCTGAGCGCCAGCGTTTGACGTAATGCGGCCGGCCGGGATGGCCCCTCGCCGCAACGCCCACAGAAACTCTCGAAACCAGAACTCACGCTTTTCCGGCGTCTCCTCCACGCTGGACAGGGCTCTTGCGACGCGCCGATACGTGTCGTCGATTTCCGTATCGAGAATTTCCCCGGTTTTTGCCTTCAGACGATATTTCTTGTCCCAGATGTCCAGCGACGCTTCCTGAAAAGGGATTTCCGGAAGTGCAGCCGTCAGTGCTTCTGCCGACACACTCATGCCTCAACCTCTTGATTTAACCGACTAGTTTGTACTTATACACAGGTTGTGAGATGGCTTATTCACAACTTGTTGTGTCTGGTGGATCCGCAAGCCACAACATCTTGTGTTGCGGTCGTGTACCTTACGCGTCATCGGGATGAGAATCAAGTCCATTTTTCAATCAGGTGAACCGGTGTTTCATATCGTCCTGTTTCAACCCGAAATTCCGCCCAACACGGGAAACATCATGCGCTTGTGCGCGAACGCGCCAGCGACGCTGCACTTGATCGAGCCATTGGGTTTCAGCTTGGATGACAAACGGCTGAGGCGGGCTGGCATGGATTACCGTGCAGGGATCGACTTCGTCCGGCATGCCAGCCTTGAGGGCTGTCAGAGCGTTCTTGAGGGGCGACGTTGGGTCGCTTTGAGCACGCGGGGCCAGCGACGCTACGACCAATGGCAGTTTCAGCCAGAAGATGTACTGTTGTTTGGCAGCGAAAGCCGAGGCTTGCCGGATGTGGTTCGGGATCAATTCGCTGACGGGCGCTGTCTGGTCATTCCTCAGCGCAGTAATGCGCGGAGCCTGAATCTCTCAAATTCCGTCGCAGTGGTGCTGTATGAAGCGTGGCGGCAGACTGGATTTGCCGATTAATCGGTTTCTGACTTCAAATCACGCTGCATGAGGACCTGGACGCCTTTGCGTGGAGACCAACCCTTATAAAGGATCCCGTACACCTGTTCGGTAATCGGCATCTCGACCTGGTAGCGCTGAGCCAGGCGCATGGCCTCCTCGGTCGTTCTGATCGCCTCGACCACCTGACCAATTTCTGCCACTGCTTCGTCGCGTGACTTGCCAGCCGCGAGCGCAAGCCCTAGCCGGCGATTGCGTGACAAGTCACCCGTACAGGTCAGAACCAGATCGCCGACGCCGGCCAGACCCGTGAGTGTGAGTGGGCTGGCACCAAGAGCGCGGCCCAGGCGCATCATTTCAGCCAGGCCCCGGGTAATCAGCGCGGCTCGAGTATTTCCGCCCAGGCCCAGGCCATCGGCAATACCGCAAGCGACGGCGAGCACGTTTTTCAGCGCACCGCCTAACTCGGCACCCGGTAGGTCAGCCGTGTAATAGGCCCGGAAGTTATCTCCGTGCAGCCACTCGGCCCAACAGGCGCCGAACTCTGGTGTGCTTGCCGCCACTGTCACGGCAGTCGGAAGCGCAGATGCAACCTCATGTGCAAACGAGGGGCCGGTGATCAGTGCCAAAGGCACGCCTTCACCAAGGGTCTCCTCGGCCACCTCGTGCAGTAATCTCGCGCTGCCCGGCTCGAATCCCTTGGTCGCCCAGGCCAATCCTGATTGACTGGTCAGCCATGGTTTGATTTTTTCCAGGGTTTCGACGAATGCATGCGACGGAGTCACCACCAGCAAATGCTCGCTGGCATCACAGACCGCCGCAAGATCAGCGCTGGCTGACAAACCGTCCGGAAAAGCGATGCCGGGGAGATAGCGCTCGTTTGCGCCGTCGGCCTGGAGCGCCGAGACGTGCGCTTCGCTGATGTCCCAGAGCACCACTTCGTGGCCGCGCCGGGCAAGATGCATGCCCAGCGCGGTGCCCCAGGAGCCGGCGCCCAAAACTCCGATCCGTTGACGGCTCATGTTCGATTAGTTGACGCTGGGGCTGCCTTCAGGTGCCGTGTCCGACTCTCCCGATTGCTGGGCGTCCGCAAGACGCTGACGGAACACAGCTTCAAAGTTGATCGGCTGCAGTGGTGGGAGATAAAAGCCCCCAGCAGTAATCATCGAACCGATCTGGGCACGGTTGTAGGGAAAGAGAACATTCGGGCACAAGACGTTGACAACATAGGGCATCTGCTGTTCAGTCACATTGGCAAACTGGAAGATGCCGCCATACTGGACCTCGCAGACAAACGCCGTGCTCTCACCCTGCTTCGCCGTAACGGTGACGGTCAGGATGATTTCCATTCGATCTTCGCCCACCTTGGTCGTGCGCTGGGCCAGATTGAGGTTGATGTCGGGTTGGCCACCTGACTGGTCCAGTTCCTGTGGCGACTTCGCCTCGAAAGACGCATCCTTCAGGTAAATGTGCTGCATGACCATTTGCATGCCATTTTGCTGGGCGCCTGCTTCGGTACCCTGGGTGTTGCCTGCTGTTTCGTCAGCCATGTGAATCCTTTTAATCGATTGAATGAGTCATTGACGATCAGGAATACTCTGCTGAACAGTTCAATCCTGCTCAGAACTGCTCTTGCTTTCCTGCTTCTTGCGTGATTTGCCTTTCTTGCCGGACTTGTCTTTGTTGTGTCGGCTGATGGGCTGATTATCGCTCGTCCACTGGGTCAGGCCACCTGTGAGCGCATAAACCTGCTCGAAGCCCAACTTGACCAGTCGATTGGCCATTTGCGGTGAAATCTGACCGCGTTGGCAGTAAACGAGGACGGGCCGGTCTTTCTGCTTGAGCAACTGCTGATTCCCGGCTTCGATCCGGGAGGGCGGCATGTGCATTGCTCCCGTGATGTGGCCCTTGGCAAAATCAGTGCTGTTCGAAACGTCCAGAACCAGCGGTTCGTCACGATTGATCAGGCGAACGGCCTCCAGCGTTCCGACCTCTTTCCATTTGCGCCCGAGACGCGCGACTTCCCACGCCAGCCAAGCGACGAGTACGGCCACGAAGGCACCACTCAGCAATAGGTTGTCGCTGACAAATGCGATGAACTGGTCCATGCCTGATGCGGCCTATGATCAAAACTCCCCATTATCCTTGATTCGAGTGACTCGTGCCAGCATCCGAAAACCAGCTGTGAAATAATCCAGCCTCAGGTATCGTCAGACATCAATCATGAACCGACCCGCACCGCTGCTACTCCTGATCCTCGATGGCTGGGGCCACCGCTCGGCTGCCCCGGACAACGCGATTTCGGTGGCTCAGACTCCGAACTGGGACAGACTGTGGAGCGAGTCGCGCAGGAGCCTCCTAGTGACTTCCGGAGAGGATGTTGGCCTGCCCGATGGGCAAATGGGCAATTCCGAGGTGGGGCATATGAATATCGGCGCCGGCCGAATCGTTTATCAGGAGCTGACCCGGATCAACAAGGCCATCTCGGACGGAGCGTTTGCGAACAATCGAGTCTTCATCGAGGCCATTGAACAGGCCCGGTCCAGCGGAAAAACCGTGCATTTAATGGGTCTGCTGTCCCCTGGCGGTGTCCACAGCCATGAAAAGCATCTGTATGAACTGATTCGCCTTTGCGATGCACTTCATGCACCCTCGGTTGCCATTCATGCATTCCTGGACGGTCGCGATATGCCCCCCCGGAGCGCCGAACCGTCCCTGAAGGCGCTTGAGCAACAAGTGGACCAGGTCAGCGGTGCGACGATAGCAACCGTCACCGGTCGTTATTACGCCATGGACCGTGATCAGCGTTGGGATCGCACAGAGCGCGCCTGGCAGGCCATCGTGCACGCCCGATCCGACCTCAGGGCAGACAGCCCAACTCAGGCGCTTGTGGACGCCTATCAGCGCGGGGAGGACGATGAGTTCGTTCAACCCACCTTGATCGGCGCAGGCCGGGCTATCGCCGATGGCGATGTCGTGATCATGTTCAATTTTCGCGCGGACCGGGCCCGTCAGCTCTGTCGGGCTTTTCGTGAACCCGGGTTCACCGCCTTTGAAACCCGTCGGCCGGAGTTGAGCACCCTGGTCACTATGACCCGATACCTGGACGACCTGCCCTGCCAGGTCGCCTACCCGCCTGAAACGATGCCCGATTTGCTGGGTGAGGTGGTCTCCCGGGCCGGGATGAAACAGCTTCGAATCGCCGAAACGGAAAAGTACGCGCATGTGACCTACTTCTTCAACGGCGGTGAAGAGCAGATTTTTCCGGACGAAGAGCGCGTTCTGGTGCCCTCGCCCAAAGTGGCGACTTACGACTTGAAGCCGGAGATGAGTGCCCCGGAGCTGGAACGACGTCTGGTGGAATTCATTCACGAAAAACGGCACGATCTTATTGTCTGCAACGTTGCCAATCCGGACATGGTCGGCCACACCGGTCAGATGAGCGCCGCGATTTCCGCGGTTGAAGCCGTCGACCATCTTTTAGGAAGCGTCTGCAAAGCCATTGACGTTGCCGGTGGTGAGATGCTGGTTACGGCAGATCATGGCAATGTCGAGCAAATGACCGATCCGGAAACCGGCCAGGCACATACCGCCCACACGCTCAACCCCGTTCCCCTGATCTACCATGGGCCGAGGCCGCCACAACGGCTTGTTAATGGCAGCCTTCGCGATCTGGCCCCGACCCTGCTTGAACTCCTCGGTATTGAAAAGCCTGCGGCAATGACCGGTCATTCACTGCTTGATGGCGAAAGCTGAGCATTCGATCTTCTGGATCTGGATTCTCGCCCTGATGGTGCTGTCCAGCCCCCTCCTCTCTCAGGAGGATCCGGATGCGCTGGAACGCGATCTGGAGGCGCTCAGAAGCGAAATCACGCTCATTCAGGCCAGACTGGATGAGCGCTTTTCCCAGCGCGATACCCTGACTGCTGAACTAGCTCAGAGCGAGCAGGCGCTCTCTGTGGCCCTTGGCGAGCAGCGCAGAACCCAACTTCGCATAACGACAACCACCGACCGCATCGCCGTTATCCGGGCGGACATCGATCAGGCGGCCGCGGCGATCTCGGAAGTCTCCGAGCGCCTGTCAGAGCAACTGAGCTTGGTTTACCGGCAAGGTATGCCATCGCAGTTGCAAATGCTGCTCAACCAGCAGGACCCAAGGCAGTTGCGCCGAAACCTGGCCTACCACGGTCACTTGTCCAGACAGCGACTGGCTCTGATCGAAGAGCTTTCCCGGGTGAAGAGCGAATTGGAACAAAGTCGGCAGGAACTCGCCCTTGAGAATGCCGAGCTGGCCGCCTTGCATGAGCAACAGCTCGAAGAGGTCCAGCGCGTTCAGACAGAGCGCGCGCGCCGAGACCGTGCACTTGGCCAGATCAATGCGCAAATCACTGCCGATACGCAACGAATTGCGCGTCTGGAGGCTGACGCTGAGCAGCTGGCTTCATTGATCGAAGAACTCAGGCGAGCTTTGGAGGACATCGCCATGGAAGCCGATGTCCCTTCAATCCTTACTCTTGCCGGCGAACTGGCTCCGCCTGTGGCCGGCCGGGTACTGCAAGCATTCGGTGACCACCGTGGCGGAGAGCTGCGATGGACCGGATGGTTGCTCGAGGCGCCGGGCGGAACTGAAATCCGCTCCATTGCGCACGGTCGGGTTGCATTTGCCGACTGGCTGCGCGGATATGGCATGCTGATCATTCTTGATCACGGGGACGGCATCATGAGTCTGTATGGCCACAACGAAACGCTGCTGCGCAGCGTGGGAAACTGGGTAAGTCCCGGAGATGTCATCGCAACTGCAGGACAGTCCGGCGGGGCTGACAGGGAAGGCCTCTATTTTGAAATCCGCCAGGATGGGCAACCGGTCGACCCTGCGCGATGGGTCGCAAGATAGACTCTCCTCCGAGTCTTTTGGCCATGTCTCAGGCGAGGAAGCAAGGGCCTTTGATTGGATTGGCAGCACTTTTGATGCTCATGGCCTCCAGCCTCGCTGCCGAGCCTGCCAGAATTGCCATCATCATTGATGATCTGGGCTATCGCACTGATATGGATCATGCCGTGCTGGCTCTGGATCCGCGTATCGCGGTCGCCGTTATTCCGGACGCGCCCGGCGCGGCCTCCGCCGCCCTGACGGCGGCGAATCAGAGCCGCGAGGTGCTGATCCACCTGCCGCTGATCCACCTTCAGGGTGACTGCGACAACTTGGTTTGCCTCGGTCAGAACTGGTCTGTGGACGAAATTTACCGTCATTTGAAGTGGGCTGATCAACGGGTGCCGGGTGCCGTCGGCCTGAGCAATCACCAGGGCAGTTCCTTTACCGCGGATCCCATGGCCAGTCGCAGACTGGTCGACGGCCTGCTTCGTCTCAAGACGGATGATGATCGGCAACTGTTCGTCATCGATAGCAGAACCAGCCCGAATAGCCAGCTGGCTGGCATGGCATACGGAGCCGGCCTGTCCTACGCCGAACGCCAGGTCTTTCTCGATCACGACCGGCGTCCGGGGGCGCTAGAAGAGGCATGGCAAGAATTGCTCGAGCGGGCAAGGAGAGATGGGCAGGCGCTGGCGATCGGTCACCCGCATCCGGAGACCATCGCCTACTTGCGCGCCGTGATTCCCAGCCTTGGCGAGAGCAATGTGCGACTTGTGAAGGTCAGTCGGCTGTTGACCAGCGCCGGCTCTGTGGCCGCCCAACAATCCATGGCTGGGGAATCACCGCTGACGTCGCAATAAGCTCAGGTCGTGCCAGGTGGGACCGCCTCCGGGAAGCGGTCCCTTGTGCTCCGGTTCCCTAGGGATAGACGTAACTCGCCTGAAGACCTAACGGAATACCAAGCGTCCAGTAAATCAACAGGAATGCCGTCCACAGAAACGCTAGCGCGATCGAGTACGGCAACATCATGGAGATCAGGGTTCCGATTCCGGCGTCCTTGAAATACTTCTTACAGAACACCACGACCAGCGGGAAGTAAGGTAACAGGGGTGTCAGGATATTGGACGTGGAATCCCCAACCCGGTAGGCGGCCTGTGTCAGTTCCGGAGAGATACCCAGCTGCATCAGCATCGGCACGAAAATCGGCGCAATGATCAACCACTTGGCAGATGCCGATCCCACAAAGAGATTCACAAACATCGTCAGACCGATAATGCCGACGATGGTCATCTGGGCGGGAAGATTGAGCGCCTGGAGGAACTCCGCGCCGTTCACCGCCAGCAAGATACCGAGGTTGGATGCTGTGAAAGCCGCAATGAACTGAGCGGCAAAGAAGGCCATGACGATGTAATAGCCCATCGACTCCATGGACTTGGTCATACCTTTGATGATGTCTTTGTGGTTCTCAATCGTTCCGGCAACGTAACCGTAAATGATCCCTGGAATCAGGAACAGGATGAAAATCAGGGGCACGATCGAGCGCATCAGCGGCGCCCCGAACGATGTGATTGACTCATGGAAGGCCAGGTCGGGATTCGGATCGCGCAAAGGCGATTCCGGCATCAGCACGGCGACCGTCAGCAGGGCCACGGATATCAGAATTCCCATCACCGCCCAGAACAGGCCACGCGACTCGGAATCGCTCAAGGGCTCCATGGTCGGCATATCGGTCATATCGCCGTCCACGGGAGTGTCCTTGACCAGGCGGGGTTCGACGACCTTGTCGGTCAACCACCAGCCCACTGCAATCACGACAATGCTGGAAGCGCTCATGAAGAACCAGTTGGCCAGCGGGTTCACATAGAGCTCCGGATCCAGCACCTGACCGGCCACTTCGGTAATCCCGGCCAACATGGGATCAATGGCAGACGGGATGAAGTTCGCAGAGAAACCGCCAGAAACGCCGGCAAAGGCTGCGGCAATGCCCGCGAGAGGGTGCCTCCCGGCCGCGTAGAAAATCACCGCACCCAATGGAATGACCACCACATAGCCGGCATCAGCGGCGGTATGGCTGATGATGGCCACCAGAATCAGCATGGGGGTGAGCAAACTCACCGATGTCCAGCCCAGAAGTCGGCGCAGACCCGCGTTAATGAACCCGGTGTGCTCAGCCACACCGACACCCAGCAGCGCCACAAGAACGATGCCCAAGGGTGCGAAATTGACGAAGACCTGAACCATGTTGACCAGGAAATTGGCCATCTGATCGCCGGACAGCTGATTGACGACCTGGATCACCTCACCGGTCGACGGGTGAACCGCGTCGAACTGTATCGGTGCCAGAACCGCTGACAAGGCCCATACAAAGACCATCAGCAGAAAGAACAGAACGGCCGGATCAGGCAGCTTGTTGCCTACCTTCTCGATGGTCCCCAGCGAGCGCTCAAGCCAGCTGCGCTTGCCAGGCAAAGATTGCTGCAGCAGTGGGTCGTTGGAGGAGGAAGGCTTGTTGTTTTCGCTCATGCTTGGTCCCTTTGGTTGTCCGACCGGCAGCGGCCATCATGCGGCGCGCCCGACAGCCGCGAACCTTAGCACAGACCAGCAGAATCAACCAGACAGGCTGACATCTGAAATGGACCCTAGCGCCCTCTTCTCGGGCCGTCCAGCGGAAGCGGAGTGACCTTTTCGCCCGACTTGGAATCTCGGATTGCACAGGTTCCGCGCTTGCGAACCTGCTCCACTCTGATCACGGCGTGCATGGGCAGATGAATCCGCTCAACGTCGGCAAACTCCTCGCGCAGGCGCTCCTCGGTCGGATCGATCACGACCGTATCGTCGGTTTCAAACACAAGATCGCTGATCTCGACAAATCCGTAGGCCATATCGCTCCCCTCGACCTTCTTGCAGAACAGTTCGTAGACCTTGTTTTGATTATGGAAAATGACTTTGAACATTATTCGTCTCGATAAGCGAGGTTGATTCGACCAGGAACGGCACGCAACATAAAAGCTGCAATCACTCCAAGCGCGAAGCCGGCCAGATGTGCCGACCAGGCGACATCATGAGAATTGGGGCCGAATACACTGTAGAGCAACTGTAGAGTGAACCAAGATCCGATCACGAGGAGAGCCGGCACCCGGGCGAACTGCAGATACAGCCCAAGCGGCAACCACAGTCCCATTCTACGTCGCGGGAAAAGACCCAGGTAAACCCCGATGATGGCAGACACGCCACCGCTGGCGCCCACTACGGACAGATTCTGCAATCCGTGCAGTTGCCAGGCAGCATACCCGTTGGCCAATCCACCCAGCACCAGGAATAGCAGCGCAAAACGCCAGTGACCGACAGCCTTTTCCACGCTGACGCCGAATGCCCAGAAGTACGCAAGATTGCCAATCAGATGAAACCAGTCCGCATGGAGCAGCAGCGCGGTCAGGAGCCCGCCAAGGGCAGCAACCGATTGCTGTGTCAGCGGCTTGCCCATTGCAGCGATGATTTCGTCGGGGCGAAAACTCCAGAAGTCCAGCCAGAGCTGCACGTCAGAGACAGCCCCGAGCAGATAAGTCCCGCTCACGATGGCCATCGACAGGGCCATTAGGGTCAAAAACCACGGCCAGATCAGCGCCGGAGTAGACACCGGCGGCGCACTCTGGATCAATCTCACGGGCGAAGCAAGAAGCGGTAGTCGCGATATTCGACAATCGCTCCTTCACGGGCGACTTCCAAAAGCCGGGCGCCACCGCCAAGCGCCGCACCTTCGAGGCGCCTTTCTCCATTGATGAGCACGAATCGGTCCTCCGGCTTCGTGCTGAATACATGAATGCTGACCTCGAGATCTGGAAGTTCGCGCCGCACCGCCAGGGGCAAATCCCAGACTTCGATAAACTCCGTGCGTTCAGGCTCCCACTGGGCAGGCTGGCCCGCCTCATCAGTGACTGGCTGCCCTCTCTCGGCAATTGCCCGGTCGCCTGAGGCGGATTCCTGCCCTTGGAGAGCGTCGGCAGACTGAGTTGGGTCATTTTGCTGCCGCGCCTCCACGATTTGCCGGGCCTCATTTGCATCGGTAACAAGGCGCTCACGTTCTCCATCGGGCACGACCGGCGGCGGCGTCCTGACGGCACCGGGCCGCGCCGGAGCCGGACGGGATACTGCTGTGACTGGCTGCTGGTCTGGGCTGCGACGATCCACGACCGTTCTTCGACGTCGCTGTGGGGGTGCGGCCTCTTCTATCTCCGCCGGAGTAGCGCTTTGGTCGGCCGCAAGAGCTTGCTCTTGCGCGTTTGGCTCGGCGCCTAATTCCCGCATTTCAGCGTCTGTCGGGGTGGCAGTCGGCGCCTGCTCGGCGACCTCTGGCTCCAAGGCGACTTCCGTCCCCCGATGCCCCAACCACCAGAAACCGGCGCTGGCGACGACCATCGCCATGGCCAATGCAATGAGGGCCATGCGCCAGATTCCTGCCCGACGAACACGTCCCGAGGGTGTCGCAGGCGCTGAAGACAAGTCCGGCGTCTGCCCTAGTCGACGCTGGTCCTCGGATTTTCGCAGGGCATCAAGAATGTAAGACACGCTTCAGTCCGCTCCATTCAAATCGCGAATCAGGGCCGGGCCCTCAAGGTGTGGCGCCTTTAGAAACAATCGAGTCATTGGCCCGATCACCCCATCATCCTGCAAGTCGTTGCGACGCTGGAAGTCCTGAACCCAACGTGTGAATGCCTCATCATACGTTTCATCAATTTCCCCGGTCCAGGCGCCTGTTTGCAATTGTGCGCCGGCCGACTTGGCCTGCCGGACTTCCGAGCCGGACTGGCCCGGCCTAAGCAGCGATCCAGAGTCAGGCCAAACCACGAAAAAATCACCTAGCCACCAGCGATCGAGCTGACGGGCCGGTACGCGCAACAACTGCCCATGATGTCGCAACAGAATCTGATCGCCGGTCATTCCGGTCAGCAGAACCTGCTGCTCCTGCTCCGATGAGGTTGCGTTCAGTCGCAGAATGGCCGGCAATCCAATCTGGTCGATGAACGCCCAGTTGCCTCGCAGCGAGACACAACCCACACCATCAATGACCGGCTCGGGTGATGCGCACGCCGACATGACCGTTTCTTCATCCAGACCTGTCCAGATGGACGCGACTTCCATCGCTGCAGACTGCGGAGTACTGCCAGCCAGAGCAGTCTGCCAGGTTGGTCGAGCCACAGGCGTCTGATCAGGCTCGGAGGTTTGCATCAGCGTCAGCCCTAGCCAGCCCCCGCCGGCCAGTACCGCCAAGACAGCAACGCTTGCTACCAGACCGCGCACCCACCCACCGTCGCTGTCCTGATCTTCATCACCGAGCACTTCGCGTGCGGCCGATTTCACCAGATCGGCATCGATACGTTCCTGTTCCTTGGAGAAACCACCCAGCAGCGCTCGATCAGCGACGATATTGATCAGACGCGGCACCCCTTCGGACACTCTGAACAGGGCACGCAGTGCCTTTTCATTAAAAGGACATCGCGCTGCTCCAGCCACGCTTAAACGATGTCGAACGTAGGCGGCCGTCTCCTCTTCGTTCAGTGGATCAAGGTGATAGCGTGCCGTAATGCGCTGGGCAAGCTGCCGAAGTTCGGGTCTTCCCAAGAGTTCCCTTAATTCCGGTTGTCCCAGCAGCAGTATTTGCAGCAGCTTGTCGGTTGCAGTCTCGAGATTGGTCAACAGCCGAATCTGCTCCAGCCCCTCACGGCTCATGTTCTGGGCCTCGTCGACGATCAACACTACCCGGTCACCTGCGGCATGCCGGTCCAGCAGATATCGGTACAAGCGATCCAGTAATTGCTGCATGCTCTCGCCGGCATCTTCGATGTCGACGGACAGCTCAGTACATATGGCGCGCAACAACTCCGGGGGGCTGAGCATGGGGTTCAGAATCAGCGCGACCTGAGTGTTCTTCGGAACCTGCTCGAGGACCAGCCGGCACAGCGTGGTCTTGCCGGTGCCTACCTCCCCGGTCAGCTGGACAAATCCGCCGCTACCGCCGGTCCCCACGCCATAGAGAAGATGAGCGAGCGCGTCCTGATGACGCTGGCTGAGATAGACAAACCGCGGATTCGGCGTAATTGCAAACGGCCGCTCTGTCAGACCATAGAAGTGTTCGTACATCGTTAGTCCGACAAGGCCAGTAAAGAGGCGTTTCCACCCACCGCGGCCGTATTGACTGTGCGAGTTCGCTCGGTCGTAAAACGGAAAAGGTATTGCGGGCCGCCCGCTTTCGGACCGGTGCCGGACAGACCCTCCCCACCGAACGGCTGGACACCGACCACCGCACCGGTCATATTCCTGTTGATGTAGGCATTACCTACCCGGATTCGATCGGAGATATAGCGCTGAACACGATCAATGCGGCTATGAATGCCCAGCGTCAACCCGTAGCCAAGCCCATTGATCTTGTCGATGACCTGGTCAAGATCTCTGGCGGAATATCGAACCACGTGCAGAATCGGTCCGAACACCTCGTCTTCCAACTCACTGACATCCGACAGTTCGTAAGCGCAAGGGGTGAACCAGTAGCCCGGCGGCAAGCCCTCCGGCAACGGCGATCGTGCGATCAAGCGCCCCTGCTCGTCCATTTTTGCGCAGTGCGCGTTGAGCATTGCAAGCTGCGAGCGATCGATCACCGGACCCACGTCGGTGCTGAGCAAGCCAGGATGCCCAAGACGAATCTCACGCATCGCGCCAGCCAGCATCTTGAGCAGGCGATCGGCAATGTCCGACTGAACGCACAACACTCGCAAGGCAGAACAGCGTTGTCCGGCACTGTGAAAGGCCGAACTGATGACGTCGCGGACGACCTGTTCCGGCAAGGCTGAGGAATCGACCAACATGGCATTCAACCCGCCGGTTTCGGCAATCAGAGCAGCCAGCGCTCCGTCGCGTGCCGCAAGACTTTGGTTGATCGCCCTGGCGGTCTCAGTCGAACCCGTGAAGGCCACACCGCTGACGCGCGGATCCTGAGTCAGAGCCGCGCCAACCCTGCCGTCACCCGGCAACGCAATCAGGAGGTCTTTGGGTACGCCGGCCTGAATCATCAAATCGACCGTCCGAAGCGCAATCAGGGGGGTTTGTTCAGCCGGTTTGGCGATGACGGCATTACCCGCTACCAGAGCGGCGACGATCTGGCCTGTAAAGATCGCGAGAGGGAAATTCCAAGGACTGATGCACACGAACAGGCCACGTCCATGATGGGTCAGCTGATTGGACTCGCCCGTAGGCCCGGGCAGTGCGAGCGGGCAGGACAAATGATCTCTCGCCTGCCTCGCGTAGTAGCGGCAAAAATCAATCGCCTCTCGGACTTCTGCGATGCCATCGCGCAGGGTCTTGCCGCCTTCCCGGACACACAGGGCCATCAGCTCCGCACGATGGGCTTCCAGCAAATCACCGATCGCATCGAGAATATCGGCTCGTTTGCCGGCCCCGAGAGCATCCCACGCGGCCTGAGCGCCCAGCGCCCGCTCTATCACGTTCGGAACCGCAACCGGATCTGCCCAAGAGACCCGGCCGATGCAGTCGTCCAGATTCGCCGGCGAGTAAAGCGCCTCTCCCGCATCATCGCCCAGACGCTGCGGCACCCACTGAGAGCTGCCTACTTCATCCATCTGCTCGCGCAGGGCGTCAGCAGCGCCATCCCAGGCGAAATTGATGCCAATCGAGTTACGTCTGTGATCACCGTATAGGTTAATCGGCAGCGGTATCTTCGGATGACGGATCTCGGTGAGCTTCTCCACCTCATCCAGAGGATCACTGACCACTTGCTCAGGCGGAAGTTTTTCGTCAACGATTCGATTGACAAACGAGGTGTTGGCACCGTTTTCCAGTAGCCTGCGCACGAGGTAGGGCAACAGATCTTTGTGATCCCCGACCGGAGCGTAGACGCGACAGGCGCCGTTGAACTGTTTGCTTTCCAGGACCTCGTTGTAGAGTGCTTCACCCATGCCGTGCAGACGCTGATACTCAAAGTCGTCACGTCCTTCGGCCATCGCCGAAATCGCTGCGATGGTGTGTGCGTTGTGGGTGGCGAACTGCGGGTAGAAAAGATCCGGATGATCGAGCAACTTACGCGCGCACGCAAGGTAGGAAAGATCGGTGTTGCACTTTCGAGTGAAGACCGGGTAGTCCTCCAGCCCCTCGACCTGCGCGAACTTGATTTCCGTATCCCAATACGCGCCCTTGACGAGACGTATCGGAATGCGATGGCCGGTTGAGTGAGCGCGGTCTGCAAGCCAGTCGATCGCAGCCCAGGCCCGCTTCTGATAGGCCTGTAATGCCAGCCCCAGACCATCCCAGCCGGTCAAGCCTGAGTCCCCCAGCACCCTCTCGAACACCTTGAGCGACAACTGCAGGCGTTCGGCTTCCTCTGCGTCGATGGTCAGCGCGATGCCTTGCTCCCGCGCCAGAAGCACTAGATCGGTGACCACAGGCACGATGTCACGCATCACCTGCTCTTCGTTGGCGTGCTCATAACGCGGATGTAACGCAGAAAGCTTCACCGAAATACTGGGCAAGCCAAAAATATGGTCATTGTCAGTGGTGGTTCCGATCGCCCGGATTGCCGCCTCATAGGCCTGGCGGTAGCGTTCGGCATCTTCCCGAGTCAGGGCGGCCTCTCCCAGCATGTCAAATGAATACCGAAACCGACGGTTATCCCGTCTTGCCGAGCGCTCAAGGGCATCCTCGATCGTCCGCCCCATCACGTACTGATGCCCCATGATTCGCATGGCCTGACGGATGGCCACTCGAATCACCGGCTCGCCCGAGCGATTCACGATTCGACCCATCACCGAACCCAGGTCGCGATTACTCGGGCTTCCAAGCTTGACCAGCCGCCCGGTCAACATCAGCCCCCAGGTTGATGCGTTGACGAACAAAGAGTCACTCCGACCAAGATGGGCTTCCCAGTCAGCCTCGGACAACTTGTCTGCGATCAGTTGCTCGGCTGTTTCGCTGTCAGGAATGCGAAGCAAAGCCTCGGCCAGGCACATCAGAACCACGCCTTCTTCTGAAGACAGGTCGTACTCGCGCATAAAGGCTTCCATTGCGCCGGGGTCCTTGGATCGCTCTCGCACGCGCTCGACCAGACTGACGGCCTGCCGAGAGATTTCAGACCGCGTCTCCCGATCAAGCCCCACCTGACTCTGAAGAAAGCTGATGTGCTCCGCTTCGTCCAGCGCCCAGGCCGCGTCGAGGGCCCGTGAGAACTCGTCGGCCGCGGGGCGTTCCTCACATATAAACTGGTTCATCGGAGACGTCATCTTGGGCAATCTGGCAGTAGTCGCAACAGGCAGTTACTGAAGTTTAACGCAGGCCCGAGGGCCTTCGGCGGTCCGGAGCCCCAGATCAATCATCCGATTTTCGATTTCTTGATCTGGATCATTGACACACATGAACAAAATCACATACCCGATCAGGCAACGGTCGGCTACAATACCGCCTCCGAAAAGATCAAGATCAGCTAATCGAAAGCGCTTTGTTATTGAAAAGGCACAAAAAACGAGCAAAAGGTGAGGTCATCGAAGCCAGATCTAATGTGTCAATGACGCTGGATCAAATGATGGCGGTATTCGGTGCCCTATGCCTTGTGACCTTGCTCGTCGTTGCCTGGCCTGTGGTCATGGGCTTATGGCCTATTCTGGTCGTCGCCCTGCTCCATCTGCTGGCCGTTGGGTGGTGCTTTCGCAGAGCGTGGCGCAGTAATTGGGCGCGAGAGATTTACCGGCTTGACGAAGACGCAATCGTCGTCGAGCAACTGAAGGTGAACCAGAGACTCCGGACAGAATGGCCGGTCGCGTGGACCTGGATCAGGAAGGAGCGAGACCGGTTTGGTGACCTGCGTTGTTTCCTGATGAGCCAGGGAAAACAGCAGGAGATCGGGTCGTTTTTGCCGGTCAGTGAGCGAGAGCGATTGGCCTACATGCTGGATCAACGTTTGAGACCCCGGTCGGCGTGGTCCGGCGGAAAACCCATACAGGTAAGCTGAGGATGAAAAGAACCAACGAACTCATTGTGGCCATTTCGGTCCTGGCCGTTATTTGTGTCATCACCTGGGGAATATTCGCCGTTGGTGACAACATGACGCCAGGCGTGAGCAGTTACAGCCGGGACGTCTTTGGCCTGCATAACACCATCCTGGGTATTGTGACCATTATTGGCGTTTCGGTATTTACCGCCATGTTCACTTCCATCGTGGTTCACCGTCGTTCCAAGGGCTACAAAGCGGCTGGATTTTCGCACTCCACCAAGGCGGAAATCATCTGGACAGCCATTCCGATCGTCATTTTGGTCGTAATGTCGATTCCGGCCACGCGCGTTTTGATCGACATGGAGCGCACCGGCGGTGCGGATATGAATATCAAGGTCACCGGCTACCAGTGGCTGTGGCAATACGAATATGTTGAAGAAGGGATTAGTTTCTACTCAGCGCTCGACCGCGAAAGCAACCGAGCGCGCCAACTTGACTCAGGCGTCGACCCGCGCGACGTCGAGAATTACCTGCTCGAAGTCGACAATCCTCTTGTCGTTCCGGTCAATACGCGAATCCGGTTCCTTCTCACAGCCGATGACGTGATTCACTCCTGGTGGGTGCCTGACCTGGGCTGGAAACGGGACGCAATTCCCGGCATGGTCAACGAGGCCTGGACGCTGATTGAAGAAGAAGGCACGTACCGCGGTCAGTGTGCGGAACTGTGCGGTGCCGATCATGGTTTCATGCCGATCGTAGTCAAGGCCGTCTCGGAAGAGGAATATGCAGCGTGGCTTTCGGAGCAGCGGGCCGATATTGCCAGCACTGCCCACGATGCCGCGCGCCTTTGGACACGGGAAGAACTGATGAATCACGGCTCGCGTGTCTACCAGGCACAGTGCGCCTCATGCCACCAGGCGGACGGCAGCGGCCTCGAACCGGCCTTCCCTGCCCTGGTCAGCAACGGTTCGCCCAGCGGCGATCTTGAATCACATTTAAGAACGGTGCTCGATGGCAAGGAAGGAACTGCTATGGCAGCCTACCGGGACCGTTTGCAGCCTCAGGATATTGCCGCGGCGTTGACTTTCGCCCGCAACGCGTGGAACGCGGACGGGACGGAAGGAGAGGTCATTCAGCCGTCCGCCATCGCAGACTTCGATCAGGGCTGATCGCCCGGACTCGACTCGGAAAAGAGACAACAGGAAACGCTTATGTCATCTGCCACTACGACGCATCACGACGATCATCACGGCGACCATCCAACGGGACTGGCGCGCTGGTTGTTTTCGACCAATCACAAAGAAATCGGGACGCTTTACCTGATCTTCTCGCTGGTCATGTTCCTGATCGGCGGAGCGATGGCACTGGTCATCCGAGCAGAACTGTTTGTACCCGGACTCCAGTTGGTCCATCCGGAGTTCTTCAACCAGATGACGACCATGCACGCACTGGTCATGATCTTCGGTGCGGTCATGCCTGCATTCGTCGGCCTCGCCAACTGGATGGTGCCGCTGATGATCGGTGCACCAGACATGGCCTTGCCTAGGATGAACAACTGGTCGTTCTGGATCATGCCTTTCGCATTCACGTTGCTGCTGGCGACCTTGTTCATGCCGACCGGCGCGCCCGCTGCAGGGTGGACGCTTTACCCTCCCCTGTCGCTGCAGGGCGGGAACAGCCTGGCCTTCGTCATTCTGGCTATCCATCTGATGGGCATTTCGTCGATCATGGGCGCGATCAACATTATCGCGACCATCCTGAACATGCGCGCTCCCGGGATGACGCTCTTGCGCATGCCGCTGTTCGTTTGGACCTGGCTGATCACGGCTTTTCTGCTCATTGCCGTAATGCCTGTTCTGGCCGGCGCCGTTACCATGCTGCTGACCGACCGGTTCTTCGGAACCAGCTTCTTCAACGCCGCCGGGGGTGGTGACCCGGTGCTGTATCAGCACATCTTCTGGTTCTTCGGGCATCCCGAGGTGTACATCATGATTCTGCCTGCGTTCGGGATTGTGTCGGAAATCATTCCAACGTTCTCGCGCAAGCCGCTGTTTGGATACACCTCGATGGTTTATGCGACTGCCTCGATCGCGTTTTTGTCCTTTATCGTCTGGGCCCACCATATGTTCACCGTTGGCATGCCCCTGGGGGCCATGCTGTTTTTCATGTATGCCACGATGGTCATTGCGGTTCCTACAGGCATCAAGATCTTCAACTGGATCGCCACCATGTGGCGGGGTTCGATGAGCTTCGAAACGCCCATGCTCTTTGCATTGGGTTTTGTTGTGCTATTCACCATCGGTGGACTGTCCGGAGTCATGTTGGCGATTGTGCCGGCGAACTTCCAGTATCACGACACTTACTTTGTCGTCGCCCACTTCCACTATGTATTGGTGACCGGCGCCGTATTCGCCATCATGGCGGGCGTTTACTACTGGCTACCGAAGTGGACCGGGCACATGTATAACGAAAAGCTCGGCAAGTTTCACTTCTGGTGGTCGACCATCTGGGTCAACGTACTCTTCTTTCCGCAGCACTATCTCGGACTGGCGGGCATGCCGCGTCGTATCCCGGACTATGCCGTTCAGTTTGCAGAGTTCAACCTGATCTCCTCAGTTGGGGGCTTCATGTTCGGTTTCGGTCAGTTGCTGTTCGCCTACATCATTTGGCAGTGCGCCCGAGGTGGAGAAAAAGCCACGGCCCAGGTCTGGGAAGGTGCGCGCGGACTGGAATGGACGGTTCCCTCGCCCGCTCCGTTGCACACCTTCGATACGCCACCTCTGGTCGATGACTCGGTGGCCGTGCATCAGGACAAGCTGGCTTGATTCAGGCGAACTCTTTGGCCATGAGCGAACCAAAAACTCCCATGCACAAGGACAGGCGGCGCGGAATTATCCGCACCGCGCTCGTTCTGGCGGCAATCGTCATGGCGATTTATCTGTTCTTCATAGGCCGCGCTGTGCTGACTTCGATGTCATGAGCGAGACGAGCCAGAATCCTGTAAAAACGGCGGGTTTTCTCGCAGCACTGGCGGTCGCCATGTTCGGCTTCGGATACCTGCTGGTTCCGCTGTACGATAAATTTTGCGAAATCACGGGCATTGGAGGTCGAACAGGCGAGGCTGTAACCGCCAACGTGGAGCAGGCGCTCAGTGCCTCGCCGGACTACTCCCGGTTGGTAACTGTGCATTTTGATGCAACGGTCAACTCTGCCCTGCCCTGGCGATTCGAACCGACCGAGCGCATGATGGACGTCCATCCAGGCAAGCTCTACGAGACGATGTATGTTGCCTACAACCGTTCTGACGAGCCGGTGGTTGGGCAGGCGGTACCTAGCGTGTCTCCCGGACAGGCCGCGCTTTACTTCAACAAGACCGAGTGCTTCTGCTTCACCGAACAACTGTTGGGTCCGGGGGAATCGCGCGACATGCCAGTTCGTTTCATTGTCGACCCCAATCTTCCGCGGGATACCAGCCTGGTGACCCTGTCCTATATCATTTACAAAAACGATGAAGCCACAGCCGTGCTGGCTGCGGCCAACTGAGAAACAGTCCTTGGGAGCCTGATCAATGGCACAAAGCAGTTACTTCGTTCCACCGACGGCAAAGTGGCCCATTGTCGGCACCGTTGGAATGTTTATCTTCATGATCGGTGCGGCGAACTGGCTGAACAACAGCGCGACAGGGCCATGGTTGTTTGCCGTGGGCGCAGCGATCATCAGCCTAATGATTTTCGGCTGGTTCTCGGAAGTGATTCGGGAATCCAGAGGCCAGCTCTATAACGCTTCGGTCGATGCTTCGTTCCGCCAGGGCATGATCTGGTTCATCTTCTCCGAGATCATGTTCTTTGCCGCATTCTTCGGCGCCTTGTTCTACGCGCGCGTCTTATCCGTGCCGTGGCTGGGTGGAGAAGGAACGGGGGCAATGACCCACCAGTTTCTTTGGCCGCAGTTCGAGGCCACCTGGCCCACGCATGGTCCGGCCGAATTGGGCGGCGATTTCCAAACGATTCCCGGCTTTGGTCTGCCGCTGATCAACACCCTGATCCTGTTGACCTCCGGGGTTACGATCACCGCCGCGCACTGGGCGCTGAAGAAAGGTCGGAGAGCCGCCTTGCTGGCTTGGATGGTCGCGACTATCGCATTGGCGTGTGTCTTTCTCGTCATCCAGTCTTACGAGTACGTCCATGCATACCGTGATCTTGGGCTGACGCTAGGCTCCGGAATTTACGGGTCGACCTTTTTCATGTTGACCGGTTTTCATGGCCTTCATGTCCTGATTGGCACTTTGATGCTGATCGTAATTGCGATTCGTTGTGCCTTTGGTCACTTCAGTAAGGAAAACCATTTCGGCTGGGAAGCTGCTGCTTGGTACTGGCACTTTGTCGACGTTGTATGGCTGGGCCTGTTCATCTTCGTCTACGTGGTTTGACCAAGCCTGAGTGTGGCTAGGCGACGAGAGGTCGCCGCCGCACTGATCTCTCGACCCACCGGCCTGCTGGTGCGCCATCAGACAGACGCACCAGTCCTTCGGCCTGAAGGGCGAGCAGTGCGGATTGAATCTGTTCTCGACCCTGACCAATCTCGCTCTGGAGATCCTGCTCCGTTACTTGCCCGCGCCTTCGAATCGCGCCGAGAACGATTCTTTTCAAAGCTTCGTCGCGCTCGACAAGTGGGGGATGCATGTGCTTTGGCAGGTGCGGCTGCAGTCGAATCTCTGGATCAAGCGATAACCATGCGCCCACATGATCAAGATGTACCCACAGCGGCTGATCAAGCTTGCACCGCTTGAGAGCGAAAACCGCACCCTGCAGGCTGAGGCTTCGGAACGCAAGTGCGGCACCAGCCAGTTCCCCTTCTGCGGCCGGCATATAAGTGAAATGCTGCAGGGCTTGCTCAAGGGCTTCTGGCTGGGACAGATTGCAAACAGGAGCCTGCACGAACTTTCGCTCAGCTGATCGAGGTCGGTGCAAAGGACGCTCAAAGCTTCTTGTCCGTCGTTCCTCGGCTTCAGCCTCATCCAAAAACCCCGATGGCTGCGCATGAATGACGGTCTGAGCCAACGGGGAAGGATGTGGCGTCTGCACGCAGTGAATGAACAAGCGGCCCGACTCGATCCGCCGATAAAGCCGGCGCAGGCCTTGCAGGTCCATGAACTCATACAGGCATTCATGCAAGGCCTGCAAAACCAGTGGGTGGTCGGGCACCTGCCTCGGGCCTGATAGATTCTCCAGACAGGCCAGTTGGTCAGGAAAGGTTCGGGCGATCAAATTTTCGGCCTGATTGCGCTGGAGTTGCGCAGATACTCTTCCGCGTTCATCTCGTTTTTCTATGGCCAGCGCGGTCGTGGCACACCATCGAAAACGAGTCGCAAACTCTGGAGTATCAAGAATAGCTTGCGTCAGAACCGACTCCAGCGTATCGGACCGAAGGTAGCCGATCACATCTTCCAACGCAAAGCTATGCGTAGCGCCCAGGGATATGAGCACTGCATTGTCACTGGCGACGGCCTGTAATTCGAAGTTGAACTGGCGACAAAACCGCTTGCGCAGCGCCAGGCCCCATGCACGGTTGATACGTAGACCAAAAGGCGCATGGATGACCAGGTGCTCGTCGCCTCCCGGGTCAGGAAAGCGTTCCAAGATAATTTGGTGCGCGCCCGGCAGTCGTCCTAGCACTGCCAGCGATTGACGAAGTAGATCGCGCAGTTCATCCGGCACGGCCGCAAGCCGCCGCTCCTCGGCGCATCTAAGAATTCGACAAACCTGCATCGAGAGCGTCATAGATCTTCCGGCACCGTCTCCGGTCCAGAAAGGCAGTTCTGCATGATTTTCGTCGGCCGGAGTCACTTCAACCCGCCCGGAACGAACTCGTTCAATCCGATACTGGTCGCCACCCAGCTGAATGATCTGACCCGGCGAGGACTCAAAAGCAAACTCTTCGTCCAATCGGCCCAGCAGCGCGCCGGTGGGGACCTCAACAACCTCGTAGTCAAACCATTCCGGAATGGTGCCGACATTGCGCCGGGATCGCCTTGCCGCATCCGGCGCTGGATAAATCCGACCGGCTGCCCCTCGACGAATGGGACCCCTGCCTGTTTCTCTCGCGGGAACGAAGCCATCGTGCATAAGATCGATAATCTGTCCGAGTTCTTCGGTCCGTAAGGATTCGTAGGCTGCACATCGACCGAGTAGACCGGATAAATCTTTACTCCTCAGACTGCCAACGGAGGCCATGGCGATGACTTGCTGGCACAAGACATCCGCCGGCGAACGCTGCCAATTCCTGACTGGCTCCAGTCTCCGGCGTTGCAAGGCATGAAGTAGAGCCTGTCCGTTCAGCAGATCGCTCAGCGTGAGCGGGAAAAGATGCAGCGCGGGAATCAGTCCGGGACTGTGTCTCGAACGGCCGGCACGCTGTCGAGCTGCACTGACCGAATCAACGCTGCCGATCTGAGCCACCCAACTGAGGTTACCCACATCGATACCCAGCTCAAGGGAAGAAGAACAGACAACGACGTCGACCTGGCCCAAGCGAAGTCCGGCTTCAACCTGATTCCGTTGTCCGTATCCCAGGCTGCCGTGATGCGCCCCGACCCGGTCGGCTCCCATGCGTTCGGCGAGATCGGCCGCCAGGCGCTCAACCAGCGCGCGCGTGTTGCAAAAAACAAGCCCTCTTCCCTGATTTTCCGCCAGCCCTGCAATTTGCCCGCCGATAAATTCCCAACGCTTTTGGCCCGCCACGTGACTCAACGGGAACGGACCAGTTTCCATCCTGACAGCCACATCTGTCGAGATTCCGGCAGTGACGATTTCGCAATGTTCTTCGGGTCCCACCAAAAACCTGGCGACTCGAGCCAAGGGTCTTGCTGTTGCACTCAGCCCGAGGCGCTGGACGGGACCGGATAAGCAGATCTGGTCCAATCGAGCCAGAGAAAGCGACAGATGGGCGCCCCGTTTGCAATCTGATAGTGCGTGTAGCTCGTCAATCACCACAGAACTTGCCTGAGACAAGGCGCGTCGACCTGCATGACTGCCGAGTAATACAAACAGTGACTCGGGCGTCGTCAGGAGCACATCCGGCGGTGTCCGAAGTTGCGCCCTGCGTTCGGCGGCCGACGTATCGCCGACCCGCAGTCCCACCGTCAGTCCTCTCGCTCCGCCCTGCCGCAGTTCGTTCAGGCAGGTCTGCAAGCTTTCAGCCATGTTCTTGGACAAGGCCTTCAGTGGTGCCACATAAAGCACCCGCCCCGGATTGCTGTGGGTGAGCAGGCGGTTCAGGATAGGAAGGAATGCGGCCAGTGTCTTGCCCTGGCCGGTTCCGGCACAGATCAGGCAGTGGAGACCCGACTGAACCTTCGGCCATGCAGCCTCTTGGATGGGTGTTGGATGACCCAGCCGGGTCGAAAACCAGCTATTGATCAGTTCACAGAACGGCAGTTGCTCCATGCGGGCAGACTGCCAAGCCCGATTCTCAAAAAATGAGAATCAGCGACCGATGACCCTTTCCCATCCGGCGCTGATCAGCTTCCAGTCGCCGCCGTCCAGCCGCCAGCCGGTTTCCACTCGATACCATCCGCCGTCCTCAGGCAACAAACCGCTGCCCCCCGTCAGGACAGCCTGAAACGATGCGGTTGCGCGATCAGCAGTGGGAAATTCGATCTGGATATCGACCAGCCGCGCGCGAAGACGCTCGTGCGCACGCATCTCCCGCATCAGCAACAACCGCGCCCCGCGACGGTCCAGTTGCCAGGTATCACCGGCAAAGTCCTCGGCGATCGGGGCAAGAAAGGCGGAGACATCAGCTTCCTCAACCGCCTCGGCCATATCAGACAGTGTGGCGTGAATCTGCGTTTCGGCGGGCGGACGCGAGCAGGCGGTCAACAGTAGCAGAGTCAGAAAGGCTCCAATCGCTGGGATCGAGCGCATCACTGACTGTCGCCGAGATAGCTTTCCAACAGACGACCAGCCACTGCAACCAGATCATGCTCGGTGACCAGTCCGATGAGTTTTCCTTCCGGATCGACGACCGGCAGACAGCTCAGGCGCCTCTCGCGCATCATCCGGATCGCCTGCACCGTGGTTGTCTCCGGGCTGATCGAAAGCGGATCAGCATGCATGATATCCCGTACCGTTACCGGCTCAGGACCGCGCGATCCGCGCGCGACCAGACGGAGCAACTGGCGCTGGGAAACCAGTCCCAGCAGCTGACCGGAATCATCCTCAACCGGTACGTGTCGGACATAGCGCCACTCCATCAGGCTCGCGGCGAAGTCCACGATGTCATCAGGCCGAACCGTGAATAGGTCAGTTGCCATGAACTGACCAACCGTTCGGTAGCTGTCTCGCCAGTCCTGACTGGGACAGAACTTGGCCAGCTCCCACTCAGCGATCGGCTTGCCGGCCTCCTGCTGCTCGATCATACTGCCGGTCAGTGCCCTCAGGCACTCATGCGGGCTGGCTGAACCCCGCATCTGTTCGAGCGATTCAAGCTGCCAGCGCGATCCTGTACGGCGACGCTCAACCCGGGCCTGGATGACGCCGAGGTAGCGGTCAATATCCTGTTCGTCAATACCGGCTTCGGCCAGTCCCTCGCGCGCTTGTGGCAGCAAGACATCCAGAATCAGCTCCTGCGCGGTCATCTGGGCTTCGTCAAACCAGATTTGCTGGGCTCGAAGCCCCTCGCGCGCCGCTGCCATGAAGTTGGCCTTGACGTCACCGAAATTGAAATGGTCCCGAATATCGCTGACCGACCGAGAGAGCTTGGCCATCATGCCGAAGAAGAAGGCCGAGTTAGCGACTTCATCCAGCACGGTGGGCCCGGAGGGGATGACCCGGTTCTCAATGCGCAAGTGGGGCTTGCCGTTTGCCGAGATGCCGTAACAGGCGCGGTTCCATCGATAGACAGTACCGTTGTGGAGCCTGAGCGCATTCAGCTTTGGCGCCTCGCCCCGGGCCACCATCCCGATGGGATCATCTTCGACTTCGGTCGTCAGAATCACCCTGAACCGGGCAATGTCTTCCTTGAAAATCTCGATAACAGACTCTTCGATCCATTGATCACCGAAGTGGACCCTTGGCTTATGACCCCGGGCGGCGTGCGCTTCCGACCTTGCGTCGATCGAATGCTCGAAAACCGCAATGCGACTCTCATGCCACAGGCGCTTTCCCAATAGAACCGGAGAGTTCACGCAAGCGGCCAGTAGTGGACCCGTGACCACCTGAGCGATGTTGTAGAGGCGCGCGAATTCATCAGCATCAACCTGGAAATGCACCTGGAAGCTCGTGTTGCAGGCCTCCAACATCAAATTGTCATGATTCAGGTTGAGCTGGTCGATCCCCTTGATGGAGATCTGAAAATTGCTTCCACGCAGTTTCAGCAAAGCCTCGTTAAGGGCAAAATACCGCGCCATCGGAACCATGGCGTCAAGGCTGAGGTGATCCTTGGTCAGGGTAGGCAGAATGCCGACCAGTGCCACCCGGCTTCCGACCTTGTCGGCTGCAGCCCGGGCCAGCGCCACCACCTCTTCGGCTTCCTGCTCCAATCGCCGGAGGCAGTCGCCGCCAAGATCCAGTGGCGAAAGATTGGCTTCCAGATTGAATAGACCGAGCTCGTGGGTAAATCTCGGATCGTCGGTCTGGTCCAGAACCTTCATGGCGGTCAGCGCAGGGCGATTGGCCTTGTCAACCAGAAACATTTCCTGCTCGGCACCGATCCGCCGGACGCCGCCTTCGAACATGTTCAGGGCGTGCATGTCCTCCAGCGCTCTGACTTCGTCCAGAAGTGCCTTCATAAAGGCGCGGCGAAGGTTTTCGTCCCCGGTCCGCTGTACGTTTTGTTCGCCCATGTCGACGCCAGTCTTTAGGTCGGTTGGATGATATACCCGCTGTCCACTCGGGGCAAACGCAGCATCGACTAACATTCGGCATGAAAGTGGGAGAGCGACTTGTCTGCAGCCTCAGGGTATGACAAGCTTTCTCTTTTAACCACCATAACAATCAGGGGTAAGACAATGACTGAGAAACCGTGGCTTTCGGAGTATCCGGAGGGTGTTCCGGCCGACATCGACATGAGCGAGTTTTCCTCAATCGTCGACGTGGTGGATTCCAGCTGCCAGAAATTCCGGGACCAGGTGGCTTACGTCAATTTCGGGAAAGAGCTGACTTACGGACAGGTCGACGAATACAGCGAGGCATTCGCGGCCCGAATGCAATCGCTTGGACTCAAGCCGGGTGACCGCATCGCGATCATGATGCCAAACGTGCTTCAGTATCCGATTGCTGTCTTTGGTGCCCTCAGAGCGGGTCTGGTGGTTGTCAACACCAATCCGCTCTACACCGCACGCGAACTTAAACACCAGCTTAAGGATTCCGGCGCCAAGGCGATCGTGATCATGGAGAACTTCGCCAAGGTCTTGGAAGCCGTGGTGGATGAAACGGACGTGGAGCACATCATTCTGACCTCCATTGGCGAAATGATCGGCTTTCCCAAGGGCACGATCATGGACTTCGTCTTGCGCAAGATCAAGAAGATGATCCCAGCGTATAACCTGCCCGGTGCTGTTCGACTAGGAGCGGTTCTGGCAGCCGGCGCCCGTGAAAAACTGAAGCCGGTGAAGCTCAGTCACGATGACCTGGCATTTCTGCAATACACGGGTGGGACTACAGGCGTATCCAAGGGCGCCATGCTGACCCACGGGAACATGGTCTCGAATATGCAGCAGTCTTCGGCCTGGCTGGGCAACAACATCAGCATGGGCAAGGAGGTCATCATTACGGCCCTGCCGCTCTATCACATCTTCGCTCTCACGGCGAACTGCTTTGTGTTCCTGAAATTTGGCGGACGCAATGTGCTGATTACCAATCCGCGTGACATGGCAGGCTTCGTCAAGGAATTGGGTAAGGAGAAATTCACTGCGATTACTGGTGTAAACACCCTGTTCAACGGTTTGCTGCACACACCGGGTTTCGCTGACCTGGATTTCTCGCATCTCCGGTTGACGCTGGGTGGCGGCATGGCGGTCCAGCGTGCGGTTGCCGACCATTGGAAAGCGACTACAGGTATCACTTTGGTCGAAGCCTATGGTTTGACCGAAACCTCCCCGGCGGCCTGCATCAACCCGATGGATCTGGCCGATTACAACGGCGCGATCGGTCTCCCCATCCCCTCCACCGAGTGCAAAGTGATTGACCCCGAGGGCCAAACCGTTGGTGTCGACGAGACCGGAGAACTCTGCGTTAAAGGCCCGCAAGTCATGCGCGGCTACTGGAACCGGCCTGAAGAAACCGCCAAGGTGCTGGATGATGATGGCTGGCTGAAAACCGGCGATATGGCAAGAATGGATGCCAACGGCTACTTCTATATCGTCGACCGAAAGAAAGACATGATTCTGGTCTCCGGATTCAATGTTTATCCCAACGAGGTCGAAGACGTCGTTGCAACCAACCCCAAGGTGCTTGAAGTCGGTGCGATTGGTGCACCGGATGAAAAATCGGGAGAAGTGGTCAAGGTTGTCGTCGTACGAAAAGATGACAGTCTGACGGTCAAGGAACTGCGCGATTACTGCCGCAACGAATTGACCGGCTACAAGGTGCCCAAGTACGTTGAATTCGTCGACGAGTTGCCAAAAACGAACGTTGGCAAGATTCTCAGACGCGAACTTCGCGACCAGTACGGCACGCCAAAAAGCTCCGATTAATCTCCCGTCTGACCTGGTTCGGGGCTGGATGCCAGCCCCGATACCCCTACCCCGATCAAGCGCACCGAAAACTCACTGCGCCATCCACTCCAGGCCTCAAGAAGACGCCAGGCGGTTGCCGCGATCAGCAGAGGATCCGAAGTGTGCCGCTCCAGCGACTGGCTGCGCGTAATGGTAGAAAAACCGGTCGACCTGAGCTTGAGGGTGACCGTGCGTCCCGTCAGACCTTTTTCGGTCAGCCGCCGTGCAATCTTGAGTGCCTGCTGATCAATCAAGGATCTAAGGCTCTGCAGGTCATGGATATCCTCACCGAAGGTGTTTTCCTGGCTGATCGAACGTCGAACACGGTCTGCGTTAACGGGCCGATCGTCCAGTCCATGTGCGCGCTCAACAAGCCGCATCCCGTGAGTCCCAAACAGCCGGATCAGAACGTCGGGCGCCGTCTGCCGCAATTGCCCCACCGTCAGGATTCCGGCTTCTCTAAGGCGCTGCTCACTGCTACGGCCAACGCCGGGCAGCCTTCTGACGGGAAGCGGGTCCAGAAATGACTGGACCTGCTCGGGATGAATCATCACGAAGCCGTCCGGTTTGTCGTAGTCGGAGGCCAATTTGGCCAGCAACTTGTTTGTGGCCATGCCCACCGAGGCCGTCAGGCCGGTCTGGGACGCAATTTCGCGCTTGAGCCAGCGACCGATTTCGAGTAAATCATCAAGGGCATCAGCGACATCACTCAAGTCCAGATAAGCCTCATCGAGACTCAGACCCTCAACCTTGTCGGTCAGGTTGTGGAAGATGCCGAAAATCCGCGTTGACACCTCGCGATAGCGATCAAATCTTGCTGGAAGAAAAACCCCATGCGGACAAAGCCGTCGTGCTCTGGCCGCCGGCATGGCAGAACGCACTCCAAACTGTCTGGCTTCGTAGCTTGCAGCAGCAACAACACCGCGGGCCGAGCGTCCGCCAACCATGACCGGCCTTGCTCGCAGTTCGGGATTGTCGCGCTGTTCGACGCTGGCATAGAAGGCATCCATGTCGACATGGATGACCCGAGCCAATGTCGAAGACCTCAGATCGTGCGGGTGGGCTTTTCGCTATCCAGCATGCCCGCCAGCTGCGAAACGATGGCAGTTTGAGCGTTCTTGGCTTCCTGACCATCGCCAAAGTGAATCCCAACGCCGCTGTTGATGCCCCGCTGACTGCCCGGCGGTGTAATCCAGGCGACTTTGCCGGGTATCGCCATGCGCTCCTCACCCATCAAGCTTAGAAGAATCAGCACATCATCGCCGAGCCGGAACGATTTTTTGGTTGGAACGAACAGGCCGCCGTTGGCCAGAAAAGGCATGTAGGCTGCGTAGAGCTCCTGTTTGTTTTCTATGTTGTAGGACAAGATGCCTTTCTGGGACATAGCGTTTATCTCTGCTTGGCCGCCGTGAAGCTCCATTCTAGCAGCCATTTCCCGAGCAGCAGGTCAGCCCTGATTGAGCTGTTGGCCAATGCGCTACCTTCCAGTGCCTGTTGCCCCAATCGAGCCAGGTCACCAGGCGCGATGCCCAGATCGTCATGACCATCAACCAGTACTTTACTCATGAAGCAGCGGCACCAGTAAGCCAGCCAGTGCCAGGCCTCATCGGCACGGGTAGCCCAAGTCTCGGTCACATCACCATCCGGAATCTGTCCACCCGCGGTCGTCAGCAACACCTCGCGCATTTCGCGACCGAACACGAGACCATCACCAGTCAGCAGTGACAGTGCCTTCAACGGAGCCGATCCGGCCATATCAAGGGCCAGATCGATATCGTCAGATCTGGCATCGGGCGCCTGTCCGGCCAGCCACTGGCGGGTAAAGCCCGTATCGGGTGGTCGAACCACGTTTTTCTGGCAACGGCTCAAGACGGTAGCGGGCAAGCTGTCAGGATCATCGCTAACCAAAATCAGCCAGCTTCTGGGAGACGGCTCCTCCAGCGTCTTGAGCAAGGCATTGGCCGCGTTTTTGTTCATCTGGTCGGCTTCTTCAATCAATCCAACCCGATGAGGACCAATGGAGGGCGTAAGCTGCAACCCTCGCGAAAAGTTCCTGACAACATCCACCGTCAGCTGGGTCTTGTCTTCCGGTATTTCGGCAAGAAAAAAATCCGGATGCGATCGGCTGTTCAGAAGCTGGCACGATCGGCACTCACCGCAGGGCTGCCCATTGGTCGGGCTCAGGCAAAGTATTCTGGCTGCAAGCCAGCGCGCCAGTTCGCGTTTTCCGAGACCCGCTGGGCCTTGGATCATAGGTGCGTGTCCCAGACGCTCCTCGCCCAGACTTTGGCTCAGGCTCGCCTGAATTTCGTCCAGCCACGGCAGGTTCACTGCATACGCTCCTCAAGGGTGCGGCCAATCTCTTCCCGCACGATCTCCAGTGGCTGGGAGGCGTCGATCACTACGATTCTTGCCGGTTCCATACGCGCTCTTGCCAGATAGGCAGCTCGCACGCGCTCGAGGAAGTCTGCTTTCGATCGCTCAAATCGATCGGCCTGATCTCCACGTTCGCGGACTCGGGCCATTCCAATTTCGACTGGGACATCCAGGAGCAAGGTGAGATCCGGCGTCAAATCCGGATGGACGACCCCGGCCAGCCTGTCGACAACCTGCATCCCCAGACGTCGGCCACCTCCCTGGTAAGCTCGGCTTGCGTCCGTAAAACGGTCGCAGAGTACGTCTTTTCCGTCAGCGATCGCGGGTCTGACGATGCGGGCGAGGTTCTCCGCTCTGGCCGCAAACATGAGCAAGAGTTCGGTCATCGGATCGAGATCACCAGTTTCCGGGTCAAGAAGAATGTGCCGGACCTTTTCAGCCGCCTCGGTCCCGCCCGGCTCACGTGTTCTGACAACCTTTCGGCCCCGGCCTTCCAGCCAGCGGGTTACCTGCTCAGCTGCGGTGGTTTTGCCTGCGCCCTCTCCGCCTTCCAGCGTAATAAATCGTCCGTTTGCCATTAACGTCCCCGAATGTATCTGTTGACCGCTGCATTGTGTTCGGCCAGCGTATCGGAAAACTGATGGGTTCCGTCGCCCCTGGAGACGAAATAAAGCGCCGTTCCCTCGGCCGGTTGGGCGGCGGCTCGAAGACTCTCTAGTCCCGGCAAGGCAATCGGGGTCGGCGGTAAACCATGGCGCGTATAGGTATTCCATGGATGGTCTGTGCGAAGGTGCACGCGCCTCAGACGCCCCTCAAAATCAGGCCCAAGGCCATAGATAACCGTCGGATCGGTCTGCAAGCGCATTCCCAGATTCAGACGTCTGGCAAAGACGCCCGCCACTTTCGATCGCTCTGCCGCGGCTCCCGTCTCGCGTTCGATGATGGACGCCAACACCAGCATTTCCTCGGGCGACTGGAGGGGGGCTGTTGGGTCTCTGCTGTCCCAGGTATGCATCAACGCCTCGCGCATCGCTTCGTGTGAGCGGCGCAGCAAATCCAGATCCGTGCTGCCTCGGGTGAAGAAATAGGTTTCCGGGAGGAACCAGCCCTCCGCGAAACAGCCCTCGCAACCGAGGACAGCCATCAGCTGGGCATCCGTCATGTCGGCGGCCTCGGTGCGAAGACGGGGGTCCGACTGCAAAACCGTTCGCAGTCGGCTTAGAGTCCACCCTTCAACGATGGTGAGGCGATGCTGGCGGGCTTGGCCGGTCGCCAGCAAATCCAGGAATTCCCTTACACGGGTCTGGGGTGCAATCCGATACTCTCCGGCCTTCAGCCCAGGCTTGGCAACCCTTCCCAACACGCGCCACTCCCAGCCACGACGCGCCAAACCCATCTGCTCCAGTTCGGTGACCAGATCATTGAGCGTACTGCCCGGGGGAAGCCAGATATTCAGTTCGCCGTCCGGATTCACAGGGGCATCCTGGAAGCTCTGCCAGCATTGTAGCCCGTAGCCGGCCAGCAGCGTCGCCGCGACTATCATCAAGGATAATGCAATAACTATCAATCGCATAGAAGAGCTTCTTCAAGCCAAATAGACTGCAACTTGCGCGCCATGGGGCCCCAAGGCAGTCGGTGATCTTCGATCGCAATCACTGGCCGAATGCCGGCAACCGAGTTTATCACCAGCATTTCGTCAAGCATGGAGAGATCTCTGAAAGACACGGTTCCGGTCCGCAGATTCGCGCCCAAGACGTTCCTCAGCCAGGCAAGGCCGACGCCTTGGACTTCGACGTTCCCCGGCGTTAACAACTGTCCTTCAACCACCAGAATCAGGTTGCTGCTCAAAGCCTCGGCGAAGCCATCATGGTGATCCAGCAACAGGGCTTCATCGGCATCACGCGCCATACAGTGAGCAGCCGCCCGGGTCTGGAGCAAGCGGCTGCCATGCTTCATGCCTGAATATGTCCATGGAAATGGCACTCGGAATGGGCTGATAACACATCTCAGTCCCTGCTCCTGCTGAAGGGCAAGACTGTTCGGCCAGGGCCTGAGCTGAAGGATCCGCCGATTGGCCTGAACGGGCGGTGGCCAGTACCCAGTCCCGCCATCGCCGCCAGTCAGCGTGATGCGGATAATGGATTTTGCTAGCGCGCAGCTTGCCAACAGACGGTCACATTCATTGATCAGCAACTCTTCTTCCGGCATATCCCATCCGAAAGCCTCTGTCGCTCTCTTTAGGCGCTGCATATGCCCATCCCACAAGACGGCTTGATGACCGTGGAAAGCGATGGTTTCGAAAACACTCTCACCAAACAGCAGGCCCCGATCATCTGCCGGGACAGAATTGATGGCTTGTCCATCGATCAACGTATTCATTCAGCTGCCAAAGCTCGCAGAAGACCTCTCGCCTTGGCCTGGGTTTCGGCCAGTTCGGCAGCAGACTTTGAGTCGGCCACGATGCCAGCCCCAGTGCGGAAACTGACCAAGTGATCGGTGACAAGCATTGAACGGATCAGAATATTCAGATCCATCGAGCCGTCATCGCCCAGATATCCCATGGATCCGGTGTAAAAACTTCGTCCCACCTGTTCAAGTTCAGCAATGATCTCCATGCACCGGACTTTGGGGCAGCCGGTGATCGTTCCTCCCGGGAACACCGCCGCGATGACATCGATCGCATCCCGATCGGAGCTGACCCGGCCACGGACATTGGACACGATGTGATGGACATGGGTGTAACTTTCAATTGCCATAAGTTCGTTGACCTCAACCGACCCGCTCACACAAACCCTTCCCAGATCGTTGCGTTCCAGGTCGATCAGCATGATGTGTTCTGCGCGCTCTTTCGGATTCGCCAGAAGCTCAGCCGACAAATCATGATCCTCGTTCAGGTTGGCGCCGCGCGGCCTCGTGCCGGCAATGGGACGAGTCTGGGCCATCCCGTTACGCACCTCCACGAGTCGTTCGGGCGATGAACTCACGATTGTTCCACCGGGCAATTTCGCCAGGCCGGCAAATGGCGCCGGGTTGGCTGAAGCCAGTGCGCGGTAGACCGTGACTGGATCGAGCCCGACCTCCGATTGCGCCGTCCAACCCCGTGACAGATTGACCTGAAACACATCACCGTCCACGATCCATTGCTTGATGCGCTCGACGCCTTCTAGAAATCGCTTCGGATCATCGGACTGAACGTCCAGCGAGGGCAGGCTCAGGTCCGGTGCAGACTTCTGAAATTGCTGGTCCAGTTCCTTATGGACGCGCTCAAGCCAAGCGTCGCTTTCGGCCACCAGCCAGGTTTCTTCGAGCAGATGATCGTAGAGAAGCGCGGCCGGGCAGCGGGCCGCATAGGCAACTGGCAGCAGATCTTCAGCGGCCGGCAGTTCCAGCGAAGGCTCAATCTGACCCGCTAACTCGTAAGCCAGATAAAGAAACCAGCCCGAATAGAACGGAAGGGTCTGAGCCCCCCCGTGCACCGGGCTCCTGGAGGCGGCCGTAAGGGCACGAAGCTGATCGAGAAATGCCGCGGCTTTCCCCTGCTCATGAGGGCAGGTCAGGGTCTCTCCGTCGTGCCGCAGCAGAATTGACCAGCGAGCAAGTCCCGGCGCGCCAGCCTCGCTACCCAGCAGAAACGGCCAATCATCCGCTGCCCTTTCGTGGATGGACAACAGATCAGGAGTGATTGAAAGCTTGCGAAAAGCAGGCCCAGACATTGGGCGCAACGGAATCAGCCCGACGTCTCAGTCGCCGGACGGGAAGCGCCGGAACAGCAGCGAGCCGTTCGTGCCTCCAAAACCAAAAGAATTACTCAGCGCGAATTCCAGCTTGGCGTTCCGGGCTTCTCCCGGCACCAGATCGATCCCGGCGCAGGCCGGATCCGGATCGTCCAGATTGATGGTGGGCGGTACGATCTGTTCGTGCAACGCGAGAACAGAAAAGATGGCTTCTACACCACCGGCGGCGCCCAGCAAGTGTCCGGTCATGGATTTGGTCGAGCTCATCATCAAACGGCCCGCATGATCCCGAAACACTTGTTTCACCGCATCGCACTCCGCCTGATCGCCGACCTTCGTTGAAGTGCCGTGCGCATTGACGTAACCGACCTGCTCGGGATTGATCTTTGCATCCGCAAGAGCGCTAGCCATACAGCGGGCGGCACCCTCGCCGCCGTCAGGTGGTGAGGTGATGTGATATGCATCACCGCTCATACCGAAGCCCACGATCTCTCCATAGATTCTGGCACCGCGCTTTTGTGCGCGCTCAAGCTCCTCTAGAACCACCACACCGGCACCATTACTGAGCACGAAACCGTCGCGCTGACTATCCCAGGGCCGACTCGCCGCCTGCGGGTCATCGTTCCGGGTCGACAGCGCCCGTGCCGCAGTGAAGCCACCATACGCGGTCGGCGTAGTGCCGTATTCGGCGCCACCCGCCACCATGACGTCGGCGTCACCGTAAGCAATCATCCGGGCAGCTTCGCCGATATTGTGGGTGGCCGTGGTACAGGCGGTCACAATACTGACATTGGGTCCCTTGAAGCCGTACCGAATGGATATCTGGCCGGCAATCATGTTGATGATGCAACCGGGGACAAAAAACGGGGAGATCTTTCGAGGCCCCCCATCCAGATAGGTCTCGTAGGTCCGCTCTATGGTTGAAATTCCACCAATTCCGGACCCGATCGCCAAACCGTAGCGATCGGAATCGTCCGGCTCAGAGACAAGACCTGCGTCTTCAATGGCCTGGATGGCGGCCGCCATGCCGTAATGGATGAACGGGTCCGACTTGCGAGCTTCCTTTGGCGTCAGATAGCGATCGATATCAAAATCCCTGATTTCGCCAGCAATACGGGCAGCAAACCGGTCGGCCTCAAAAACAGTCAGTGGGCCTATCCCGCTCCGACCGGCCTTGATCGCTGCCCAGGCTGACGCTGCGTCGTTGCCAACCGGGCTGATACAGCCCAGACCGGTAATGACAATTCGGCGATCACCACGCACGACAAAGGCCCTCGGTTACCAGCCCGCTCACCAGGATCATGTAGACAGTGTTGCCCCGCTTACTGATCCACGTTGTTGGTGATGTAGTCGATCGCCTGCTGAACGCTGGTGATTTTTTCGGCCTCTTCGTCGGGGATTTCGCATTCGAACTCTTCTTCCAATGCCATCACCAGTTCAACGGTGTCCAGGGAGTCGGCCCCCAAATCGTCGACAAATGAAGCACTGGGGGTGACTTCCTCTTCCTTCACGCCCAGTTGCTCAATCACGATTTTCTTGACCCGATCTTCAATGCTACTCATGTTGATTTTCCTCTAAAGACACTCAATCACAACGCCCAGCGCCCTATGAATAAAGCCTGGCGTCACTTTCGTTGAGGACCAGACACCCCAAAACGGGACTTCGTGATCCGAGATTCATTTTCCTGATTTTCGACCTGAATCAAAGCGTCCCTTCACTCAGGTCATATACATGCCTCCGTTGACATGCAGTGTTTGTCCGGTGATGTATCCGGCATCAGGGCCCGCGAGAAACGACACGCTACCGGCAATGTCGTCTGGTCGGCCCAGTTGTCCGAGGGGAATTGTACCTTGTAGGCGCTCCCGCTGTTCTGCGTTGAGCGCCCGGGTCATGTCAGTGTCGATGAAGCCCGGGGCAATCACGTTGACGGTAATGCCCCGGCTTCCGACTTCGAGGGCCAGCGCACGCGAGAATCCGGCCAATCCGGCTTTGGCCGCCGCATAGTTGGTCTGCCCCGCGTTTCCAGCGTATCCAACCACCGATGAAATACTGATAATTCTTCCCGTTCTTGCCTTCAGCATGCCTCTCAGACACGCCCGAGTCATCCTCATGGCGCCGGTCAGATTGGCCGAGATCACCTCATCCCAGTCTGCATCTTTCAGGCGCATCAGGAGTTGATCCCGGGTGATCGCCGCATTGTTGACCAAGACGGACACGGCGCCGGCCTTGTCGTTGATCGCAGAAACGGCCTGCGTAATCGATTCCGAGTCGGTCACGTCCAGCACCAGTCCACGGTCCGAGCCCAGCACTTGCGAGATGGCGTCTGCACCGCTCTGTGTGGTTGCGGTACCGAATACCGTTGCACCATCGTCCTTCAGTCGTTGCGCAACAGCCTGCCCGATGCCCCGACTGGCGCCGGTAACTAAAGCGATTTGATTTTCCGCCATCGATAAACTCATTCTTCAACTGATTCTTTCGCGGTCTTCTCGAGGAGGCTCTGAATGGAGTCAGGCTGCTCCATGACCACCCATTCAACGCTGCGCTCGATTCGCTTGCCCAGACCACACAGAACTCGCCCAGGGCCCGACTCGGCGAAGATGCCGATATCGTGCTTGACCAACGCCTCTATGGTCGCAGTCCACTGAACAGGCGCAGATAGCTGCTGGAGCAGGGCCTCACGAATCCCGTCCGGAGATACTCGAATACCCGCATCAACATTGTGATAAATCGGAAACGCAGGCTCGCCAAACGAAATCCCCGCCAACACTGCGGCAAGCTCTTCGGCAGCCGGCGCCATTAGCGCGCAGTGTGACGGGACACTGACCGGCAATTTCAGCGCCTTGCGCGCGCCGGATGCAACGCATGCATGCGTCACCCTCTCTACCGCAGCACTATCACCAGCAACGACGAGTTGCCCCGGGGAGTTGTAATTTGCTGGTGCAACGACCTGGTCTTCCGCCACTTCGCGGCAGATAGCCTCGACAACCTCATCTGCCAGACCCAGAATTGCCGCCATGGCACCTTCCCCGGCCGGGACAGCCGACTGCATCAGGCGCGCCCGCTCGGAAACGACATTCACCGCATCCCGAAAGTCAAGTACACCCGCAGAGACAAGCGCGCTGTATTCACCCAGACTGTGGCCGGCTACAGCTGCGGGAGCTTGACCACCGGCCCGCAGCCAGAAACGCCACACCGCCACGCCACCGGCCAGCATCAAGGGCTGGGTCAGTTCGGTGCTGTTCAACAACTCGGCTGGGCCCTTGCTGGCGATCGACCAGAGGTCGCATCCCAGCACCTCGCCAGCTTCTTCGAACGTCTTTGAGATGACAGAGTCGACGTCATTCAACGCCGCCAGCATGCCAACTGACTGAGAGCCCTGACCGGGAAAGACAAGCGCAAATTTACTCATTAAAAACAATGCATTGTTGATGTTTCTTAATAAACAACAAGAGCAGAGCCCCAAGTAAAACCACCGCCGAAGGCTTCCAGCAGGAGACGATCTCCGCGCTTCACCCGGCCGCTTCTGATCGCTTCGTCCAGCGCCAGCGGAACCGAGGCTGCAGAGGTATTGCCGTGGCGATCCACGGTCACGATGACCTGATCCATCGACATCTGGAGCTTTTTCGCCGTTGCCTTGATGATTCGAAGATTGGCCTGGTGCGGAATAAGCCAGTCAAGATCGCTTTTGTCCAACTGGTTCGCCTCAAGCGTCTCGTCAACGATTCGGCCCAGCGTGTTGACCGCGACCTTGAAGACCTCGTTACCACTCATATGGACCCGAATGCCGCCGCGCGCCTCGGGAAGAAAGCCCCGTGAGACACCCACGTCCACCTTGAGCAAGTCGCGGTAAGCGCCATTGGCATGGATGTGCGTTGACAAAATGCCAGGTGTTTCATCGGCTGTGAGGACCGCCGCACCGGCACCGTCACCAAACAGAACACAGGTAGAGCGATCCGTCCAGTCCAGCATGCGGGTCAGGGTCTCTGCACCCACAACGAGAATCTTTGTCGCTGTTCCGGCGCGAATATACTGATCCGCAACAGACAGACCGTAGAGAAACCCCGAACAGGCAGCGTTCAGATCGAAAGCGCCACACTCGCCGAGCCCCAGCCGTTCCTGGAGCAGACAAGCGGTCGAAGGAAAGACCAGATCAGGCGTGGTCGTGCCAAGCAGCAGCAGATCGATCTCGTGCGGCTTGACGTCCGCGGCATCCAATGCCGCCCGGGCCGCCGCTTCGGCGAGGTCGCAGGTGGTCTGACCGTCGGCCGCCACGCGTCGCTCTCCAATGCCGGTTCGATCCCTGATCCACTGGTCTGTGGTGTCAACGAATGCTTCGAGGTCCTTGTTGGTCAGGACTTTTTCGGGAAGATAGCTACCCGTTCCAATGATCCGAGAATACATGGCTCTTGTTCCCTCTGATTGAGCGCTAGTCGACGGCATCAAAATGCTCTTCCATCGCGTCGATCAGACCAGCGCGCGCCTCACGTGCAGCAAGCTCAATGGCATGGGCAACTCCGCGTTCGCAAGCGCCTCCGTGGCTTTTGATCACCACGCCGCGAACACCCAGCAGCGCCGCCCCATTATGCCGCGCAGGGTCCAGGCTGTCACGGAGACGCTTGAGCCGAGGGCGAGCCAGCCATCCGCAGAAACTGTTTCCCATCGTGTTACCAAGCTCTGCGAACATCATGCGAACCGCCCCTTCAGCACTTTTCAGCAGCACGTTCCCGCTGAAACCGTCGCAAACCACCAGATCGACGCGGCCGTCGAAAACCTGATCAGCTTCTACGAATCCATGAAAATTCAGTTCGCCGTCCGCATCCAGCAAACGACCAGCCTCCCGAACCAAGTCTGGACCTTTCCCTGGCTCGGTGCCTACGTTCAGGAGTCCGACAACGGGGCTCTGCCCGTTCAGTAAACGCACTGCGATCTCGCCAAGGCGGGCAAACTCGTGAAGTCTTGGTGCATCCACCTGGAGATTTGCTCCAAGATCCAGCATCCAGCAACGGCCCTGACGGGTGGGTAGCGCACCCATGAGCGCCGGACGATCAACGCCTGGCCAGGTACCGAGCAAGTGTCGCGACAAGACCATCAACGCACCGGTACTGCCACCGCTGACTGCAGCGCAACTTTCATTATCGGACAGCGACCGCAAAACGCGGGAAATGCTGCTGTTCCTTCCCTTTCTCAGCGCCTCAACCGGCCCTGCATCAGAGGCCAGACCTTGCTCTACATCGACGATGTAGAGACGGGAAAGAATCGTATCCGGCCAGTTGCCTACCAATTCGGCGATGCTGGGCTCGGGACCAAATGCGCGAATCGAGAGGTGGGAATCGGCCGAGAGCGCGCGGCGCGCTCCGGCTAGATTGAGCTCCAAGCCGCCGTCACCACCCAGGAGGTCAAGGGCGATGCGGCAGGTCTTGCGGACTTCCATGCCCAAACGGGCCCTGATTCAATCAGGACTCGTCGTCTTCCTCAATCTCTGGCGCAACTTCGATGATCTGGCGACCGCGGTAGAAGCCCTCCGCCGAAACATGATGACGACGATGCGTTTCCCCGGTGCTCTGCTCTTCAGACAGGGTCGGCGCCTTCAGGCCATCGTGGGCCCTGCGCATGCCACGCTTGGACGGAGATTTTCTATTTTGCTGAACAGCCATGCTTAAAGCTCTCTTCAGTGATATTGATTGTTTTAGTCGCGTTTGCGCGCCAAGTCGGCCAAAACTGCAAACGGTTGGTGACGCTCTTCTATGTCTGCGCCGGGTGCCACATCCTCGCCAATGGGCGCTGATTCGGGCGATCTGGGGACCAGCGGCAGAGCCAGAAGCAATTCCTCGGCCACCAGATCGGCAATCTTCAAGCGTCCGTCGTTGACGACGAGCGGTTCGTAGTCCTCCGGCAATTGATCGACCGCTGCCTCACAATCTACGATTGCGACGACCGACGAACTGTCGACCACGTAATCAAATCTCTTCAATGTCCGCTGGCAAATCATCGGCACGTGGCCGTTAACTTCCACCCCCACAGTCGCCTCACGCTGATCATCCAGATCGAAAGCCAAGCTGAATTTAATCTCGGTCTCACCGGGATCATCAATCAGGTCAACCAACCGATGAAAATCAGCCAAGCGCATCGTTCCGGCAAAAGTCCGTCTTGCCTGAGCCGCCTTGAATGGATTAATCCAGTCGGGGTAGTCGCGTGACATCAGCCCACCATTGTATCACTGACAGGGCCTAGTCCACAATGTGGCCCTGACTTTCTTCTGGAAGCGACCCATGGCCCTCCCTATCGTTCTCGCCTCAACATCCCGCTATCGTCGTCAACTGCTGGAACGCTTACCTCTTAAATTCCAGACGGTCTCCCCTGATGTCGATGAGTCGCCGTTAGAAGAGGAACTCCCGGAACAGCTCGCCATGCGCCTCGCCGAACTGAAGGCCCGGAAGGGACTGCAGCTTGCGCCTGGCAGTCTCATCATCGGCTCGGATCAAGTTGCCGAGTGCAGAGGAGAACTTCTGGGCAAACCAGGCAGTCCCGAGCGAGCCCGATCCCAACTCATGCGACTGCAGGGTCAGACCGTCTTTTTTCACACGGCCGTCTGCCTGACCGATGGAGAAGTCGTGGAGGTCCAAAATGTCCGCACCACGGTTAGACTTCGCACATTGAGCAAAGATCAGATCCAGCGCTACGTTGCGTTGGAAAACCCCATTGATTGCGCCGGGGCATTCAAGAGCGAAGCCCTCGGCATTGCGCTCATTGAATCCATGCAAAGTAATGACCCGACCGCGCTTATCGGTCTACCACTGATTGCCACGATTGGCCTGTTGGAAAAGTTCGGCCACAGGATTCTCTGATCAGGCCGTGAAATTGCGCAGAAATGCTACACTTCCCGACCATACGCACCTGAATGGAAGGGCCCTAAAGGATGTCCTCAAATCCGCAATCCACTCCGACCTGCAAGCACTGGCGCGTCGATCATGATCTTGACGGTATCGCCTGGCTGCTGTTGGACCGATCCGATGAGAAAGTCAATAGTCTGGGGACCGAAGTCCTTGCGGAACTTGATCGGCTGATTGGCCATCTGGAAGAGCAATCGCCCACCGGATTGATCCTGATGTCCGGAAAACCGCGCAGTTTCATCGTGGGCGCTGACGTTCGAGAATTCGACGCGACCAACGATGTAGAGGCCCTAGGCGATAACGTCCGGAAGGTTCACGCGTTGTTTGTGCGCATCGAGAACCTCCCCTTTCCTAAAGTCGTTGCTTTCGAGGGCTACTGTCTGGGCGGCGGTCTGGAACTGGCCTTGTGTTTTGACTGGCGCATCGCGCTGGACGCTGACCACACTCGCGTCGGTTTCCCGGAGGTCAATCTGGGGATCTATCCGGGATTCGGCGGCTCAGGCCGCTCAATCGCGGCGATCGGGGGTCTCAAGGCCATGCAGATCATGCTCACCGGCCGAATGCTGCGCGCCAGAGCAGCGCGAGGAATGGGGCTTGTTGATCAGGTTGTCAGTCAGCACTCCTCGTTGCGATGGGCTGCGCGCAGCGCCGTTCTGAAAAAGAAGCGGCACAAGCGCCCCGGATTGGTCGACCGCTTGAGCACCATGGGTCCAGCACGTAAGGTGTTGGCCGGCCAGATGCGAAAGCAGACAGCGGCCAAGGCACGCAAAGAACACTACCCTGCCCCCTACGCGCTGATCGATGCCTTCGAGGCCGCCGGGGACAACCAGGCCGAGATGATCAGGCTTGAAGCAAGAAATATTCCGGAGCTGCTGGTTGGCGATACTTCACGCAACCTGCGGCGAGTCTTCCGCCTCATGGAAGGGTTGAAGGCTCAGGGGCGGCGCTCGGACTTTAAGGCTCGCCGCGTCCACGTCATTGGTGCCGGTGTAATGGGAGGCGATATCGCCGCCTGGTGCGCCTTGCGTGGACTTGAAGTCACCCTCCAAGATCGTGAGCTCAAGTATGTCGAGCCGGCCATTAAACGCGCCGGTAAGCTGTTCAGGCGCAAACTCAAGACACCCAGTGCGGTTGCAGCCGCCCGCCAGCGACTGATTGCTGACGTCGACGGTCAGGGCGTTTCTCGTGCTGACGTGATTATCGAAGCGATCTTCGAAAATCGGGAAGCCAAAAGAGATCTGTTGGCAGCATTGAAGGGTCGCGTCGCAGACCACGCCATCATCGCGACCAATACTTCAGCGATTCCTCTAGCAGAGTTAGCCGATGTCCTTGACGACCCGAGCCGCTTGATTGGCCTGCACTTTTTCAATCCCGTAGCGAAGATGCCTCTGGTCGAAGTCGTCTACGACGCGCAGAGCGCTAAGGCGCGAGTCGACGATGGCTGCAGCTTTGCCACCCAAATCGGAAAATATGCGCTGCCGGCCACCTCGACGCCGGGTTTTCTAGTCAACCGAGTACTCGCTCCCTATATGCGAAATGCGATGAAAATGCACCGCGAGGGAATTCCACGCGAAGCATTGGATCGGGCAGCGGAGAATTTCGGTATGCCGATGGGTCCGGTTGAATTGGCCGATACAGTGGGACTGGATGTGGGTCTAGGCGTGATTGACACCTTGATGGGTAGCGAGGCAGCCGAAGACCGGAAAGTTCTGGAGGAAATGGTTCAGGAAGGCAAACTGGGCAAGAAGTCCGGCGAAGGCTTTTACCTCTGGAAAAAGGACAAGCCACAGCGCGATCCCAAGGCGCACGAGGGCTATGATCTCAAGCATTTGGCGGAGCAACTGATGCGCCCCTATCTGGACGAATGCCAGTCTTGTCTGGACGACCAGGTGGTCGAAAACGCGGATCTTCTGGATGCCGGAATGATCTTCGGCACGGGCTTCGCGCCCTTCCGCGGTGGTCCGATGCACTACCTCGCCAGTATCGAAGCAACGCACAACGAGGAGTCGGCCTGATGCCCGCATCCACCTTGAAAAAGATCGTCATCGCCGGCGGCGTCAGAATTCCCTTCTGTCGTTCAAACACTCTGTATGCCGACCAGACCAATCAGGACATGCTGGCCGCCGCTATTCAGGGCCTGGTCGATCAATACGGTTTGGCCGGCAAGAAAATCGACCAGGTGCTAGCCGGAGCGGTCACCACCCACGCCAAAGACTGGAACCTGGCTAGGGAAGCCGTCCTTTCGACCACACTGTCGCCACTTTCGCCGGCGGTCACCATGCAGCAGGCGTGCGGGACCAGTCTGCAGGGAGCACTACTGGCCGGCAGCCAGATCGCCAGTGGCGATATCGACTGCGCCATTGTTGCCGGCACGGACACCACCAGCGATGCCCCCGTGGTTTTTCAGAGGCGCTTCGCCCAGCGCCTGATCAAGCTGTCCAAGGCCCGTTCCGTTTCTGACAAGCTCAAGGTGTTCAAAGGTTTCTCTTTCTCAGAGCTGACACCTCAGCCTCCGCGCAACGCCGAGCCGCGAACCGGCCTATCCATGGGCCAGCATTGCGAGCGCATGGCGCGCGAGTGGCAGATCGACAGGGCCGCGCAGGATGAACTGACCGTCGAGAGTCACCGCAAAGCCAGTGAGGCCTGGGAAGCCGGCTTTTTCGACGATTTGGTCATTCCCCATAACGGGGTCGTCCGCGACAACATCATTCGACCCGACACGAGCATTGAAAAGCTAACCAGCCTCAAGCCCGTATTCGACAAGAAACAGGGCACGCTCACAGCCGGAAACAGCACGACCCTGTCTGACGGGGCCGCAGCGGTTCTGATCTGTTCTGAAGACTGGGCGAAGGCCAACGATGTTCCGATCCGGGCGTATCTGTCGGCCGGTCGCGCTGCCGCGGTGGATTTCGTCGACGGCGATGAGGGTCTGTTGATGGCGCCCACGGTCGCCGTGGCAGAGATGCTCACCCGCAGTGGTCTGGGGCTACAGGACTTCGATTTCTACGAAATCCACGAGGCCTTCGCGGCGCAGGTTCTATGCACGCTCAAGGCGTGGGAGTCCGACCGTTACTGCCGCGAGCGTCTGGGACTGGATGGCGCACTGGGCAGTATTGATCGGGCAAAAATGAATGTCCGGGGCGGTTCAGTCGCTGTTGGGCACCCCTTCGCGGCGACCGGGGCAAGAATCCTGTCCACCCTTACCGCCATTCTGGAACAGGCTGGATCCGGGCGGGGCCTGATCTCCGTTTGCACAGCCGGCGGCATGGGCGTTGCTGCCATTGTGGAACGTCCAGGAACGGGTGCTACACCGGGCAAACAGAAAACGGCATCCGCCGGCTCCGAGAAGAAGAGCGTGGAGCCTGCTATGCCGAAGAAAAAGAAGAAGAAAAAATCCGCCGGCAAGAAGCGCAGTCAAAAGGCCGCGACAGACGCCATAACGACGGACGATCAAAGGGAAGAATAAGCGGCGCTCGTCAGGGCGCCAGAATGACCAGCCCCGAGGCTTCCGCGGTGTTTTGGAGCAGTGTTGCGACCGTCATGGGCCCGACCCCGCCGGGGACGGGTGTCAGCCAGCGAACTTTCTCGGAGATGGCCGCGTGATCGAGATCCCCATGGATTTCTCCATTCTCGTTGCGGCTGATTCCGATATCGATCACTACTGCATCGGCACCGACCCATTCAGCCTTGACGATTCCAGGCTTGCCAACCGCAACGCAGAGAATTTCAGCAGCTTCAACATGGCGCCGAAGATCCCGCGTGAACCGATGACAAACGGTGACCGTCGCGCCAGCCAGAAGCATCTCCAGCGCCAAAGGGCGCCCTACGATGTTTGAAGCTCCAACGATGACCACATGGCGGCCCTTTGGATCTATTGAATAAGCGCTCAGCAAGGTCATGATGCCGCGCGGAGTGCAGGGCCGCAGGCCCGGATCGCGCTGAGCCAAGCGACCCATATTGCTGGGGTGAAATCCGTCCACATCCTTGGCCGGATCAATTCTGGCGGTCACCGCTTTCTCGTCCAGATGGCCGGGCAAAGGAAGCTGCACGAGTATGCCGTCGATTTCCTCATCCTGATTGAGCGCATCGATGAGCGCGAGCAGTTCCCCGCGCCCGACTCCATGCTGGAGCCGAAAGGCTTTGGATAGGATGCCGGCGCGCTCACAAGCCTTGATCTTGTTGCCTACATAGACCTGTGAAGCCGGATCATCGCCCACAAGAACGACGGCCAGCCCCGGAGCCCTGCCCCCACTGTTGACCCTTGCCGAAACCGCATCGCGGACGTTGTCGATCAGTCGGTCCGCAACTTCGCGACCGTTGAGAATTTTGGCCTGAATGTCGTTCATGATGCGCGACATTGTAACGACATGCGGGGTAGGATAAGAGGCAGTAAAGGCACTTCGGGAGGCTAGAGCATGAACCTGTACGAATATTCCTTCGCGGCGTTGGGCGGCGGCGCCCTACCGCTTGAGCGTTTCCGTAATCAACCCCTCATGCTGGTCAATACTGCTTCAGAGTGTGGCTTCACGCCGCAGTACAAGACACTGCAGCAGCTGTACATCGACTACGAGCAATCCGGTCTTGTTGTGGTCGGGATTCCCTGCAACGATTTCGGTGCACAAGAGCCAGGCTCGGAAGAAGATATTGAAAAGCTGGTCAGAGAGGATTTCGCCGTTACTTTTCCCATGACTGCCAAATACTCAGTCATCGGCCCGCAGATGCATCCATTGTTCCGTTCGATGGCAGAACGGCTGGGTCCTGAAGTCCTGCCGCGCTGGAACTTTTACAAGTACCTCTTCAACCGGCGAGGAGAACTGGTCGAACGGTGGCCTTCGGAAACACCGCCTGATGATCCCGCGCTGCTCCGCGAAGTCGCCAAACATCTGCAGTCCTGGTCACTTTAACTTCAGCGGCTGCGCTTGGCCGATTTGCGGACGAATTTCCGCAATCGCTTTCGTTTCTGGATTTGCCGCGGCGTGAGCTTGTTCTTGCGGCCAGCATAAGGATTCTCCGAGTCCTTGAAGACCAGATCAACGGAAACGCCCGTCAAATCGAACCCTTTTCTGAACGCATTGATCAGGTATCGACGGTACTGTGTGGCCAGATTTGAAGTCCGGTTTCCGTGAATCACGATACGTGTGGGAAACAGTCCTCCTGCGTGAGCATAGCGCAACTTCGCTGATCCACCCTTTCCACCTGGCGGCGGATGAGCTTCCACTGCAGCACGAAGGATACGGGTCAGAAGTGGGGTTGGATGATCGGTTGTGGCGCATCGAAAGACGTGGGCGACAGCGTCAACCAGTTCCCCGATACCGCTTCCATGCAGTGCTGACAGGGTGACAACCGGTACGTGCCTTGCAAACTGCAGGCGTTCGCCAACCTCGACCAGTACCTGCTTTCGCCGAACCTCGTTCAGACCATCCCATTTGTTCAGAGCAAGCACCATCGCCCGTCCGGCCTGAACCACGTGGCCGGCAAGGCGCGCGTCCTGATCGGTGACGCCTTCACTAGCATCCATCATGAGGACAACCACACGGGCCTGCTCCATGGCCTGCATGGCCTTGATCGTACTGAAGCGCTCCAATCCCTCATGGCTGCCCCGCCGGCGCCGGATCCCCGCGGTATCCACCACATTGAAGCGATACCCGTCTCTCTCCACGGTTGCTCTCACCGGGTCCCGGGTTGTGCCCGCCAAAGGAGTCGCCAAGGCTCTCTCCTCACCCATAAAACGATTCAGAAGCGTGGACTTGCCTGTATTCGGCCGACCGATCAGTGCAAGAGCGATCGCGTCATCAGACTCAGGAGAATCCCCATGGTCTCGGTTTGGCAGAAATTCAGCGAGCATTTCAGACAAACGGTCCAGCCCGCGCCGGTGACTGGCCGCGATCAAGCAATACGGCTGAAGCCCAAGGGCGAGACTTTCGGCCTGCACGATGTCCTCATCGAGTCCGTCGGTCTTGTTGATCGCGTGAACAACCTGCTTGTCCAGGGTTCTCAGCCAACTTGCAATCTCGAAATCCGCGGGGAGCAGCCCTGCCCTGGCATCAGTCAGAAAGATGACGACATCAGATTCTTCGACCGCGAGTCGGGTCTGGCGCTCTCTTCCAGTGCCGATCTCATCGGCGGCTGCTTCCAGACCGCCGGTGTCGATCAGGATGGCCGCTTCACCATGCAGTATGGCTCGACCATAGATTCGATCGCGAGTGACTCCCGGCATATCCGCCACGAGGGCGTCTCGGGTTCTGGTCAGGCCGTTGAATAAGGTCGACTTACCGACATTTGGCCGACCCACGATCGCAACGACGGGCAAGCCCCTGTTATTCATTGCCTCAGGCGTCTAGGTCTCGACACGCCAGGCCGTCATGCGACCCTCGACGTCGAGCACATAAAGCGTATTGCCAACAACCAACGGCGCCGCGGCAGGTGCATTCCGGCCGATGCGCGTCCGGGCGGCAAACTCGCCGCGCTCGGCGTCGTACCAGTGCAGATAACCCTCCTGATCGGCCGTCACCAAGAAATCACGGAAGAAGACGGGTCGTGTGATCCCTCTGCGCGCCAAGCGGTCGTCTCGCCACAGCGTTGCTCCATTACGCCGATCAACCAACCAGACAGCATCATCCCGATCTGCAATGGCGAGCTGGGTTCTCTGCAGGCTCACGCCTTGATGCGATGAAACATCCTTGGTCCAGAGAATTCGACCCGAATCCAGTGTCAGTCCAGCCAATTGCCCTTTGTATGTGACGGCGTAAAGCTCCGAGCCCACAATCACCATGGGGCCATCGATGTCTGAAAGTTGATCGAGTTCTGTGCGGCCTTCAGGGACACTGACCCGCTGCTGCCATAGCAAACTGCCATCGGCCGCACGCAGCGCGCTTACAGCACCATCTTCATGGCCGATGAAAACCTGGCCTGCACGGCCAAGAGGATCGCTGCTGCCGCGTAGCGTGAGCAATGGAACGCTACGGTCATACACCCAGATCCGAGCACCCGTTTGCACATCAACCCCGAACACGCGGCCGTCGACGCAGCGCACGACAACAACGTCATCCTGAATGACCGGCATGGAGAGAACCTCGGATGACAGCTGGGCACGCCAGACGACTGTGCCATCATCCCGATTCAGGGCAACCAGTTCTCCGTCGAAGGTTCCTACAAAGGCCCGCTCTTCGGCCAGACGCGGTCCAGCAGACAGGGGGAGTTCAGTCTCGAAGCGCTTGATCGCGTCGCCGCTGTCAGCATTGACCGCACTGATCCGTCCGCGCGGATCGGCAACCCATATTTCCTGGCTATCGTAGACCGGTCTCAGTCCGGGTCGGCTGCGGCCCCGGTCGCGAGAGATGCTTGCAGCCCAGATTTCGCGCGGCTGCACGGTCGGCGAAAACTCGACCAGTTCGGCCGGGCCCTGCTCCTCGTCGTCACCGTCGAACCAACCGCCGATGGTCTGACAGCCCGCCAGTCCGAGCAACAACGCGGCCAAAATGAAGACGCGAGCAAGATGGCTCACGAACTTTCCCCATCACTACTCTGGCCAGTTGCATCGAGCTTCATCTGCAGCATGCGCTGACCGCCAACCTGGCCACCTAGCGCATCCAGGGCCTCCTGATACGCCAGACGGGCGTCAGTCAATTGCCCTTCTGCGAACAGCAGATCACCTCTTAGCTCGTGCCAGACTGATTCGAATCCCGTTGTGGGCTCGGTTCCAAGCACTTCCAAGGCTTGCTGTCTCTCACCCTGGGCATCCAGCACACGGGCAAGACGCAGCGTAGCCACCGGCTGCAGCATCTCCAAATCGCCGCGGGACAGCACGTCACGGTATAAGCGCGAGGCGGGTTCCAGTCGGCCGTCTTCAACCTGCCCGGCAGCCAGCATCATCGCTGCAAGCCCGACGTAGGAGCTGGAGGACGCCTCTTCGCTCAGGTTTGCGAAAGCCTCCTGAGCTGCATCCAGATTGCCAGCTTCCAGCTCGCCTTGGATTAAGACGAAGTAGTCAGCCGCCCTGGCCTGCTTGACCGACTGCTGCTCCTGCCAGAAGCGAAAACCGAAAATACCGGCAAAAGCGAGCACCAGCCCCATGATGATGGCTGCGCCGTATTCCTTGATCCAGTTCCGGACGCGCTCGCCCTGTTCGTGTTCGTCGTAAAGTTCAACAGCCATTGGAGTCTTCTGCTTTGATCAAAAAGTTGAATTCGTGGTGGCGCACTCAGCGCGACCGAGGGATCATGATAATTCAGGCCGCCCGAAGCGCGGGCATAAGTTCCTGGAGTCTGCGGATCAGGTCAGCTCGCGGAAGTCGTTCCTGCGACTTTTCTCCGCGAAGATCCTTGAGCTGACATAGGTTTTCAGCGACCTCCGTCTCCCCAAGAACCACCGCATACTGCGCACCGCTGCGATCGGCGCGCTTGAACTGTGACTTGAAGCTGCCTCCGCCCAGGTGCAGCGCGAGCCTAAGCTTCGGCAAAGCGTCACGCAGATCCTCAGCCAGGCGCAAGCCCTCTGCGATCGGTGCCTGACAGACCAGATAAACCTGGGGCGCCTGAACCTGTTCCGAACCACTCTGTGAGACAAGATCGATCAGGCGCTCGACACCCATGGCAAAGCCGATGCCCGGCGTGTCCTTCCCTCCTTGCATCGCCACCAATCCATCGTAGCGTCCGCCTGCACATACCGTGCCCTGCGCGCCCAGATCATCGGTGATCCATTCAAACACGGTGCGGGAATAATAATCCAAGCCCCGGACCAGACCCGAATTGACCCGATACTGGATTCCCAAGGCATCGAGAAGTTCGCGCAACTGACGAAAATGCTCGTGCGCCTCGCTGCCCAGGGTATCAGCCAGTCTTGGCGCATCCGCCATGATGGCCTGGGTTTGCGGATGCTTGCTGTCAAAAATTCTCAGCGGGTTGGTCTCCAGGCGCCGTTGGCTGTCAGCATCGAGCTCATCAAAGTGGGGTTTGAGAAAAGCAACCAACTTTTCGCGGTAACGGTCGCGATCGGCCTTGTCCCCGAGCGTATTGATTTCAAGCCGGATATGTTGATGAAGTCCGAGTGTTTTCCATATCCGCTCACCCAGTGCAATCAACTCGGCATCCACGTCGGGGCCCGGCAACCCAAAGACTTCCGCCCCGAACTGATGAAACTTGCGCTGGCGGCCACGCTGCGGCCGCTCGTGTCTGAACATTGGGCCCTGATACCAAAGTTTCTGGCCGGGCACAGACAGCAAGCCGTGCTGAATCGCCGCTCTGACCACTCCGGCAGTCCCCTCGGGCCGAAGTGCCAGCACGTCGCCGTTGCGATCCGAAAAAGCGTACATCTCCTTCTCGACCACATCGGTCGACTGACCGATTGCGCGCGTGAACAAATCCGCTTTTTCAACCAGAGGAATGCGAATTTCGCGAAAGTTATAGGCGTCAAAAAGCTCTGCCAACTGGCTCTCAAGCCAGCGCCAGGTCGGTGTAGCATCCGGCAGGATGTCGTACATGCCGCGAATGGACTGAATACTCTGCATCGTTGGTCGGGAGGTTCTGTTTGATAAATTGCGGCAGGCAGGCCGGGTTAAAAGTTTTCTAGCGCCGTATCTCACCGTCCGCAAGTAGCTCAAAACTGGCTACGTCGGCACGATCCTGACCTTCGAACTCGACGGGCGCGCCATCAAGCTTCAGAGAGACTGCATTGGCTCGGCCCAGAAGCAACCTGAACGGCGGTTCGGCGACGAATTCACGCCGATCCCCCTGTCTGAGCAGGTCGTACTCCAAACGCTCGCCATTTGCGGCGTAGACTTCCAGCCAACTGTCCTCTAAGACCTCGAGGATAAGGGTTGAGCCTGTGATTGATTCCACAACTTCAGTCGGGGAGGCAACCCGATCTGCACTATCGGGGTTCAGTGCCGGATCTCGCAGCGGGCGAATGGCACCGACCGGAAGAGCCGTCGCCGTCAAGGGCGGACGTGTCGTATCTTGCAGACTATCCATCTCCCCCTCAGCCTGGTCCGGCGTATCGAGGGCAAGTGCTCGTGCCATCCGCTCAGCAACCCTGATGTCCGATGCTTGGGCGACTGACTCTGCGATCTGCCCCGAAGCTGACTGCGGATCATCATCGAAAAAACGCAGTCCACCTTGAATATAGATCAGGATAAGCGGCGGGACAATCAGTGTAGTAACAATAAGATATGTGGAGAATTTCAGAATTCGATCGAACTTGATGCGCTCCCTGGGTAGTGGCATCACGGCGGTCAGCGCCGAGGGTTCTTGCTCACCTAGCAGACCGACCAGCGGCCCTGGCTCCAATCCAAGGTAACGAGCGTAATTCTGTACATAGCCACGCCGATAAATAGGGGCGAGGTCATCGAATTCGCCGCGTTCAAGCTTATCTAGACTTGTCGCTGGCAGTTTCAGTGCGCGCGCGGCCTGCTCCAGTGAGAGCTTTCTTTTCTGGCGCTGCTGCTTGAGCTGGATACCCACCTCTTCTTCGACCCGCCCCACGGGCAGACGCAACTGATCAGGCTCGGGCATGGCGCGAGGATCCAGATGTTGATTTTCAGTCATCGTTTTGTCTCAGACCACGCAAGGCCCGTGCCTGACTGGATTCCGGAAATAGCTGCTCCAGGCGCGACGCATATCGATCGGCCAGTGCGGCGTTGTTGAGTTCAGACTCTATGTTGTACCCCAGCACCAAAGCGGCGGGATCCGCAGCCGAAACGGACTCCAGACGTTGTAGAAAGGCCCTGGCCCGAAAAGGATCACCGGCTTCAAGCTTCAGTTCGGAGAGTTGAAAAAGAGCGTCCGGATAATTTGGATCCAGATCCAGCGCCTGCCGGAGGTATTCTTCGGCTTTTTCGAGTTCGCCAGCGCGCCGAGCACACGCGCCTGCGTTTCCGTAGGCCAGTTCCGGTGTGTTGTAGAACGCGTCCTCCATCGCTCTCCTGAAGTGACGGTCAGCCGCAGGGAAATCCCCCCGCTGGCATAAATACACGGCAAAAGCATTCTGCGTTGGGCCATCATTAGGCGCCAATTCCGACGCACGCCGGTAATGCTCACCGGCCGCGGCAGACCTACCCAACCGGTCGTAAATCAGCGCGAGTGTCAAATGCGCGGGGGTATGCTGAGGATCAAACTCCAGAGCGGTCTGCAACTTCTCGATCGCCAGTTGCAATTGATCGCGTTCCATGTAACCGATACCCAGACGGGTATTGACCTCGGCAGCCCGTATAGGACTGACCCGATCCATTCCCTCACGACCTGAAAAAGGCTCAGATTGACTAGCCGTTGTCGCACAACCGCCAAGCACCACTGCGGCAGCCAAAACAAACCCAATTTTCCAGCATCCCCGAATCACGCCGGCAAGGCCTGCCTGGCTAACTGTGCCTGCACGAGGCGGCGACGCTCGCTGGGCTCAAGAAGCTTGCCTACCAACTGGCCGCACGCAGCGTCAATATCGTCGCCGCGGGTCTTGCGAACGGTTGTGATGATGCCCGCAGCACGAGTCACTTTCTGAAATTCATAAATCGCTTCGGGCGAGGAAGGACGAAATGGGGTGCCGGGAAATGGATTGAACGGAATGAGATTCAGCTTGCAGGGCAAGCCGTTCAGAAGACGCACCAGCCCCTTGGCCTGCGCCCGGCCATCGTTGACGCCTTCCATCATCGTGTATTCAAAAGTAATGGAGCGGCGATGGTGAACCCGAACAAATCTCTGGCAGGCTTCCATCAGTTCTGCGAGCGGATATTTCCGGTTCAACGGAACCAGGCGGGACCGCAATTCGTCGTCGGGAGCATGCAGGGAAACGGCTAAAGCGAACTCTTCGCCGTGAGCCAGGTCGTCAATACCCGGAACCACTCCCGCTGTGGAAATAGTGACTCGACGGGAGGCCAGACCATAGGCTAGATCATCGCGAAGCAGCGACAAAGCGCTCCTGACAGCACTCAGGTTCAGCAGCGGCTCGCCCATGCCCATAAAGACCACGTTGGTCACGCGCCGCTGACCCAGGCGCTCTTCGGCCAGAGCATTGACTGCCAGCCAAACCTGACCAACAATTTCCTCTGCCGCAAGATTTCGCTTGAATCCCTGCGTGGCGGTCGAACAGAAGGTGCAGTTGAGCATGCAGCCGACCTGGGAGGAGATGCACAGGGTCCCTCGGTCGGCCTCGGGGATGAAAACAGTCTCTACTGCGCTCCCCCCGGCTTCACTGAGCAACCATTTGACCGTTCCGTCCGCAGACAACTGCTCCCGGATGACCCGGGGCGGGCGCACTTCCGCCCGCTCAGTCAGATTCTCTCGCAGTGAGCGGGATAAGTCGGTCATTAGCGCGAAGTCTGTGACACCACGCTGATGAATCCACTGAAGAACCTGTCGCGCTCTGAATGGTTTTTCGCCGAGTTCGGAGAAAAACGTCTCCAGCGAGGCCCGATCGAGCCCCATGAGATTGGTTTTTTCTTCCGGAGCGATCTCCATTTTTGCCGGAAAATCCTTAAAAATCAGCGTGAGTATAGCTCATCGGCACCAAAGAAGAATGCGATCTCCTCTTTTGCCGTCTCGGGCGCATCTGACCCGTGCACTGCATTGGCGTCAATGCTGGATGCAAACTCAGCGCGGATCGTTCCAGGTGCGGCCTGCCGCGGATCAGTCGCCCCCATGAGTTCCCGATTGCGCATGATGGCGTCCTGACCCTCAAGGACCTGAATCATCACCGGGCCTGATGTCATGAACGCGACCAGATCGTTAAAGAAAGGACGTTCCCGATGCACTGCGTAGAAGCCTTCAGCCTCTTCTCGGCTCAGATGTTTCATCCGGGCGGCAATAATCTTCAGACCCGCCCGTTCAAAGCGCGAGTAGATTTCACCGATCACATTCTTAGCTACAGCGTCAGGTTTGATAATGGACAGCGTACGTTCCATGGAAAATCCTCAAAAGCTAGGGAAAATGGCTTGCAAAACAGCCCATGATACCTCGTTTTTTGGATTCCAATGCTATCGAACTGGCAGGAATTCTAGACTTCGCGATGTAATATTTCGAACAGTTCTTCATCAACCTGCTCCGCATCACCAAGGTTGAGCGCGATCAGTCGGCGAAGATGCGTCATGCCGTCAATATCGATTTCGACCCAGCTTGCGCCCAATCGACCATTGGCAACGAAAGCGATCTCCAATGCCATATCAACGAGGGCGTCCGGGCTTAGGCTGATCTCCAGTCTGGCCTGCTGACCCGCTTCTGGTGTACTTTTTCCCTCGAGCCCCGAAAGCAGTACACCTTTGAGTGACAGATTCTCGACCTGAACGGTCACTGGAGAGTGATTATCCCACTGAAGTTTGGCCTGCCCATCGAAATGAACTCGCTGAAATTGTCTCCGGTCTTCGCTCATATCTAGCCTCCTGCTATGCCCTTCTAGCATTCAATCCGTCGGATTGATCTGCCAGTTATCGGGCGTATCGTGTGCCCCTTGTTCACGGGATAAGCGAATGCTCAGGCCCAGATCATTCCTGGAGTCAGCATTCTGCAAGGCCTCTTCCTCGGAAATCATGCCTCGCTCGAACAGGCGATACAGCGATTGGTCAAAGGTCTGCATGCCGTGCTGAGCGCCCTCCTTCATGGCGTCCTTGATACCGTGCACTTCTCCCTTCAGGATCAGGTCAGCGATATAGGGCGTGCGCAATAAAAGCTCGACCGCGGGAACACGCGTGCCGTCCACGCTGGGAATCAAGCGCTGGCTGACGATGGCCTGCAAATGCAGGGACAAATCAACGAAGAGCTGGCGATGGGCGGATTCGGGGAAAAAGTTGATGATCCGGTCAAGCGTCTGGTTGGCATTGTTCGCATGCAAGGTGGACAGGCATAGATGGCCAGTTTCCGCGTAAGCCACAGCGTGTTGCATGGTTTCCTGATCACGAATTTCACCGATCAGGATGACGTCAGGCGCCTCGCGCATGGCATTTTTCAGGGCAATCTTGTAGCTCTTGGTGTCCAGTCCGACTTCACGCTGATCCACGATCGAACGCCTGTGCGGGTGCAAGAACTCGATCGGATCCTCAATGGTCAGAATATGCCCTGAGCTTCTATCATTCCGATAGTCAATCATGGACGCCAGCGTGGTCGACTTGCCCGATCCCGTAGACCCCACCACGAGCACCAGCCCCCTGGGCAGCATGATCAACTCTTGCAGCTTCTTTGGCAGATTCAACTCTTCGATCGATGGAATATCCGCCTTGATGTGACGAATGACCATAGCCACCGAACCGCGCTGGCGAAAGACATTGACTCGAAACCGGCCAACACCGTCCATTGCCAGAGCGAGATTCATTTCCATTTCGCGCTCGAATTCGGTGCTCTGCTTGTCATTCATCACCGAATACGCCAACTGGCGTGTGTCCGCCGGCGTCAAACGCTGTTCACCCAAAAACCGGGTCTTTCCCTCGATGTTGATGCCGACTGGCGAGCCAGCACTGAAGAACAGATCTGAGCCCCCGTGCTTGACCATGGCCTGGAGAAATTTTTCTAGCGTCACGAGCAGAGTCCCTCAAAAAGCCTGACAGAGCCGGGATTGCTGCCTCATACATCCCGAGGTCCGTCAGTGTATCACTCCATCCCGCCACTTCGCCCTTGGCGGAGGGCCTTGGCAAGTCGGCGAAAGTCATCTTTAGATAGTTGTGATGGGAAAATGCCAAAGCCCAGCAAGCCCTGGCCGCGCCACCCAATGAACCAGGGGCTGACAAAAGGACTTCGAATGGTGCTGCACCAGCTCCGCTCCCTCCACTGGTATTGCGCGCCCTGGTCCACAAACCGTAGAACAAGCCCTGGGACGAGCAAGCGATAGATCCCCCGGAGACCCAAGGCGACCCCCATACCCGCAAAAACGGCTGTCGCCAGCGGGTTCAACCCCGATTGAAACAGCGCGATGACACAAACCATCAAGAGCCCGGCGAGCAGCAGGGCTATGCTACGCGCAGGTCCGACGTTCACCTCATGCGGTCGCCGGCGGTGAGCTCCGAATTTCATCAACGATTCGCTTCAGATCAGGCTGCGAAGGATCGCTTCGGCCGAGCAACCAATCCCAAAGCAGGTCGTCCTCAGACTCCAACAAAGCGGCGAAAGCCGATCGCAGTTCATCGTCAGAGGAACTCCAGTGCCGGTCCATCCATCGAGTGAGAAGCGCATCAAGTTCTCGCATCCCACGACGGCAGCGCCAGCGCAGCTCTCTGGGCGGCTGTTCGGGCATCAGCGTTCCGGACCTGCGGAGAGACCAAGAATCCCTTCGATTCGCACGGCTAGAGGCTGCGGCGGGCGAGCATCATCTTCTTGATTTCGGATATCGCCTTGGCCGGGTTTAGACCCTTGGGACAAGTCTTGGCGCAGTTCATGATGGTATGGCAGCGATAAAGTCTGAACGGATCTTCGAGATTGTCGAGCCGTTCCCCCGTCGCCTCATCGCGCGAGTCCACCAGCCAGCGGTAGGCCTGCAGGAGGATGGCCGGTCCCAGGTAGCGTTCACCGTTCCACCAGTAGCTGGGGCATGAGGTCGAGCAGCACGCGCAGAGAATGCATTCATAGAGACCATCAACTTTTTCGCGGTCTTCCCGAGACTGCAGCCTTTCCTTGTCCGGAGGCGCAGGACTTTGGGTACGGATCCAGGGCTTGATCGACGCATACTGGGCATAGAAATGGGTCAGGTCAGGCACCAAATCCTTGATAACGGGCATGTGCGGCAAGGGATAGATCCGCACGTCACCCTTGATGTCTTCGATTGCCTTGGTGCAGGCCAGGGTATTGGTGCCGTCGATATTGAAAGCACACGAGCCGCAGATCCCTTCGCGACACGAGCGTCGAAAAGTTAAAGTGGGGTCCACTTCATTTTTGATCTTCAAGACCGCGTCAAGCACCATCGGGCCGCAGTCGTCCAAATCAAGGTCGTAGGAGTCTATGCGCGGGTTTTCTCCGCTGTCAGGATCCCAGCGATAGACCCTGAATGTGCGCACATTGCTCGCGCCTTCCGGCGCACGGAAATGCTTGCCCTGTGTCAGTCTCGAATTTTTTGGAAGTCGAAATTCAGCCATGATGATTGGTCCGTTGGCAGTTCGATGCGGTTCTCAGCAGCCCTAGTAAGTCCTGGCCTTGGCCGGAAACACCTCGACGTCGTCGGTCAAGGTGTACATATGGACGGGTCGGTAATCGATCTTGACCGCACCGCTATCGTCCATCCAGGTCAAGGTGTGCTTCATCCATTCCTCGTCATCGCGGTCCGGGTAATCCTCACGGGCGTGCGCCCCGCGGCTTTCCTTTCTATTTTCGGCGGAAACCATGGTCGTCACGGCATTGCCGATCAGATTACGTAGCTCCAGCGTCTCGACCAGATCTGAATTCCAGATCAACGAGCGGTCGGTGACCTTGATATGGTCGAATGCCGATCGGACTTCACCAATACGCTGACACCCCTGCTCCAGCGTCTCTCCGGTTCTGAATACAGCGGCGTCTTCTTGCATGACCTGCTGCATCCTGTCCCGGATCGATGCCGTCGACTCATCCCCCGAAGCATGACGCAGCCGGTCAAACTCTCCCACCAGTTGATCCACACGGTCCCGACTGATTGGTCGAATCGATTGACCGGGTTTGATCGTTTCTCCGCAGCGCTTGGCAACGGCACGCCCGAAAACGATCAGGTCCAGCAAGGAGTTGGAGCCCAGTCGGTTCGCGCCATGAACCGACACACAAGCGGCTTCTCCGATCGAGAAGAGTCCTGGCACAACAGAATCGGGGTCTCCGTCTTTCAGAGTGACGACTTCACCGTGATAGTTGGTGGGGATCCCACCCATGTTGTAGTGCACCGTGGGCAGCACCGGAATCGGATCGCGGGTCACGTCCACGCCGGCGAATATGCGCGCTGTCTCGGCGATTCCCGGAAGACGCTCATGGATCACATCGCCTCCCAGATGCTGAAGATTGAGGTGAATATGATCATTCTTCGGGCCCACGCCACGGCCCTCACGAATTTCGATGGTCATGGACCGCGAGACAACATCGCGCGAGGCAAGATCCTTGGCGTTAGGCGCATACCGTTCCATGAAACGCTCACCCTCTGAATTGGTGAGATATCCGCCCTCTCCCCGGACGCCTTCGGTAATCAGGCAGCCGGCGCCATAGACGCCGGTGGGGTGGAACTGAACGAACTCCATATCCTGCAAAGGAAGCCCGGCTCTTAGCACCATGCCGTTGCCGTCGCCCGTGCAGGTGTGGGCCGAGGTGGCGGAGAAGTAAGCTCGTCCGTAGCCACCGGTAGCAAGGATCACTGCATGCGCTCTGAATTCATGCAGTGTTCCGGAGGCCAGATCCCAGGCCAGGCAACCTCGGCAAGCGCCATCTTCATCCATCAACAGATCGAGCGCGAAGTACTCGATGAAAAATTGCGCATCGTGTTTCAGCGACTGCTGGTACAGGGTGTGCAGGATGGCGTGGCCGGTGCGATCAGCGGCCGCACAGGTCCGCTGCGCGGTGCCTTCGCCAAAGCGAGTGGTCATCCCTCCGAAGGGCCGCTGATAGATCTTTCCATCTTCTGTCCGCGAAAAAGGAACGCCGAAGTGTTCCAGTTCGATGACCGAAGGAATGGCCTCGCGGCACATGTACTCGATTGCGTCCTGATCCCCCAGCCAATCAGACCCCTTGATGGTGTCGTACATATGCCAGCGCCAGTCATCCTCACCCATATTGCCCAGCGCGGCACTCATTCCACCCTGCGCAGCCACCGTATGCGAACGAGTCGGAAACACCTTGGTAATACAGGCTGTACTCAGACCCGTCGCCGCCAGACCCATGGTCGCCCTGAGACCAGCGCCGCCGGCTCCGATCACCAGAACGTCGTATTCGTGTTTTGTGATGTCGTAGGAGTTACTCAATTTATGCTCCAAAAGCGACTTTCAGGATCGCCATGACCGCCAGCAGCCCGCCAACGATTGCAGCGATCTTGACCAGCAGCTGCAGCGCAACCTCGGCCGCACGCTGGTGCACGTAGTCCTCAATGACGACCTGAAGCCCGAGTTTCGAATGGTAAATAGCCGTTACCACGAACAAGATCGCCATCGCCGCATTGAACGGGCTTCCAAGCCATTGAACGACTTCCGAATGCGAAGCGCCAGTAACGCTGGAAATGGCAAGGACCAGCCAAATCGTCAGGCCGATCAACAAAATGGCGCTGAACCGTTGTGACCACCAGTGCGCTACGCCGTCGCCGGCCGCGCCGTGGTTATGTGCATTGGCCAGAGGGTTTCGTAAATTCATAACCAGACCCCCCAAGAAATGGCTGTCAAGAGCACCGACAGGCCCACCACCGTCCAGCCGGACGCGTATGCACCGCGCAGATCGAGCAACCATCCGGCGTCCCAGAGTAGATGTCGAATACCGTTGAGCAAGTGGTAAAAAAGTGCAGCGGTCCACAAGACCAGAGCAATCATCAGCGGAACACTGGAGAACAAGCCGTTGAGCCGAGCAAATGCCTCCGGTCCCGCCGCAAGGGCCAGCAACCAGGCCACAACCAGGACCAGACCAGCGCTCAACGCAACACCGCTGATCCGGTGGCTGATGGACAGGACAGAGGTCAGTTGCGGTCGATAAACCTGCAAATGCGGCGAAAGTGGTCGATTATCGGTCGCCATATCAGAGTCTCATTGGTTAATCAGGTCAGTCTGTGCACTACTTTGAAGAAAGACGGTACGGACCTAAAAGTCGATACAACGGCCATTCTTCTCCCAATCGCCGTAGCGTGTCGGCTCCAAACCGCTTTTTCGGCCGCCATGCTCTTTCGGCGTCGTATGCGCTTTATCTGCCTTGGGATGGATTTTGTCCGAATCGGACGACGTCTTGGTACGCGGTGATTTCTTCTTCATCGATTAAGATTGTACCTTGAGACCGTTGAGAAGCGATCACTAATGGAACACTGGCATCTTCTGCCTCACTTGACTGGGATTCGACTTCAGGGCCCAGATGCGCAAGCCTTCGCCCACTCGCAATTCACAACAGCGTTTAGCCAGGATACCCCGTCGGGCTGGGGCCTGACGGCCTGGTGTAACCCGAAAGGTCGTGTGATCTCGACCCTGCTGGCGCGTGTCGAGGAACAAAGGGTCGAACTGGTCGCTCCCAGCTGTCTGGGCGAAGTCCTTGCAAAACGCCTTCCGATGTATTCAATTGGACGGAAAGTAGAGATCTCAACCGGCCTGACGGTGGGCGGTCGGCTGGACTGCCGTTCCCAGGCAGATCATCAAATCAGAGTCGCCGGGCATCGCGGACTGACACTGGCTCCAGCTGATGCAAGACTGGATGAAGCGTTTATCGCAACCTGGAAGGCTCTGGATGTCTGCGCTGGTATCGTTTGGCTCACGAGCACGCAGAGTGAACAGCATATTCCCCAAGCTCTCGGCCTTCAGGAAAGACAAGGTCTGAGTTTCAACAAAGGTTGCTACCCCGGACAGGAAATTGTTGCCCGAGTGCATTATCTGGGACGTGCCAAGCAAATGCTGAAGGGGTTCCGAATCAGGGGCGCCACTCAAGACAGCATCGAAGACTTGATTGATGCCGAAGCACTGTTTGACGAAGGCGGTGCGCCCGTCGGAGCCGTAGTCAGCGCCGCAATGGGATCCGAGGGGGTGATTGGACTCACGGTCGTCGGTATCGACACCTCCCCTGATCAGGTCTTTCGATTGGGCAGCCACAGCGGTCGACTTTGCGATCCCGGTGACCTATCCTAAGGCCCCTTATTCGTGGAACAGCGTCCAGCTGATATTGACCGATGAGCCGCTTCCGTCCCTGGCTGGCGATAATACTGGCGATTGGCTTTGCGAGTAGTTTGTCCGCGCAAGCTCAGACCCAGAGCTACAAATTCCAGGTACACCCTGTTTACCCTCCGGATCAGGCGGAACTGGTCTACCAACCATTGCTCGACTACCTGGCGGCCGCGACGGGTTACTCATTTGAACTGGTCACCACGCGGGATTTTCATCGCCACTGGTTAGATTTGCGGCGCGGCAACCAGCCAGACCTGATTCTGGAAGACGCGCACCTGATTGCCCTTAGGATTCAGCGGGATGGTTATCAACCTCTGGTCAGGGCCAGCACACCCGCTACGTTTTCGCTGTTAACCAATCGTCCGGAACGCGAACTCGAGCTGATCGATTTTGTTGGCCTGCCCGTTTCCACTCTCCCCTCGCCCAGCCTGGGCCACATGGTCCTCGCGAACTGGTTCGACAATCCCATGCAGCAGCCGATCATCCAATCGACGGCCACCTCGTGGTTGGAAGCCGTGGAAATCGTTTTTGCCATGGAAGCCGAGGCAGCCATCGTGCCGCACAATCTGGCTGCTCGGTATGTCAACCTGGGAACGGTGGCGGTCTCAGCCGAGTTTCCCCATCTGAATATCGCCAGCTCGCCTGACCTGGATCCCGTGATCGCCGTTGAGATCCAGGACGCCTTGCTCGGCTTACACGACAACCCAGACTTCTTTGCCGTGTTGCACGAACTCGACATTGACCGCTTCGTGCCCGCCACAGCAGCGGAATATGAGGGGCTTGAGCGCTGGCTGGATCCCATTTATGGCGGTAACTGACGCCCACCAACGTCTCACTTTCATGCCATGACTTTTTCCAGCTTGAGTGCACTGTCTCCTCTGGACGGCAGATATGCATCAAGACTTCAGGGGCTTGCCGCACTTTGCTCGGAAAGTGGGCTGATCAAGCGTCGGGTGCAGGTCGAAATCGCCTGGTTTTGTGCCCTTGCCGATCACCCGGGATTCAGCGCGCTGCCCGCTCTATCGGCCCAGGACAAACAATTTCTGGGATCTCTACTTGATCAATTTTCCGAGGCCGACGCCGAAGCAATCAAGGCGATTGAAGCAAGAACCAACCATGATGTGAAGGCAGTCGAATACTGGTTGAAAGAACGTTTTTCGCAGCAAGCTTCGCTGGCTCCGCACGCAGAGTTTATCCACTTCGCCTGCACCTCAGAGGACATCAATAATGTTGCCTGGGGCCTGATTCTGAAAGAAGCCCTGACCGAGCAACTCGATCCCCTGCTCGCCCAGCTGGATGAGGCGCTGGCAACCAAGGCCAGCGAGTACGCGGCGCTGCCAATGCTGTCGCGCACCCATGGACAAACCGCCTCTCCGACAACGCTTGGAAAGGAGTTGGCGAACTTCGTCTTCCGCTTGCGCCGGCAGCGCCGCCAGCTGATCTCCGTGGAAATAACGGCCAAGATCAACGGTGCGGTGGGCAACTTCAACGCGCATCTTGCGGCCTGTCCTGACATTGACTGGTCAGATCTAGCACGATCAATGATTGAATCACTGGGCCTGGTGTGGAATCCCTACACCACCCAAATTGAGCCACACGACATGATCGCGGAAATCAGTCATGCGCTGGTTCGAATCAACACGGTAATCCTTGATTTGGCCCGAGACTGCTGGGGATACGTCTCGCTCGGCTATTTTCGACAACGCTTGGTCGAAGGAGAAGTCGGCTCCTCGACCATGCCGCACAAAGTCAACCCAATCGACTTTGAAAACGGCGAGGGCAACTTGGGTTTGGCCAATGCCTTGCTTGAACATTTGGCTGCCAAACTGCCCGTCTCGCGTTGGCAGCGCGATCTGACCGACTCTACCGTCCAGCGTAGCCTGGGCAGTGCGTTGGGCTACTGTCAGCTGGCCTGGAGTTCCATTCTGAAAGGCCTCGATCGAATCGCGGCAGACGAGGGCCGAATTGCACAGGATCTCGACCACTCCTGGGAAGTGCTCGCCGAAGCGGTTCAAACAGTCATGCGGTTGCACGGTTTACCCGAACCCTATGAGCAATTGAAGGCGCTCACCCGCGGCCGGGGTATTGATCAGGACAGCATCCGGACCTTCATCGCCAACCTTGATCTGCCCGATGCAGTCCGGACTCGTCTGCTAGCTCTGACACCCGGCGATTACACCGGTAATGCGCGTTTGATGGCTGAGCGTCTTTCCCGATTCGTATGACAGGCATCCAAGCCTCGGATTCCGGGCTTCCGGCGTCCTGGAACGAGCCATCACGGTTATAATCGCGCCCTGCTGTCAAACCATGAACGTGCAGGCATTTTGCCCATGAGCAAGCATCTCCAGCAGCAATACGAAGCCTCCCACTTTTCTGGTGGTAATGCGGCCTACGTCGAAGCGCTTTACGAGGCGTGGCTGGAAGGTCCGGAATCGGTCCCGCCCCAGTGGCAAAGCCTGTTTTCTGAAATCAATACGACAGGGACAGACTCTCACCATCTGGCCATGCTGGAGCACTTCCGCCAGCTCGGGGCCAACGGTCTTCAAATGCCCGTGGTTGCTGCTGAAGATTTCAAGCAAGCCGGCGTTCTGCGACTGATCAATGCGTTCAGAGTCCGCGGTCATCAGCGGGCCCAGCTGGATCCGCTCAATCTGGGCGAACGCCCGCAGGTGCCTGATCTCGAAATCGAATTCTACGGCCTTGATCAATCAGATCTGCAGAGCAGTTTTCATACTGGAACGCTTGCAGGCCCCGACCGGCTCACCCTGTCCGAAATTGTGGAAATCTGCCGCGCCACCTACTGCGGCAGCATCGGCAGTGAGTACATGCACATCACCGACACCAACCAGCGTCGCTGGTTGCAGCGGCGGCTCGAGGGGGCCCGGGGCAATTTCACGCCGCCCGTCGACGAGCGGCTTCGTCTGTTCGACAAGCTTTCGGCTGCAGAGGGCATGGAGAAATATCTCCACTCGAAATACGTTGGTCAAAAGCGCTTTTCACTGGAAGGCGGAGAAAGTCTGATTCCACTGTTTGACACGCTGATTCGCCACACCGGGAGCCAGGGCGTCAAGGAAATGGTCATCGGCATGGCCCATCGTGGTCGGCTGAATGTTCTGGTCAATATTCTCGGCAAAAGTCCGCGCGACCTGTTTGCAGAGTTCGAGGGCGCGCTGGCCAAGGATGATCCTAATCGGGCCGGCGACGTCAAATATCACATGGGATTTAGCTCAGACGTCCGCACGCCCGGCGGCGTTATGCACCTGGCTCTGGCCTTCAACCCGTCCCATCTGGAAATCGTCAATCCGGTGGTCGCAGGATCTGCGCGCGCTCGACAGACACGTCTCGGCGACGAGCTTCGGGAACAAGTCATGCCTGTCCTGGTCCATGGTGATGCCGCCATTGCCGGTCAGGGCGTGGTCATGGAACTTCTCAATATGTCGCAGGCCCGCGGTTTCGCGGTCGGGGGCACGTTCCATATCGTCGTCAACAATCAGATCGGCTTCACAACCTCCAATCCGATCGACGCGCGATCAACCCTGTACTGCACCGAAGTCGCGAAGATGGTGCAAGCCCCAATCTTTCACGTCAACGGCGACGATCCTGAAGCCGTGCTGTTCGTCACCCGGTTGGCTGCAGACTTTCGGCGAGAGTTCAAGAAGGACGTGGTTATTGACCTGGTCTGCTACCGCAGATTGGGGCATAACGAAGCTGACGAGCCTGCGGCAACCCAGCCGCGCATGTATCAGGTCATCCGAAAGCTCGATTCCGTGCGCAAGCAGTACGCCGATCGGCTGACCGCCGAAGGCCTGACCGACAAGGACCAGATCGCCCAGGCGGCAGAGGACTATCGAAACAAACTGGACTCGGGGGAGCCGGTCGTCGAGCTCGTCCCGGATGAAGATGCGCTGGTGACGGTGGATTGGGAGCCCTACCTGGACGCGGACTGGCGTGATGCGGCCGACACCAGTCTGAGCCCGGACGAAATTCAGGTCTTGGGTGCGGCCATAACAACGCTTCCCGACGGCTTCAAACTGCATCGCCAGGTTCAGCGCATCGTCGAGTCGCGCCGCAAGATGGCGGCCGGTGAGCTCGCCATGGATTGGGGCTTTGCCGAAACGCTTGCCTATGCCAGCCTGATCAAGGCGGGGCACGGACTCAGATTGGTGGGCCAGGACTCAGGCCGGGGCACCTTCTTCCACCGCCATGCGGTGTGGCACGAACAGAGCACAGGAGAGCCCTTCATCCCTCTCAGCCAGCTGACCGATAACCCACGAAAGGTGACGGTGATCGACTCACTGCTTTCCGAGGAAGCCGTCCTGGGCTTCGAGTACGGTTATGCCACGGCTGATCCAGGTTCTCTGGTCATCTGGGAAGCGCAGTTCGGGGATTTCGTGAACGGCGCTCAGGTCGTTATTGATCAGTTCATCACATCGGGCGAAACCAAATGGGGTCGCCTGTGTGGTTTGGTCATGTTCTTGCCCCATGGTTATGAGGGTCAGGGACCGGAACATTCTTCAGCGCGACTGGAGCGCTTCATGCAGCTTTGCTCCGGTAACAACATTCAAGTTTGTGTGCCCTCGGTTCCGTCTCAGATGTTTCACATGCTCAGACGGCAGATGCTCAGACCGTTTCGCAAGCCACTGGTCGTCATGACGCCGAAATCACTGCTTCGCAACAAGGCATCCACTTCGACGCTGGATGACTTGCAGCGGGGCTCCTTCCAGGTCGTGATCGACGACCCGGGTCAGCCGGCAGCAAATGGCGTCAAACGCATCGTGTTCTGCGCCGGCAAAATCTATTTTGATCTTGCGGCGCACCGCGAAGAGCAGCGGATTGAAGATATCGCGATCGTTAGAGTCGAGCAGTTGTATCCATTCCCCAGGGAAGAGCTGCAGGCGATTATCGAGCAATATGGGCAGGCGACCGAGATCGTCTGGTGTCAGGAAGAACCCATGAACCAGGGCGCCTGGTTTCAGATCCGGCATCATATTCAGGCCTGCATCAAACCGGAACAGACGCTCAAATACGTCGGCCGTGAGGCGTCAGCCTCGCCCGCCGTTGGCTATTACCAGATTCATCAGGAACAACAAAAACGTCTCGTGAGCGAAGCGCTGACTCACGGCAAGGGAATGGAGTAAGGAGCATATCGAATGAGTATCGAGATCAAGGTACCTAACCTGCCGGAGTCAGTCTCTGACGCCACTGTGGCCAAATGGCACAAGAAACCGGGCGAAGCCATCGCGCGCGATGAGAATCTGGTCGATCTGGAGACCGACAAGGTTGTCCTTGAAGTCCCGGCACCTGCAGACGGGGTTTTGGAAAGCATTAGTGCCGAAGAAGGCACGACCGTAAACGAAGCTCAGATTCTGGGCCTGCTGACGGAAGGACCTGCTCCGGCATCAACCGAAGAAACCACTCCGGCGGCTGAAGAGAAGGAGGTGGCCTCGCCCGCCACCGCCGGGCACTCCCCCGGCGAAACAGCAAGCCAGACCAGTCTCGCGCCATCGGTCAGGAAGCTGGTCAGTGAAAACCAGCTTGATCCCGATTCGATTCAGGGTAGCGGCCGTGCTGGTCGTCTGACCAAGGGCGATGTGCTCAAGCATCTGGATGGTGGCGGGGCACGTCCGCAGGAGCGGGTCAAGATGTCCAGGCTGCGGTCGCGGATCGCTGAACGGATGAAGGAAGCGCAGAATACGGCGGCGATTCTGACATCCTTTAACGAGGTCAACCTTCAGGCGGTGATCGACATCCGGTCCCGCTACAAGGAGGACTTCCTCCAGCGCCACGATGTCAAGCTTGGATTTATGTCGTTCTTCGTCAAGGCCTGCTGCGAAGCCTTGAGAAAATATCCGGTGGTCAACGCTTCCATCGATGGCGACGACATCGTCTATCACGGCTACCAGGATATCGGCATTGCGGTATCCACCGAACGCGGCTTGATCGTACCCGTCTTGCGCAACGTCCAGCATATGGGGCTGGCGGACATTGAAGGTGCCATTGCCGACTATGCCACTCAGGCGCGAAAGGGCACCATTAAACTTGAAGACCTGCAAGGCGGTACGTTCACGATCACCAACGGCGGAGTTTTCGGCTCACTGCTTTCAACGCCTCTGTTGAACATGCCGCAAAGCGCCATTCTGGGCATGCATACGATCAAGGAACGTCCGATTGCCGAAAACGGCCAGGTTGTGGTCCGGCCGATGATGTACATCGCCCTGAGCTACGATCACCGCATTATCGATGGCAAGGATGCCGTCCAGTTCCTTGTCGCCGTCAAGGAAGCTCTCGAAGATCCATCGCGCATGCTGCTGGGTCTGTAAACAAGGATTGAGAAACAATGAATGACAAGACATTTGACCTGATTGTCATCGGCGGCGGCCCGGGCGGCTACGTGGCCGCCATTCGGGCAGCGCAGCTGGAGATGAAAGTCCTGCTGATCGATGATCGTCAGGCCGAGGATGGAAAACCGGCGCCAGGCGGAACCTGCCTGAACGTGGGCTGTGTCCCGTCCAAGGCCCTGCTCGACTCATCCAAGCATTACCACCATATTCAGCACGACTACGTCGCGCACGGCATCAGCGTGGAAGGGGTCTCCATGGACATCGGAGCCATGATCGGGCGCAAGCGCAAAGTCGTCAAACAACTCAACGGCGGTCTGCTGCAGCTGTTCAAGGCAAACAAGATCGAATTCGCAAACGGCAAAGGCAAGCTGCTGGCCGACCGTAAGGTCGAAGTCGCCCTCAACGACGGCGAGCGCTATACCGCCGAAGGCCAGCATGTCATTCTGGCTGCCGGTTCGGTGCCCTTCACGATTCCCAACGTTGAAATCGACGGGCAGCACGTCGTCGATAACGTTGGTGCACTTGAGTTCGATGCCGTTCCCGAGCGTCTCGGCGTGATCGGTGCAGGGGTCATCGGGCTGGAAATGGGAAGCGTCTGGAAGCGTCTGGGCTCAGAAGTCATCCTGTTCGAAGCCATGGAGGAGCTCCTTCCTGTCGTAGACAAGGACATGAGCCGTGCCGCTGCCCGCGAATTCAAGAAGCAGGGACTGGATATTCGTCTCGGAACCAAGGTGGGCAGCGCCGAAATCGTGGAGGGCAAGGTCAAGGTCACTTACACCGCCAACGATGAAACACACACGGAGATCTTTGATAAGTTGCTGGTCGCCGTAGGAAGGCGGGCAGCGAGCGAAGGGCTGCTTGCCGACGACTGCGGCGTGAAATTGACCGATCGGGGTCAGATTGAAGTCGATGCAGATTGCCGCACCGCGGTTGACGGGGTATGGGCGATCGGAGACCTCGTCAGGGGTCCAATGCTGGCCCACAAGGCTTCGGAAGAAGGCGTTGCGGTGGTCGAAACCATCGCCGGACAGCATGGGCATATCAATTTCGATACCGTACCCTGGGTCATTTATACCGACCCGGAAATCGCTTGGGTGGGTAAAACTGAAAAGGAGTTGACCGAGGCAGGCATTGAATACAACTCCGGCAGCTTCCCGTTCGCTGCGACAGGCCGTGGCCTGGCCATGGGTGATGCGGCCGGACACGTCAAAATCCTGGCCGATGCCGAAACAGACCAAATTCTCGGTGCTCAAATCATGGGACCGAGTGCTTCCGAAATGATCGCCGAAATTGTTGTCGCCATGGAATTCTCTGGCGCCAGCGAAGATCTGGGACGGATCGTCCATGCCCACCCCACCCTCTCCGAAGCGATCCATGAAGCGGCACTGGCAGTCGATAAGCGCGCAATCCACAAAGCCAATTAGCCTTAGACTCGAGACGCAATGACTGCCGCCAACCCAACACCAGCCCAGTTTCAGGCCTTCCGCATCTTTGACGATGAGCAGGGCTATCGCTCTGCACTGGTCGAACAGACGATCGAGGACCAGAGCGAAGGCGACGTTGTGATCCGGGTCAGCCATTCCAGCGTCAACTACAAGGACGCACTGGCGGGAACCGGCAAAGGGAAGATCCTGCGCAAGTTTCCATTAAATGGCGGGATCGATGTCGCCGGCACGGTTGTGGAATCCCGCTCGGAAAAATTCCGCGAAGGTGACGAAGTCCTGATGACCGGTTGCGGGCTGTCCGAAGTCCGCGACGGCGGCTACTGCGAATACCTGCGTGTGCCTTCCAATTGGCTGGTCAACTTACCGGCAGGCTTGACGATGCTGGAGGCGATGGTGCTGGGCACCGCAGGCTTTACCGCCGCGCTGGGCCTCTATCGCATGGAGGCCCTTGGGCAGCGGCCTGATATGGGGCCAATCTGCATTACCGGTGCCTCTGGCGGTGTGGGCTCTCTGGCAGTCGACATTTTCTCTGGGGCCGGATATCAGGTCTCAGCCATTACCGGCAAACTCGACGAATTTGAATGGTTGAAGGAATTGGGGGCCGCGCAATGCATTTCCCGCCATGATCTCTACTGGCCCGAATCCCCGATGGCTTCGGCTCAGTTCGCTGGTGCCCTCGATACCGTCGGCGGCGATATGCTCAGCGGCCTGACGCGGGTGATTGAGCCCTGGGGCACCATCGCGGCCTGCGGGATGGCCGGCGGGATTGGCTTGAAGACCACCGTGATGCCCTTCATCATTCGGGGTATTGGTCTGGTCGGTATCAACTCAGCCGGTTGTGCCTATGAACTGCGCCAGACCCTCTGGGAACGGCTGGCCGGTGAATGGAAACCGCGACATCTGGAACGGGTCATGCAGCCGAGCATCGGGCTGGCTGATTTGCCTAAAGCGTTTGATCAGCTGCTGGCAGGTGGCGGTCGCGGAAGAATCCCTGTCCAGATCGCATCTTGAGGAGTCCAACTATGGCACGTGTATTAATCGTCGACGATTCTGAGGTCCAACTCTACGCTCTGAGAAAAGTGTTGGAGAAAGAAGGGCACGAAGTTTTCTCCGCCGACAATGGGCAGGAAGGAATCGACCTGGCCGTCAAGGAGCATCCGGATCTCATCCTGATGGACGTGGTCATGCCGGAAATGAGCGGTTTTCAGGCGACAAGGAAGCTGCACCGCAACCCGGAAACCAAAGAAATTCCAATTGTCTTCGTGACCACAAAGGATCAGGAAAGCGACCGGGTATGGGGGATGCGCCAGGGAGCGGCGGCCTACATCACCAAACCGGTTGACCGAAAACTGTTGCTGTCGACCATCAAGAACATTCTGGAGAACGATCAATGAGCATTTCCGAAGGAGCAAAGCTGCCTGAAGCCACCCTGACCGTCATGGCCGACAATGGGCCACAGCCGGTCAGCAGCAATGACTTGTTAGGTACAGGACTGGTTGTCCTGTTTGCTGTACCCGGCGCATTTACCCCGACCTGCTCCGCTCAACATCTGCCAAGCTTCCTAGAACAGGCTGAAGCGCTGGGAGGCAAAGGCGTTGATCGATTGGTCTGCATGGCCGTCAATGACGTTTTTGTCATGGATGCCTGGGGCAAGTCCAGCGGGGCCGGATCGACCATCACGATGGCCGCCGACGGCAACGGTGAATTCACCAAGGCGCTTGGGCTGGAAATGGATGCTACCGCTTTCGGAATGGGTATCAGATCGCAGAGGTTTGCCCTCATCATCCGGGACGGCGTCATCGAAAAGGTCTTAGTCGAAGCACCCGGCGAATATCGGGTTTCCAGCGCCGAATACGTGCTCGATCAAATCTGATCGGGCAGCAGCAGGCAGTTATCCCGATTGCGTTGCCGGGTAGCGGACCGGGTTCACGCCCTGCGGCTCGATGATTCCCAAGTGAAATCCGGCCCATAGCGCGCCGATCAGGGCCAGTGATAGGCCGATTCGCCACGTCAGACGCCGAACGGCACGATCGCTGTCACTGTCATCTTTGACCAGGAAATAAAAGCTGGACGCCAGAGAATAGAGGATGCCCAGAAAGGCGCCGATGATCAGTACTTTGCCCAGCAATTTCCATGACCTTCAGTTGACTGGCGTCGGAGTATAACGGTCTGTTGTGAGGATGACCCGCTCATGCTGAAAGTCCGGATCTGGATTCCCCATCTCGCTGCCCTGGCGACGATCTTGCTGTGCGCTCGACTGGCGTTCTGGCAGCTGGACCGCGCAGACGAAAAAAGAACGCGCATGGATTTGTGGCAAAACGCACCAACCCTCTCGCTCAATCAGGATCCATCTGTTCCGATGTTTGCAACCGTGACGGCGACCGGA
>JAZBPR010000032.1:0-15527 GCA_036351735.1 Wenzhouxiangella sp. | reverse complement strand
GTCAGTATCAGGTCATCGACCTTGCCCGCCACAGCGAAACCGAAGAGTGGATGGTGGTGTACCGCCCACTCTACGGGGAGCGAGCGCTGTGGGTCAGGCCACTGAGCCTGTTTACCGATACCAAGACCATTGAGGGGCGCGAGGTGCCGAGATTTGAATATCTGGGCGATCCTCCCGACTGATCCGCGCTCAAGATCCTGATCGGTCGAGCCGTTTCAGCCACACCCGCATGACCTTTTCGGCCTGCTTGTCGCCGTTGGCCTGCGCCACTTCAATACCCCGCTCCCAGGCCCGGCGAGCGTTTTCTCGATTGTCGTTTTCGAGCTCAGCCCGCCCCAACTCCTGCCAGGCCATGGTCTGGTCCGGTTTGAAAGACACAGCGGCTTCCAGGTGGGTGATGGCTTGAGCCATTTCGCCCTGCTTGAGCCGGGCCTGCCCGGCCGCCAGACGCGCCTCGTAACTGTCCCGACCCTGGTCGATCATCTTTTCGATCACTTCAGGATTCATTTGTCATCCTTGGAACCGCAGCCTTTCAGTGTTTCCAGTAGGCCGGCGTGAGCAACACCAGAACCGTGAAGATCTCCAGCCTGCCGAGCAGCATCGCAAAGCTCATCAAATACTTGGTCGCGTCACTCAGCGGAGCCCAAGTGGTCGAGGCCTGCCCCAGTGCCGGCCCGAGATTGTTCAGCGCCGAGTAAACCACCGAAACGGCCGTGACCAGATCATGCTCGATGCCCGAGACGATCAGAGTCAGGACGATAATGCAGAGGATATAGAGCGAAAAGAATCCCCAGACGGCGTTCGCCACTTCAGGATCCAGAGTCCGCCCCCCGAGCTTCAGCGGCACCACCGAGCGCGGATGAACCAGCCGCTGCAGTTCCCGCAACCCCTGCTTGGTGAGCAGATACACCCGGATAATCTTGACCCCGCCGGTGGTTGCACCCGCACATCCCCCCAGACCGCTGATCAGGATCAACAATAGCGGCAAGGTACCCGGCCACAGGGATACATCCGCGGTCGCAAAACCGGTTGTCGTCATGTAGGAAACGGTCTGGAAGGCCGCGTAGCGCAGGGAGTCCCAGATGGACTGGTTGACCTCGTGGTGCCAGAGCAGAACGGCGATGAGAATCGTCGTAATCAGAATCAGCAACGCGAAGAGCTTGAGTTCGGGGTCTTTGAGATAAACCTGAGCGCTTCCCCGGCGAAGGGCCAGATAGTGCAGGCCGAAATTGAGGCTGGCAATAAAGACGAAAAACGTCACCAGCCAGTCGATCAGCGCGCTGTCGAAGTGGCCGATGGAGGCATCGTGGGTTGAAAAGCCGGCTGTGGCAATGGTCGAAAATGCATGGGCGAAAGCATCAAACAACGACATGCCGGCCGCCCAGAAGGCCGCCGCGCAAACCAGCGTCAAGCCGATATAAATGGCCCACAACGCCTTGGCCGTCTCGGCGATTCTCGGGGTGAGACGGCGCTCCTTGACCGGACCGGAAGCCTCGGCCTTCGCGACCTGGATCCCGCCCACGCGCAACATGGGCAGGATAGCAACGGCCAAAACGATGATCCCCAGACCACCGATCCACTGCAGCTGCTGCCGGTACCAGAGAATCGAGATTGGCATGTGGTCCAGGCCGGAGAACACAGTGGCACCCGTGGTTGTGATGCCGGAGGTCGACTCGAACACGGCATCGGCCAGACTCGCGTCCAGGCCCAGAACGAAGGGAATGGCACCAGCCAGGCAGACCGCCCCCCAGCAGGCGACAACGACCAGAAACCCATCACTGATGCGCAGATCATGATGCGCCCGCCGCACTGGCCAGTAAAGCCCCAAGCCCGCCAGACTGACGACAACGAAGCTGGCCACAAAGGCCGAACCAGCGCCATCGTCATTGACGATGGCAAAGACCAGCGGTGGCAGAAAAGCCAGGCTGATAAACAGCAACAGAACGCCAACGATGCGCTGGACTGGCGCGTAGGCAGCCAGACGCATCAAACGAAGACCACATCCACGGAGAACAGCTTCTCCACTTCACGAATCTGACTCTGGTCGGCCACGAACATGATGACGTGATCGTCGTTCTGGATCACAACGTCATGGTGGGCAATGATGACTTCCTCCCCGCGGATGATCCCGCCGATGGTGGTATCGGGCGGCAGATCAATCTCCTCAATCCGCTTGCCAACCACTTTAGACAGGCCCGGGGCACCGTGGGCAACGGCCTCGATCGCTTCGGTTGCACCGCGACGTAGCGAATGAATCTTGACCATGTGACCGCGGCGGATATGCGTCAGCAGAGCACCAATCGTCACCTGCTGCGGACTGACCGCAACGTCGATGCGATCGGCCTCGACCAGATCTACGTAGGCCGGCCTGTTGATCAGGGTAATAACCTTATCGGCACCCATCCTTTTAGCCAGCATGGACGAAAGGATATTGGCCTCGTCATCGTTGGTCAGCGCGCAGTAGACATCGGTCTCGTTGATGCCTTCCTCGTGCAACAGATCCTCATCCGCGCAGTCGCCGACCAATACGATGGCGGTATCCAGATCTTCTGCGACACGCTCAGCCCGGACTGGATCCGACTCGATCACCTTGACATGGTGACTTCGCTCCAGACGCGCCGCCAGCGCCGCACCGATATTGCCGCCGCCGGCCAGGATGATCCGGTTCGCGGGTCGTCCCATGCGGCGCAACTCGCGCATCACCACGGGTATATCGCGGCGGGCAGCGAGAAAAAACACGACGTCATCGACCTCAATGACGGTGTCACCTCGGGGAATGATCGCTTCATCATTGCGAAAAATCGCCGCAACACGCGCGTCAACGCCCTCCGGGAGCTTATCTCGCAATGACTTCAGCTCCCGACCCACCAGAGGACCGTCATGGAACGCCCGGGTCGCAACCAGCTGGGCGCGGCCATCGGCAAAGTCGAGCACCTGGAGTGCACCCGGATATTCAATCAGGTGCTGCACGTGATCGGTCACCAACTTCTCGGGGCTGATCAGGACGTCGATCGGCGCATGCTCGCGCTTGAACAGTTGCGGGTGAGCCAGATAATCAGCCGCCCGGACCCGCGCCACCTTGGTCGGGGTACTGAACAGGGAATAGGCGACCTGGCAGGCGATCATATTGGTCTCGTCTGAGTTGGTCAGCGCAATCAGCAACTCAGCATCTTCAATCCCGGCCCGGATCAGCGTCTGGGGGTGGGCGGCGTGACCGGTCACAGTGCGGATATCGAGTTTTTCCTGCAGCTCGCGCAGACGATCCGCGTCGATGTCCACCACGGTGATGTCATTTTCCTCGCGGGTCAGACTTCGCGCCATGCCGGACCCCACTTGCCCGGCGCCAAGAATGATGATCTGCATGGCCGCTTATCCTTTTCAGACCTGCTTGGGATCAATACCCAGCTGGCGAAGTTTGCGATAAAGGTGGGTGCGCTCCATCTCCACAGCCTCGGCGAGCTTGCCCACGCTGCCTTCCGCGAGTTTCAGCCGGTGGGTGAGATACTGACGCTCGAACTCCTCGCGCGCCTCGCGCAGTGGAAGCCGGAACAGGGCGGGAACCTGTTGGCCGGGTGCGGCCGAGACGGCATCGACTTGCGCGAGCGCCTCATCAATCTCCGAGACCGATACCTCATCACCACCGCCCATAATCAGAAGACGCTGGATCAGATTCTTCAGTTCACGCAAGTTGCCCGGCCACTTGTGCTGGCGCAGGCGATTCTGGGCTGCAACGGAGAAATGTCGGTAGGGCAAGCCGTCCCGGGCCGGAAAGTATTCGCCGTAGAAGCGAACCAGATCGGGAACATCTTCCTGGCGCTCGCGCAGCGGCGGAATCTCAAGCGGCAGTACGTTGAGCCGATAGTACAGCGACTCGTCCAGGCGCCCCGAACGCACCAGATCGGGCAATTGCATCCCCGCACCTGAGATGATTCGGATATCCAGTTCATCGCTGGTACTGGAGTCAGGCTCCAGAAGGCCGCTTTCCAGAATCCGTAGCAGCAACGACTGGGCGGCCGAGTCCAGGAGCGTGATGTCGTTGATGAACAACACCCCGCCTTGTGACTGGGCGAGCAGCCCTTGCTGATCTCCGCTACCCAGGAGCAGATTGCGCCAACCTTGCGCTTCGATTCGCGTAGGCGCAGCAATAAAGGGTCCGTCCGCTCGCCGCGAATGGGCATGAATCCAGCGCGCGGCCTGCTCCTTGCCGACCCCGGGCTCACCGGAAATCAGCACCGGGGCATCGTGTGCCGCCACCCGCTCCAGGCGCTGACGCAGGTTCTGTACCGCCAGCGACCGGCCCAGCGGCTCCATCACAGTCGGTGCCTGTCTTTTCAGGCCGGCGTTTTCGCGCTTCAGTCGCCCGGCCTCCAGCGCGTTGTTGACCGTCACCAGAAGCTTGGCCATCGAAACGGGCTTTTCGATGAAGTCATAGGCGCCAAGTCGGGTCGCCTCAACCGCTGTTTCGACTGAGCCGTGACCTGAAATCATGACGACCGGGCAGTCCAAGGCTTCGGCATCGCGCCATTCGCGCAGCAGCGAAATGCCGTCGGTGTCCGGCATCCAGACATCAAGCAGCACCAGATCAGGGGATTCCGCACGGCGCAGTTCACGGGCCTGACCGGCATCGGCAGCGGTCAGCACCTGATGGCCCTCATCCTTGAGGATATCGGCGATCAGTTCTCGGATATCCGGTTCGTCATCGACCACTAAAACGCAGGCGCCGGCCATCAGACAATCACAGTGCGGAAGCTAAGGGATTCATAGCGGGCAGGATACCGCAGTCAGATGGCGCGCTGACTATTCACGGGGCAGCCAGATGCTGACCCTGGCCCCTGTGCCGCACGGATCGGCAAGATTCGAAATTTCAATCTGCCCACCGTGCTCTTCAACAATTCGCCGCACGATGGCTAACCCTAGCCCGGTGCCGCGGAGCTTGGTTGTGACGTAGGGCTCGAAGGCGCGCTGCAGGATCTCCTCGCTAAAGCCCGGCCCGTCGTCGCGCAGGACGATCAGGATGCCGGCTCGACCGTCACGCTCGGCATCTGTGACAGAGATCTCGAGGGTGGGATGGCCCTCCGGCTGAGCTTCCTGCGCGTTGCGCACAAGATTCATCAGAATCTGCCGCAGGCGACCCACGTCTGCAAAGATCGGGCTGGCTGGCGCTTCGGCATCGACATGAAAACGCACAGGCACCTCGCCGCTGGCATGAAAATCGACGATTTCCGCGATCAGATCAACGGGGTCCAGCCATTCCCGCTTGAGCGAACTGGGCCGCGCGTAGTCTCCAAAGGCATCGACCAATCGCTTGAGCGTATCAACCTGGGCCCGGATCGTGGTCGTCGCCTTGGTCAGCAACTGCTGCTGATCCGGTGGAAGTTCGGCTTCCAGCTTGTACTGGAGCCGCTCGGCAGCCAGCTGAATTGGCGTCAGGGGATTCTTGACTTCGTGGGCCAGACGCCTTGCAACCTCCGCCCAGGCCGCCTCTCTCTGTGCCTGGTCGAGAACGGTCACGTCATCGAACACCACAACCTGACCGCCAGCTTCGGCCGGCAGGTCAGAGCCCCGGCAGACCAGAACCAGGGGCTGGTCGGAATCGCCCAACTGGATTTCCTTGCGCCAATCGGTAGCCGACGATGCCCCACGCACAGCGATCAGATCGAACAAGGGTTTCAAATCCGCGCGCCGCTCGGCCAGATCATCCAGGGTTGCATAGCGGTCGCCAGTTGTGTCCAAACGCAAGATGCGCCCCGCGGACTCATTGAAGGCACTGAGGCGACCATCTCCGTCGACCGCCAGAACTCCCGCCGACAAACGGCCCAATACAACTTCAAGGTAGCGACGCTGCGCCTCCAGAGCGCGCCGGCTGGCCGATAGTTCGCGGGTCATCGTGTTGAATGAATCGACCAGAAAGCCGAGCTCGTCGCGGCTGGCGACCGGTAGTTCCCCCGGGAATCGTCCCGCCGTCAGCTCTTCGGTGGCCAGCGCGAGGTCGCGGACCGGTCGGGTTAGGCGGCGGGCTGCATTGAAGGCCAGTAGCATGGCCAGTAGCACGGTCAGCAACAGGACCAGCGACAGGATCAAAACCAGACTTTGCTGCAGACGACCACGCAAAAAAGACACATTCTGATAACGAAAGTAAGCCTGTTCGATGCTGTCGGCCAGGCCACTAAAGTCATCGGGCAACGGGTAAATGGCCTGAAGCAATTGCGGCTGCGCGCCGAGAACAGCAACGTCCAGAACCTGCAATACCCTGACCTGAAGGCCATGCGGCCCGGGCTCCGCCGTCGCGTACTGTTCATTGTTCTGGGCCTGAGCCAGCGCGAACCCACTGGGCTGATCCGCAACCAGTCGGGTCGGATCGATGCTGACCGTCAACAGCGGCAGACCGGATGATTCCAGAATGGCCAGCTCGGTAGGGCCAGCGCTGCTGACAGCGGACAGGAGCTGATCGTAGAGCTGATCGTCATCCTCGAGCAGAAGATCGGCACCAAGACGACTGATCTGCTGCTGCGCCTCGCGTGTCCGGACATCCATAAACATCTGGCCCAGCTCGATCGAGTCAGCAAGCGCCTGCTCAGCCTCGACATCCAGCCAGCCGGACACGGTTTCGGACAAGAATTCCAGCGAGAACAGATACAGGACCACCACCGGCGGCAGCGCAAGAGCCACGAAAATGGCGACCAGTCTCGCAGTCAGCCTGGCACCCGGCTCACCGCGTCGGACGCGCTGAATCAGCTTCAATAGGCGCCCGCCGATGACCAGCACCAGGATCACCAGCGCAAGAACCGTTGTGACAAATACCCAGAACGCCGCCCGACCGAGTTGCGTCGCCTCCTGCTCAACGCTGGTCACCAAATACAGTGACGACAACAGGATCGTCAGCACAGCGACGAGCGGCAGCGCCCGCAGCACCCTCCTAAGCGTCTGCTGGCTGGCCTTCATCGAACGCCATATTCCTCGGGATGCCAGGTCCGCCAAGGCTCGCCCAGGCCCCAATTCCGATCAAACCAGACCGGCAGCCGCATGGGGGAAGGCAGACGGGTCCGATCAATTTCCACTCTTGCCTCCAGCCGCCAGCCCGGTCCGTCTGGCCGTGACCTGTGCAGCCGGCTCTCGAACCAGCGCGGCTGGCGAAGCTCCTCAAGAACCATCGACAGACGCGGATAGGTGGTCTGCGTGTCCATACGTAGGTCGGCGAGCTCAAAGTGCTGCACCAGAGGCAGATAACGCAGCTCAAAGCGATGACTGCGCGGATCATCGCTGATCGCCAGGCGCCGCCATGGCGGGCCGACCCGGGTCATCACGCGAATCTGGATCGTCACCCCGTGCTCGAGGGCCTCAATGACGCGCGGTCCGGGCTGAAAGTCGACCCCGGCCCAAATGCCAAGCGCCTCGTCCTGCCATCTGGGCTCCGGATCAATCAGATGCAAATGACCGTGCTGCTCAGGATCCGCCTGACAGCCGCTCAACAGCCAGATGATAGAAACCATCCATATCGTTCTGACCCGGCAGGATCTGGCGGATGTTGCCCGGTTGATCGGTTCGCTGAAGAATTCGGGCATCGGCATGCTGGGTCAGAAAGTGCTGGGCTTGTTCGTCGTTTTCGGACTTCAGAATGGAACAGGTTGCATAGACAAGGATACCGCCGGGCTTGAGAAGCGGCCACAGCCGATCCAACAATCTCGACTGCACCCGCGTCAGTTCATCCAGATCACGCTCTCGCCGCAACCAGCGGATGTCGGGATGACGCCGGATGACACCAGTGGCCGAGCACGGCGCGTCGATGAGAATCCGGTCGAAGGCCTGACCATCCCACCAGGCTTCCGGCTGGCTGACGTCGGCGACCAGCGTTTTGGCATGCAAGCCCAGGCGACGAAAGTTTTCTTCGACCGCAACCAGTCGGTCGGCGCTGATGTCGACAGCCGTCAGGTCAATCTCCTCGCGCTCGAGCATATGCGCGCTCTTGCCGCCCGGCGCCGCGCAGGCATCCAGAACGCGCTGGCCCGGCGCCAAGTGCAGATGTTCGACGGTGGCCTGGGCCGCGCCATCCTGAATTGAGAAACCACCTTCAGCAAATCCAGGGAGTTTGCTGACCGCCACGCGCTGCTTGAGCACCAGCGCGTCCGGAAGACCATCAACCACTCGACTATCCAGGCCATCTTCCTGCAATGCCGCCCGCGCACGCTCAGTGGTCCAGTAGCGGCGGTTGACCCGAAGCCAGAGCGGAGGTGACGCGTTGCCGGCCAGCAAGATCTCCTGCCAAAGTTCGGGCCAGTCGGAGACGATGCGCTGGATCAGCCAGGACGGGTATCCGAAACGGTGCTCTGTATCGTCGGGTATCCCCTTGTCAATCTCTGTGCGCCGGCGCTGATAGCCACGCAGCACCGCGTTCACAAGCCCTTTGAGGTGTCCTAGCTTCCCGGCCCTGGTGGCTTCCACGGCAGCATGTACTGCGGCATGGTCCGGCTCCCGCGCCTGCCGCAATTCCAGCAGGCCAATCGCCAATATGAACTCGACCAGCGCGTCTCGCCTGGCAGGACGACGCTTCAACAGCTGACCGAGAACAAACTTCACAGCCGGCCAGTCACGCATCAAATCATTGGCCAAGCGGCGGGCAAGCGCACGATCTTGCGCGACAGAAAGCCGGCCAAGCGGTTGGGTCAATGCCTCATCCAGCGCTGTCCCCTTTGTCAACACCGCTGCGGCCGCCATGGCAGCCGCCAGCCGGGGCTCAGCGCCAGTCCGGGTGGGCATTGAGCCAGTCCGATGCCGACACGCGCTTCTTCCCCGGGGCCTGCAGTTCGGAAATTTCCAAACTGTCGCCCGCACAGGCGACGATCACCGCATCCCGACGACCGTGACCGCGAACCAACTGTCCTGCGGGTAGCTCACAGTCGCCGCCCGGACGCGCCCGGTAAATCCTGACTTCAATACCTTCAATCTCAGCAAATGCAACCGGCCAGGGATTGTAGCCTCGTACCTTTCTGGCTAGAACCCGGGCCGGCTGCGACCAGTCCAGCCGGGCATCTTCCCGGTTGATCAGCGGTGCGTGGGTCGCGAGGGAATCATCCTGCTTGACAGGCCTCGGCATTCGCCCCTTTTCAAGCGCGCGGATTTGCTCGAGCTCTAAGTGACCGGCCAGATCAGACAGCCGATCATGCAGCTCGCCAGCGGTTTCATCTTCCAGAACAGTGATTTCGGATTGAGCAAGAATCGGCCCGGTGTCCAACCCGGCTTCCATCTGCATGAGTGTGATCCCCGTTGCTCGGTCACCATGCAGGATCGCCTGATTGATCGGACTCGCGCCGCGCCAACGGGGCAGCAGCGAAGCGTGCAGATTCCAGCAACCGAACCGGGGCAGATCCAGCAACCATTGGGGGAGCAGCAACCCGTAGGCTGCGGTGATCAGCAGATCGGCTTCGAACGATGCCAACAGATCACGAAGGTCAGGCCTCAGGCGCTCGGGCTGCAGAACATCAATGCCGGCGTCCACAGCCAGTTGCTTGACTGGGCCAAATTGGACTTTACGGCCCCGACCCGCTCCGCGGTCAGGCTGGGTCAGGACGGCCAGCGGGGTTCTTCCTGAATCGATCAGTTCCCGCAATGCCGGCACAGCGAAATCGGGCGTGCCGGCAAACAGCAAGCGAAGGCTCATGCCACTGCTTCGGCCTCGCGATGACGCTTCTTGAGTTTTTTCTCGACCATTCGGCGCTTCAGGGGGGACAGGTAATCCACGAAAACCTTGCCGTCCAGATGATCGATTTCATGCTGTATGCAGACGGCCAGCAAGCCATCCGCATCCATCTCGAAAGGCTGGCCATCCAGACCCAGAGCCCGAACCCGGATTTCCTCGGCCCGCTCAACTTCGGCGTAAATGCCCGGCACGGAAAGGCAGCCCTCTTCGCAGGTCTGAGCGCCCTTGCGGTCGATGATCTCAGGATTGATGAAGACCTTGGGGTCGTCCTTGGATTCGCTCAAGTCAAGCACCAACATCCGGACCGCTTCATTGACCTGAGTAGCCGCCAGACCAATCCCGCGGGCCTCATACATGGTTTCAAGCATGTCAGCCGCCAGCGTTCGTTCGCGATCGGTCACTGCATCGACGGGTTGGGCCACTCGGCGCAGCCGGGCATCCGGAAATTCAAGGATGGTCAATTGGGTCATGGTGTTCTGGATCCCCCTATAAGTGGCGGGCTGTTGTTTACTTAAACTTATGATAACCTGAGAATCTGAACGCTACGTTGGCCGCATAGGGAGGGCAACGCTCGTGAAACGCATCATATTGGTTCTGGCCATCGCGCTTCTGTCATTCGCCGCACAGCTTGGTGCGGTCGAATTACGAGAGGATCATCCGCGTGAATACGTGGTCCAGCCTGGCGACACCCTCTGGGACATAGCCTCCCGATTCCTGACCAAACCGTGGGAATGGCCGAATATCTGGCAAGCCAACCCGGCCATTGAAAACCCCCACCTGATTTACCCGGGTGATGTCATTTCTCTGGTCTTCATCGGCGGAGAGCCCCGCTTGATGGTCGATGACTCCATCAAGAAACTGTCGCCCCGGATCCGCGCCGAAGATGTTGACGAGCCGATCACGACTTTGCCCAGGGACGCGATTGATCCTTTCCTGCGCCGGATTCGGATCCTGTCGGAAGAGGACATTGAAGGCCTGCCGTACATCGTTGGCAATGAAGACAACCGCTACATGGGCGCACCGGGTGACCGTACCTATGCCCGGGGGCTTGAAGACGCGCAGGTCGGTGACCAGGTCGTCATCGCCCGCATGACACATCAGTACCTCGATCGCCGCGAGGCGCTGTATGTCGAGCAAGGCATACGCCGCAACCGGGTCCGGCGGGGCGTGGCCCAGGTTCCATCCGGTGAGCGGCCGAGCAGCCCGCTGTGGCTGAACACCATCGGCAGACTGGATGAGTTCACCTACCCTGTCATTGGCTATGAGTTCCATGAAGCTGCACGTGCCACGGTTCTCAAAGTGGGCGATCCGACCATCCTGCAGCTCGAAGAGGGCCGCCGGGAAGTCGAGCCGGGCGATTACGTTTTGCCGGTGGACGATTTCGAGTTCGAAGAGGTCTTCTACCCGCGCACCATGGATCCGATGCCCGAAGATGCCCGGGTCTTGAGCATCAGCGAAGCCTATTTCGGTGTCGGCCACTACCAGATCGTAGCCATCAACATCGGTTCGGAACAAGGGGTAGAGCCTGGACACGTTTTTTCCGGCTTCAGACCAGGCCGGGTCGTACGCGACGAGAAGACCTATCCCTTCATGAGCCAGAATGCCTTCAATAACCCAGAGAAGGTGAATGTCGCCCTGCCCGATGAGTATGCCGGCGTGCTAATGGTCTTCCGGACCTTTGACCACATCAGCTATGCGATCGTGCTGGACGGCGAAAAACCTATCCGGGTCAACGATAAGCTGGATCATCCCGACCGAAGGCTCTAGCGCCAACAGATGGCGAGCCGGAGTCCAACCTCCGACTGGCTGGCGCTGATTCTCACGCCGAGGCTTGGCACGCGCCGGTTCGCCGAGATGCGCCAGTACTTCGGTTCAGATACCGGCTGGATCGATGCTTCCGACAAAGCACTGGGCAAGGCCGGTCTTGACTCCAAGCAGATCAAGGCGCTTCGCGAGCCCGATCAGCACAGCATGCAGCAATGTCTGCATTGGCTCGAGGCCGAAGACCACTGGCTGATACCAATCGACGACGACTACTATCCGCCACTGCTGCGCGATATCGCCGACCCACCGCCGGCGGTTTTTGTTGCCGGGCAGCCGGAGTGCCTGCTTCAGCCTCAGTTGGCTATTGTGGGCAGCCGAAACGCGACCGCTGGCGGACTGGATCACGCCCGTTCCTTCGCCTCCACACTCGCCCGCGGCGGCCTGGTGATTACCAGCGGCCTGGCCGCCGGCGTCGATGGACAGGCGCATTCGGCCTGTCTCGACGCCGGCGGCAAGACCATTGCGGTAGCCGGCACCGGACTGGACCGTGTCTATCCCGCTCGACACCGCGACCTGGCGCACAGAATCGTACGTCAGGGTGCAATGGTCAGTACGTTTCGGCCCGGCACAGAACCCCGGCCGGGTCATTTTCCGGCTCGCAATCGCCTGATCAGCGGGATGACGCTTGGGACACTGGTGGTAGAAGCCGGCCAGCGTTCCGGTTCGCTGATTACCGCCCGGCTGGCCAGCGAGCAGGGACGCGAGGTTTTCGCGATCCCAGGCTCGGTTCATAATCCGCTGGCCAGAGGCTGTCACCGTCTGATCCGCGAGGGTGCCAAGCTGGTCGAAACCGCCGATGAGGTTCTGGAGGAGTTGCGACCATTGGCGTCACAGCTCGGTCAGGCACTGGCCGAACGACTGGGCGCGAATGGTGGAGAGACTCCTGATCATGCGGGAACGACCTCTCTCGCGACGCTGGATGAAGATCAACGTCGGGTTCTTGAAGCAATCGGCTATGATCCTGTACCGATTGACGAGATCATCGGGCGAACACAATTGACGGCGGCAACGGTATCCTCCATCCTGCTGATGTTGGAACTGGAGGGTTTCGCCGCAGCGCACACCGGCGGACGCTATAGCCGAACGCACCAAGGACCATGAATGAAAGAAAACGTGCTCGATCTGTTGATGTATTTGTTTGAAAACTACATCTACGACGAACCCGAATCCACACCAGACCGCGACTCTCTGGGCGACAGCCTGGAAGAGGCAGGGTTTTCCAGCGCGGAAATTGACCGCGCATTTTCCTGGCTCGACGGCCTTGCAGAGCAGCGCCAGCTGCCGATCATGGCCGTTCAGGAAAGCAACCCGGTGCGTCTGTTCTGCGAAGCTGAATGCAGCCGCCTGGACGTCGACTCACGCGGTCTGATCCTGTATCTGGAGAACATTGGTGTGCTTGATCCGGCGAGGCGCGAGCAGGTCCTCGATCGCCTGATGGCGCTGGACGAAGATGACATCGACATGGAAGACGTGAAATGGGTGGTCCTGATGGTGTTGTTCAACCAGCCCGGCCAGGAGGCCAACTATGCATGGATGGAAGATCTGATGTTTGATGAAGACGGGGAATACCGGCACTAGGATGGCCAAGCATCTCCTCATCGTTGAGTCGCCGGCCAAAGCGACCACCATCAACAAGTACCTTGGGCCCGATTTTGAAGTTCTGGCCTCGTACGGGCATGTCAGGGATCTGGTACCCAAGGAAGGCGCCGTGGATCCTGACAACCACTTCGCGATGCGCTACGACATCATCGATCGCAACCGCAAGCATGTTGACAAAATCGTTGCCAGCGCACGGAAAGCCGACTCGGTTTATCTGGCCACCGACCTTGATCGCGAGGGAGAGGCGATTTCCTGGCACATTGCTGAAATTCTGAAGGAGCGCGGGATCAAGGCCTCCAAACCGGTGCGCCGGGTGGTCTTTTCCGAAATCACCAAGCGCGCAATCGACAAGGCAATGGAGAACCCCCGGGATCTGGCAGGCAACCTGGTGGATGCCCAGCAGGCTAGAAGGGCTTTGGACTACCTGGTCGGTTTCAACCTGTCCCCGCTTTTGTGGAAAAAAGTTCGGAGAGGTCTGTCGGCTGGGCGAGTGCAATCGCCGGCCCTGCGGATGATTGTCGAACGCGAGGAGGAGATCGAGCGCTTCGAACCACGCGAGTACTGGACCATAGAAGCTGATCTGGGCAACGAGCCTGATCAATTCTCTGCGAACCTGGTCCGGCTGGACGGAAAGAAACTCGACCAGTTTGACATCAGTGACGAAACGCGAGCCCGGGAAGTGCAGGAGCAGATTCAGGAACGCTCCGGGGGCGTCTTCGAAGTCGCTCGCATCAACAAGCGACAGCGTCGTCGCAGGCCTCAGCCGCCTTTCATCACCTCCACGCTTCAGCAGGAAGCGGCCCGGCGACTGCGCTTCACAACCCAGCGGACGATGCGTCTGGCCCAGCAACTGTATGAAGGCATTGACATCGGCGAGGGCACACAGGGCTTAATCACCTACATGCGAACCGATTCGGTCGCTCTGTCTCAGGATGCGCTGTCTGAAATTCGCCAGGTTGTGGGTTCTGAATATGGCACGGGACTGTTGCCTGACAAACCGAACTTCTATCAGTCCAAGTCGAAGAATGCGCAGGAGGCCCACGAAGCTATCCGACCCTCTTCACCCGGCCTGACACCGATCAAACTCAAGCGCCACTTGAGCGAGGAGCAGTACCGGCTCTACGAACTCATCTGGAATCGGGCCGTTGCAAGCCAGATGATCCCGGCGGTCTATGACACGGTCAGCGCAGAATTCGACGTCGGTGATCACAGCTTCAGGGCGTCGGGATCAACGCTGATTGAACCGGGCTTTCTCAAGGTGTATCAGGATGCGCAGGCGGCCCAGGACAACCGTCTGCCACCGCTCGAGGAAGGTGACAAGGTTCAGGTCACCCAAATCCGGCCCGAGCAACACTTTACCGAGCCGCCACCGCGGTACTCGGAGGCCAGTCTGGTCAAAGCGCTGGAAGATCATGGCATTGGTCGCCCCTCGACCTATGCGTCCATCATCCAGACCCTGAAAGACCGTGAATACGTCGACCTTGAAAATCGCCGCTTCACGCCGACAGCCACAGGTCGAGTCGTCTCTAATTTTCTGTCAAACCATTTCGAGCGCTACGTCGACTATGACTTCACCGCGAAGCTCGAAGACGAGCTTGACGCCATTTCCCGCGGTGAACATGACTGGGTACCGCTACTTGAGGAATTCTGGCAACCCTTCATCGATCGTGTTCAGGAAAAGACAGAAACGGTCAGTCGCCAGGAAGCGCAACAGGCTCGCGAGCTTGGGACCGACCCGAAAAGCGGCAAGCCCGTCATCGTCCGCCTGGGACGCTACGGGCCCTTCGCGCAGATTGGGCAGGCAGAAGACGAAGAAAAGCCCTTGTTCGCCGGACTGAGACCCGGGCAGAAGATGGAGACCATCACGCTGGACGAGGCGCTGGAACTCTTCAAACTGCCCCGTGACCTTGGCGAAACGCCTGAAGGCGAGCCCGTTCAGGCCAATATCGGTCGATTTGGTCCTTATGTTCGCTATGGCGCCAGAAATTTTGTATCCCTGAAGGACATCGACCCCCACGACGTCACGCTTGAGCAGGCGCTGGAGAAAATTGCCGAGCACAAGCAGATGCTGGCCGAGCGGATCATCAAGCAGTTCACAGCCGAAGGCATCGAGATTCTCAAAGGCCGGTACGGTCCGTTCGTCACCGATGGCAAACGCAATGCCAGCGTGCCGAAAGACGTCGATCCGGAATCGCTCGACCTTGCTGCCTGTCAGAAGATGCTGGCCGAGGCACCACCTAAGGGTCGACGCGGAAAATTCGGAAAGAAAAAGGCGGGCGCCAAGAAATCGGCAGCGAAGAAAGCAGGCAGCAAGAAAAAGACAAAAAAGAAGAAGAAAAAGACCTCGAAGAAAAAAGCAGCCAAGAAAAAGTAGACCCAATCCATGTCCCAGTCCCCCATCGACGCTGTC
>JAZBPR010000031.1:0-6509 GCA_036351735.1 Wenzhouxiangella sp. | reverse complement strand
TCAGGCTGAGGTCGAACGGTCACCTGCTCCAGATCCTGATCAAAATGCCAGAGGCGTTCGCCGTCGGCGACCAACTGCTGCGGAAAGGGTGTCTCGTAGTCCCAGCGGAAGCGATCTGGTGCCTTGAAAAACAGCCGCCCTTCCGACTCTTCCAGCGCAAATCCGTCGCTATCGAAGATCACTTGCCGGAACTGGCCAGACAATGTCTCCAAATCGGAAGAAAACTCTTCCAGAACGGCCTTCGCATCTGCCCAAGCAATCGGTGGCAGGACAATCAGAAGAACGAAAAGTAATCGAAGCATCTGAAATCCTCAATCCATGCTTGCAAGCAGGCGCTAATCGCGCGGGGGCGCAGGCGCCAGAACCTCGCGCTGGCCATTGTGTTCCGGAGGGCTGACGACGCCCTGGGCTTCCATTTCTTCGATGAGCCGCGCCGCACGGTTGTAGCCGATCCGGAGTTGCCGCTGCACGCTCGAGATGGAGGCGCGTCGGCTCTCCAGCACATAGGCAACCGCCTTGTCATAAAGTTCATCTTCCGAATCACCGCCCCCCGCTTCAGGCAGACCGTTAGCCCCGATGGTCTGGCCGTCACTCGTCGTTTGGGTCTCGGCGAGCACTTCTTCCAGATAGTCCGGTTCGCCTTGCTGTTTGAGCCAGTTCACGACAGCGTGAACCTCGTGATCATCGACGAAGGCGCCGTGGATGCGCTCAGGGAGGCCTGAACCCGGAGGCAGATACAACATGTCTCCGTGCCCCAACAACTGCTCGGCACCCTGTTGGTCCAGAATCGTCCGCGAATCGATTCGGGAAGACACCTGAAACGCCATGCGAGTCGGGATATTGGCCTTGATCAAGCCGGTGATCACATCCACCGAGGGGCGCTGAGTCGCAAGGATCAGATGAATGCCAGAGGCCCGCGCCTTTTGCGCCAGCCTGGCAATCAATTGCTCGACCTTCTTGCCAACGATCATCATCATGTCGGCAAATTCGTCCACGACCACGACGATGAAAGGCAAGCGATCCAAGGTCGGCGGCTCCTCACCCTCGGCCAGCGCTTCGGCCGGCACCATGGGGTCAGGAATCGGCTGCTTTTTCTGGATAGCGTCCTGGACTTTACGGTTGTAGCCGGCCAGATTACGGACCCCCAACGATGCCATGAGACGGTATCGACGCTCCATCTCAGCCACACACCAGCGAAGTGCATTGGCTGCTTCCTTCATATCGGTCACAACGGGCGTCAGCAAGTGCCCGATTCCCTCGTAAACCGAAAGCTCCAGCATCTTCGGATCGACCATGATCAGGCGCACTTGGTCGGGCGTTGCCTTATAGAGCAGGCTCAGGATCATGGCATTGATCGCCACCGACTTGCCCGACCCCGTTGTGCCTGCGACCAGCAGATGGGGCATCCGGGAAATATCAGCGGTCAGCGGCTTCCCGGAGATACTTTTGCCCATGCCAAGCGTGAGCGGCGAGGACGCCTTGGCATAGACTTCTGCCGAAAGAATTTCCCGAAGATGGACAATCTCGCGGTTCTGGTTGGGAATCTCGAGACCAATGACACTCTTGCCCGGAATAACGTCCACGACCCGAACCGAGATAACGCTAAGAGCGCGGGCAAGATCCTTTGCCAGATTGGAAACCTGAGCGCCCTTGACACCGGGCGCCGGCTGCAGCTCAAACCGTGTGATCACAGGCCCGGGGTGCACGGCAACCACCTCAGCCTCGACCCCGAAATCGGCCAGCTTGAGTTCAACCTGACGGCTCATGGCCTTGAGCGTGTCTTCGGAATAACCGGCTCTCTGAACGCCCGGTTCGTCCAGCAGATCGAGTGGGGGCAGACCGCCTTCCGGAAGATTCCTGAACAACGGCTGCTGGCGCTGACGCACATCCTCTCGCTTGGACACCTGCGGCTCGGCTTGCGGCTCAATCTTGACTTCCGCCCGGCCCTTGCGCTTGATCGTGTCTTTTTTGCGGACCTCTTCTCGTACTGCTCGGGCCCGACGACCGTGCCACCACTCACGAAAACGCGAGATCTGGTCGCCAGCCCAGTCCACTCCCGTCAGAGCCCAGTATCCTGTCTTGTCCACCACGGCAATCCAGGACAGCCCTGTGAGCAAGGTTGTGCCTGCCAAAAACAATGCGAGATGGATCAAAGCAGAGCCCGTCAGGCCGAGAACAGAAGTCAACGGCTCAGCCATCAACTCGCCCAGGGCGCCGCCCGCCTGCGCCAAATTGCCCCGATCTTGCAGCGCAAGCAGGATGCAGCCGGTCAGCACCATCAACAGCATTCCGCCCGCTCTGATCATCCACTCGCCCAGACCCGCAGGCTCGGTTCGTTCCCGCAAGAGCCGCAACCCCAGCACAAGAATGAGAACAGGCGCGGCATAGGCCATGTAGCCGAAAAGGAAAAGAAACAGATCAGATATCCAGGCCCCCAATCGCCCGCCCAGGTTGGACAGATCGCCCTGGGCAGCTGCCCTGGACCAACCGGGATCCTGGGGGTCGTGACTCATCAAGCTCAAGAGCAGGTAAACGGCCACGACAAGAATGACCAGAAATGCCGCCTCGGACAGCCGCCTGATCATCGCGCCGGGCAAAAATTCACCCTCGCCGGAGTTTTTGGCAGGCTTCTTTGGCATGAAATAACTTTATACAACGCCTCGCTACGAAGAGATCTCGAAAAAAATCTTACTGCAAGGCCGGATGAACGATCTCTCCAGCGCGCACGTTCACCCCGCGCGCCAGAGCCGGAAACTCCATCCAGTCGCTGCGCGCCATCCGCTGCACGTAGGGCAGAATAGCCGCTGACAGGGCCTGGCTGGATGTTCTCGGGACGGCTCCAGGCATATTGGTCACTGCAAAATGAATAACCCCGTCCACCTGATAAGTTGGATCGGCATAAGTCGTCGGGTGCGTTGTCTCGAAACAGCCGCCCTGATCGACTGAAATGTCCACAACGACACTCCCATCAGCCATTGCCGTAATCATGTCTCGGGTGACCACATGCGGGGCCTTGGCACCGGTTACCAGCACCGCGCCGATGACCATGTCAGCCTTCGCCACGAAATCCCCCACCGTTTCGGCGTACGGATACAGAGCCGACACGTTCGGCCCGATCGCCATCATCTCTGCAAGACGGTCCTGGCGCTTGTCGAAGACCGTGACCCGGGCGCCGGCAGCAGCTGCAAGTCGGGCCGCGTTCCCGCCGGCCGCTCCAGCACCCAGAACCACAACGTGACCGCGGTCGGCCGCAGGCAGTCCTCCAAGAAGAATTCCGCGTCCGCCCTGCGGCTGATGAAGAAGGTGAGTACCGACCTGAACTCCGATTCGACCTGCAATGTTGCTCATAGGGGCCAGCAAGGGGAGCTCGCCGTTGTCGGTCTCGACCGTCTCGAACGCAACGCCGGTCAGACCAATCTCGCGCAGACGTCGCGTCAATTCCGGCTCCGCGGCCAGATGCAGATAACAGAACAGCAAATGCCCTTCCCTCAGATGATCCAGGTCGCCTGCAACCGGCTCCTTGACCTTGACCACCAGCTCCGCCCGATCGTAGAGGGCCGCGGCATCCGGCAGAATCTCAACGCCGACATTCTCGAAATCAGCATCCGCAAATCCGCTTTTGTCACCGGCACCAGATTGCAGGAAAACTTCATGTCCCGCCCTGACCAGATCGCCGCAGGCGGCGGGCACCAATCCGACCCGCCCTTCCAGTGTTTTTATTTCTGTGGGTACCCCGATCCGCATGCCTTTTCTCCGTGGATACAGTGTGTGCGCGACGGTCAGGCCTGTTCTGGATCATTTCAGACCCGACGTTCTGACCAACCGCTGGTATCTTTACTAAGGTCCGTATCTGCCCGCTTGCAATTTCCGTCTTTAGACCCGACCTGAGCGGTAGAATCCCGACCCCGATTAACTGGAGAAGTATACATGTCCGACCCTCGCCACATTCGCCTGCTCATACTCGGTTCAGGACCTGCGGGATATACCGCAGCGGTCTATGCAGCGAGGGCCAATCTGGATCCGGCGATCATTACCGGAATTCAGCAGGGCGGGCAGTTGATGACCACCACCGACGTTGAAAACTGGCCGGGCGACTACCCCGATCTGCAAGGCCCGGAACTCATGCAACGAATGAGCGCGCACGCCGAGGCGTTCAAGACCGAGATGATCTTCGACCACATTCATACGGCCGACATCTCCCGCCGCCCTTTCCGGCTCGAGGGAGACAGCGGCACCTATACCTGCGATGCGCTGATTATCGCAACCGGTGCCTCGGCCCGGTACCTCGGGCTTGAGTCAGAACAGGCAATGCTCGGTCGCGGCGTTTCAGCCTGCGCCACCTGCGACGGATTTTTTTACCGCAACAAACCCGTCGCCGTGATTGGCGGCGGCAACACGGCGGTTGAAGAGGCCCTTTATCTGGCCAACATCGCCAGCAAGGTCACGGTCGTTCATCGCCGTGAAGAACTGCGCGCTGAGAAAATCCTTCAGGACCGTCTTTTCGAGAAGGCCAATGAAGGGCGGGTTGAGATCATCTGGAACCATGTCCTGGACGAGGTCCTGGGTGACGACGATGGCGTTGTAGGGATGCGCGTCCGCGAAGTCAATGACGGATCGACCCGGGATTTCGATCTTGATGCGGTATTCATCGCCATTGGTCATGATCCAAACACCAAAATCTTCGCCGACCAGCTCGACATGAAAGACGGCTATATCCAGATTCGAAGCGGACTCGATGGCATGGCCACAGCGACCAGCGTGCCCGGCGTATTTGCTGCCGGAGACGTGGCGGATCACGTGTACCGACAAGCCATTACATCAGCCGGTTTCGGCTGCATGGCCGCCTTGGATGCCGAAAAGTTTCTTGACAACACCGGCGCTTAAAATATCGAATCTTCCCAAGGCAGCAACCCTGCCGGAGCGAGCCGCCTGGCAGGCTCTATGCGCAGGAACCGGGCCTTTCGTTCACTGGGACTTTCTTGACAGCCTGATGCAGACGAACTGCGTCGGGCAGGCCTCGGGCTGGACGCCCTACTTTCTGACCCGTGAAAAATCCGGGCAGCTTATGGCCGCGCTGCCAGCCTGGATCAAGCAACACTCCCATGGCGAGTTTGTCTTTGACTGGGCGTGGGCGCGCGCGGCGCATCAGGTGGGGCTGCACTGGTACCCGAAGCTGCTGATCGCAGCACCATTCTCCCCGGTGACCGGACCCAGACTTCTTGGGGCCCAAAAGAACCGCCCGCAAGCAGAATCGCTGGTCGAGCAGGTCATCAGCACCGTCCATAAACAGGCGCTTTCGTCAGCGGGCGTTAATTTCTGTACGGAAACCGACGCTGATATTCTCCGCGCCGCCGGATGGCTTGAACGATTCGACTGGCAATTCCACTGGCACAATGACGGCTATCGCGATTTCGATGATTTTCTGGATCGGTTCAAGCGCAAGGCGCGCAAAAACATCCGTGCCGAACGCAGAAAGGTTGCGCAAGCCGGTTGGGAGCTGTTCTGGAAAGGCGGCCATGAGGTCAGCGAAGACGAAATCAGTCTCGTCAACCGCTGCTACGAGACCACGTTTCAGTTGTACGGCAACCTGCCCTCGCTCAACCGGTCCTTTTTTGCCGAGGCGGCTCGGCGATTTGGGGATCAGTTTCAGGTCTGTATCGCGGCGCGCGAGGGCGAGCCTCTGGCAGCGGCGATCTTCTGGCATGACGGGGAGCGGCTCTACGGACGCTACTGGGGCAGTCTGATCGATTGCAAGGATGTTCACTTCGAAGCCTGTTACTACCAAGGCATTGACTTCTGCATTCGACGGGGACTGAAGGCCTTCGAGCCAGGGGCTCAGGGGGAGCACAAGATCAAGCGCGGATTTCTGCCGACCCGCACACGTTCATTCCACTACATCCGACATCCGGGAATGCGGGGGGCCATCGCGCGATACCTGGCCAGCGAAGCCGAAGCCCTCATGCAATATCGAGAGCACCTGGACTCCCTGGTACCGATCGCCTGAGCAGCTCCATGGAAAGGCACCGCATCGCCTGCTTGTCCCCGGATCCTCGATCCAAGTTTCCTCCACCGGACACAGTGACCCACCCCGACGGTCTGCTGGCCTGGGGCGGAGATCTGCATCCGCAGCGATTATTGAACGCATACCGTCAGGGTATTTTCCCCTGGTACGAAAAACCGCCGATTTTGTGGTGGTCACCGGTGCCGCGTGCAGTCATGCTGCCGGGGCATCTGCACATCAGCCGCTCCCTGCGTCGGAGCCTGCGCCGATCCCGTTTCGAGTTCAGCATGGATCGTGACTTTGTCGGGGTCATGGAGGGCTGCGCCGAGCCTCGAGAAGATCAGACCGGTACATGGATCACGCCAGAGATCATCAAGGCCTTCACCAAACTCCATGCAATGGGTCATGCCCACAGTCTTGAAGTCTTTGAAGACAATCAACTGATCGGGGGCGTTTATGGTCTATCGCTGGGCAAGATCTTCTTTGCCGAATCCAAGTTTCATCGCCG
>JAZBPR010000030.1:0-12684 GCA_036351735.1 Wenzhouxiangella sp. | reverse complement strand
CTGGGTCTGGATGTGTGCGCGAGACCCAAATCCAATCCTGCCGCTCAGCGCGCCCGCGACACGGGCATACCCCAGGTGTCGGCGCCGATTGAATTAACAGCGGATGCAAACGCCCCCATCCACGGATACGCTCTGCTCGCCTGGGTCGCACCAACCGAAACTCGGTCCGGTGGCTGGGTTGGCGGAACGCTGGCACTAGAGTCTCTGCTTGCTGGCATTGCAAGCTACCCCGATCTGTCCGTCAGATTTGACGACCAAAGCGGTTTTGACGGCCCCATGGTTCAAATCAACGACCATGCGGTGGAAAGCCCGCGCAGCATTTCGACAGAAAGACGATTAACGCTGGGCGAGCGTGAGTTTCATCTATGGTTCGGCAAGCCACCTCCTCCAAATTTAGCCGAGGTTTTACTGCTAATCACGGGCTGGATCACAGCGATCCTGGTCGGCTCCCTGCTCTTCTCGATCTTGCGAACCCGCAGCCAAGCCGAAGAAATAGCAGATAAGGCCACCCGTGCATACCGTGAAAGCGAGCAATTATTGACCTCGGTGACCAGCAATATTGCCGATGGCATTTACCGGGGTGTGCCTGGAACGGGTCTGGTCTACATCAACCAGGCCTTGGCCACCATGTTCGGATTCACTGACACCGAAGAAATGAAGGCTCAGTCCGGACCTATTCTTTATGCCTCACCAGATCAGCGCGACAAACTCCACGAGATGCTGAAAGAGCATGGCTCGTATCGAAATGTCGAAGTGGAGTTTGTCCGACCTGACGGGTCGAACTTCATTGCCATGAACAGTGCTGTGGCCAGTCACAATCCGGACGGGAGCATTTCACACTTCGACGGTGTGATTTCCGATATCACCGATCGCAAGAAAGCTGAAGAAGCCGTGCATCGCATGGCTCATTACGATGAGCTCACAGGCCTACCCAACCGGACCTTGCTGAACGACCGAATCACCCAGGCCATCGCCCACGCCAGCAGACGTCAGCGAACAATCGCCGTCATGTTCATGGATCTGGACCGTTTCAAGGCCGTCAACGACTCGTTAGGCCACGGAATAGGCGATCAACTGCTGATCGCGGTCAGTCAGCGGCTGCAGGAGTCGCTCAGGCAATATGACACGATCAGCCGACTCGGCGGCGATGAGTTTGTCATTGTGATGCCGGGTGCCGGCTTTGATGCTGCGACCCAGAAAGCCGACACCATCATCCAGCAATTCCGAGAGGTCTTTGAAATCGATGGTCACGAGTTGGTGATCACGCCAAGCATCGGCATTGCCATTTACCCGCAGGATGGAGAACACCCGGAATCGCTTCTGCGAAACGCGGATACCGCGATGTATCACGCAAAAGAGCGCGGACGGGCTACGTTCGAATTCTTCACCACCGAATTGAATCAGAAAGCCTATGAGCGGCTGAGCATGGAAACCCATCTGCGCAGCGCTCTAGAAAACAATGAGCTGCACCTTGTCTACCAGCCTATCGTTCGTTCGGACACGGGCTTCATCACTTCGGTGGAAGTGCTGCTTCGCTGGAACAGCCCGGTACTGGGGCGCGTTGGGCCCGATGAGTTCATTCCGGTCGCCGAACAAAGCGGGCAAATCGTCGAAATCGGCCGCTGGGTCATCGAAACGGCGCTACAGCAACTGAGCAATTGGCGTCGTTTAGGTGTCATGGACTTGACAGTCTGTGTCAATGTCTCGGCAGTACAGTTCTGGCGGGGCAATCTTGCGGCAACCGTCAAGCAGGCACTGGAGCGCTTCAATCTTGAAGGCACTGATCTGGAGATTGAGCTCACTGAAAATCTCATCATGAGCGATCTTGACAAGGCGCGTCAGGTACTCAAGGAACTCCGCCCGCTTGGTGTCCGGCTGGCGATAGACGACTTTGGAACCGGCTACTCCAGTCTCAGCTACCTCAAGCAGTTTCGGGTCGACCGATTGAAGATCGACAAATCCTTTGTTCGCGACCTGAAGACCGATTCTGATGACGCAGCGATTGTTTCAGCGGTCTTGAGTATGGCTCGGGATCTGCGGGTTCAGGTTGTGGCTGAAGGTGTTGAAACGGCGGAACAACTGGCGTTTCTGGCCGAACGTCACTGCGATTTCATTCAAGGCTATTACTTCAGTCCACCGATAGCAGCCAATGACCTGCTGCGGTTGTGGGCGCGCACGAATCAGTAGAAGCGCTTAGCAGACCATCGTAAGGCTGTTGGCGCTGTTCTCGTCCGTCAAGCCCCTCAGAGCCTGATCAGCGGCCCCCAATAGTTCAATGGCCGTTTCATACAGCTGGCTTTCATCCATATGACACGCCATCCCGATGGAAATCGTCACGCGAAAGACCTCCTCGTCGGCATTGCGGAAGTCTTCTCGGGCGATGCTTTCCCTCAGCTGATCCAGATCGACATGTGACCGTTCCCGACCCAGACCGGGAAACAGAGCAACAAACTCATCCGGCGCAGAGGCAAAGACCAGCTTTTCGTTACCTGCCAGTCCTGCCAAACGACGCCGGAGTATTTGAAGCACGCCAGCGACATCGTTGGGGCCCTGGCGCTCAACAAGTTCGGAATAACGGTCCAGTCGGATGAAGGCCAGGGACAGCGGATGGCCAAGATTGGTCGCACGGCGAAACTCAAGCCCCAGACATTCGTCCAGTTGATCAGACGCTGAAGCAGTATTCTTCGGCGCACCCTCTGAATACGAAGAGCCATTTTGTGCAGCGATATGACGCTGGTATTCCGAGGCTTCGCGCGCCGCCATCAACTCGCGATCGGTTAAAACCTGCCGGGCATGCTGGATGATTCCGGTCAGGAGCTCCGGTGAAATGATTTCGGTGTCGTAGAGTGCCGCCATATCCGGGAGCTTCTCTCCCAAATCTTCGATGATGGCATCCATGAAGTCCTGATCCAAAGCCGGGTGTTGACGTGCCGCACGCATCATCTGAACGGTCAGACGGTCGGTCTCCTCGCCCATGAGAAGATCCGCAATTTTGCCGGCAACTTCTGCGATCGCGTAGAACTCGGCATGCTCCTCTTCATCATTAACGTTGAGACCATGAACGCGCTCAGGCACTTTCACAAGCTTGTCGGCGAGCTTCCAGTGCGCCATCAACCAGGCCCCCGCCTCGCCATGATCCGAGTCAAAGCGCTCCCTCTCAAGACGGACCAGATTATCGTGGTCGGCCGCCTGCTCAAGCACTGGCAGATAATCTGAGGGGATTGCGGCACGCAACGCCAGAATTCCGATGTCCTGGAGCAGTGCGGCCAAGGCCAGCTCTTCGTTATCGGATCGACGCAGGCGGGCACCAATCAGACGAGCTGCACAACTGGCAATCAAGACCCGGCGCCAGCTCTGCTCCAGGGCATGGGCACCCTGCCCCCCGGACCTCAGGGTATTGGCCAGCGAAAAGCTCAAGGCGAGAGTCATCGTTGCGTTCAAGCCGATCACCACGATGGCCTGACGCAGGCTTTCACTTTTTCGACGCCGGGCAAACAGGCACGAATTACTCGCCCGCATCAAGCGTCCGGCGAGCGCCGGATCCTGCGCCAAAAGGTCAACAAGAACGCTCAGATCAACTTCCGGATTGCGAGCCAATTCAACTATCTGCATGGCAATCGCCGGCGGGGTCGGCAAATCCGGGCAGTAGCGCAAAGCGGTCTTGATTTTGGGGGTCAACATGCTGTTTTAATCCCAGATTCTGCTTTATTTTTTTAATCTAAGCTGCTGATCTAAATTGAGTATATCAGCCGCGGAAGAAACCACAACCCCCATCGGCAAACGATGCTCGACCGGCATCAAAATTGGCGAAAACGTACGAAGTGACCGAGCCACGGTATAGTGCGGCCGTGCCAAACATTTTCCGCCGATATTTCAGGGTTTGAACATGATTTTCAAAGTCGGTCTGTCTGCTCTTCTGGTTACCACCTTGCTGGCAACACCAGCGCGGGCGCAGGCCGGGACGGAACTGGAAGATTCCGACAGCACGCCGACCATCAGCCAGCAGCGCGCTCGAGAGGCCGTGGTCGAACCCCTCCTCAGTCAGGCCGATACCGCTTTGGTCCGCGGCTGGTTGGTCACCCCTGTCGGACGCAGCGCGATGGATCTCTACCTGGCCGCCCTGGAGCTTGATCCGGACAACGCTGAGGCGCGCGACGGGCTCTCGGCAGTGTTTCAGGCCACTCTGGAAGCAGCTCTGCTGCTGGCAAGAGAGGTTGATTTTGAAGGCGCCGATGCCCTTTTGGGTCGCGCCGACCTGATGGAGGACAGCAACGGTTCTCTTTCTGCCACTCGCGAACGTATTCAGAGGCTGCGCGATGATTATCTGAATCGAGCCGAGAGCGACGTTCGAACTCTGATCAGCAACGGCGAGTTCGTTCGCGCTGAAGAGCAGATCACCGACCTGATTGCCATCGGGTTGCCCCGTGAGCGCCTGCGAGAGTTGCGGCGCGAACTATCCTACGCGCGGGTGTATGGAAGCTTCCGGCCTGGTCAAACTCTGCGTGATCCGCTAGGCGGTGACCCGGAAACGCTGGGCCCGACCCTGGTCGTGATTCCTTCAGGTCAGTACATGATGGGATCACCCGAAAGCGAAGCTGACCGACTGGATCACGAAGGCCCCAGACACCGGGTTGTCATGCCCCAAGGCTTTGCGCTGGCCAAGACAGAGACCACTGTTTCCCAGTTTGCCCAGTTTGTTGCCGCCACTGGATATGTGACTGACGCAGAGCGCGCCGGGTGGTCAAGGGTCTATGACGTTCGGTCAGGCAGGATGAGTCGGCGCAGCGGTATCAGTTGGCGTCAGGACTATCGCGGCGATGAAGCCGATCCCGACCTGCCAGTCATCCATGTTTCCTGGCGCGATGCCCGAGCCTATGCCGACTGGCTGGCCGAACTCAGCGGGCTGGATTACCGACTACCGACGGAAGCCGAGTTTGAATATGCCCTGAGAGCTGGCACTCAAAGCGCCTACTGGTGGGGCAATGCATCCCCGGACAGTGCGATCGAAAATCTGACCGGAGAGGAAGACTTTTCGCCCAATGGTGCGCAATGGAACGTGGCTTTCAAGGGCTACGGCGACGATCATTGGGGGCCAGCTCCAGCCGCCAGCTACTCGACCAATCCTTTTGGACTGCACGATATGTCAGGCAACGTGATGGAGTGGGTGGAGGACTGCTGGCATGACAGCTTCGTCCGCGCACCTTCAGACGGCTCAGCCTGGGTCAACCCCGGTTGCCGGGAGCGCGTCATCAGGGGCGGCTCATGGAGCAGCACACCGGGCATGTCGCGCTCGGCTTATCGACTGGCCGGCCGCGAAGACTCCACCGATATCAGGGTCGGTTTCAGAGTCGCCAGAGATCTATAAAAAAACCGGCCCATCGCCTTCTGCAACGGGCCGGTCTGCATAAGCGCAGTTTTTCCAGCCGGCTAGAAGCGCACGAATCCAGAGTCGTCGTCAACTTCCGCTTCACCGGACTTACGCGCCTCACTCTTCGACTCAGGTGCTCTGGGCGGTGGATTGTTCTTCATGGAGAAACCGCCGCCTGAGTGGCCTGAACTGCCATCAATCGTGAAGAACGACACCAACTGCTGCAGCTGCTGGGCCTGGCTGCTCATCTCTTCAGAGGTCGAGGCCAGCTCCTCAGACGACGAGGCAGACTGCTGGGTGATCGAGTTCAGCTGTTCCATGGCCGTGTTGATCTGGTTGGCTCCCGAACTCTGCTCGCTCGAGGCCGCGCTGATCTCCTGGACCAGGTCCGAGGTCTTCTGAATGGCCGGCACGATTTCGTCCAGCAACTCACCGGCACGCACCGCCAGACTCACGCTGCCCTTGGCCACCTCACCGATCTCCTGAGAGGCCACCTGGCTGCGCTCAGCGAGCTTGCGAACCTCAGCGGCTACCACCGCAAAGCCCTTGCCGTGCTCGCCAGCCCGAGCGGCCTCAATGGCAGCATTCAAGGCCAGCAGGTTGGTCTGGTAGGCAATGTCGTCGATGATCGAGATCTTCTCGGCAATCGACTTCATGGCATCGACCGTCTTGCGGACGGCTTCTCCGCCCTCGCCAGCATCGGTGGCCGCCTTGGATGCCATGGTATCGGTCACCTTGGCATTTTCGGTGTTCTGCTCGATTGAGGCCGACATCTGCTCGACCGAGGCTGTGGTTTCTTCCACGCTGGCTGCCTGTTCACTCGCACCCTGGCTCAGGGACTGCGCCGTGGCCGAGGTCTGCTCGCTGGCCGCGGTGATATTGTCAGCACCGGTAATCACCGAGCCGATGATTTCTCGCAGCTTGCTGGCCATGCGGTCCATAGCCTGGACCAGCTCGCCCACTTCGTCTTTCTGATCGAGCAGCGCACGGTCAGCCTTGACCGTCAGGTCGCCGTCGGCAATACGCTTGGCAATGCCCACGCCCTGGTTGATGCCACCGGTAATTTGCCGGGTGATCAACAAGCCCATGATGACTGCCAAGATGGCACCCAAAATCATGGCCGAGAAATTGACCGTATTGCTGCGCGCAATGACGGCATCACCGTCAATCCCATCCTGCTCAGCGGCGGCAAGAATGAACTGCTGAAGCTCTTCGAACGTTTCCATGACATTGTTCTGAACTTCACGGGCCGGACCGGTCAGAACTGCGGCCATTTCTTCCAATGCCTGCTGAGCGTTTTGGGCCTCGGCGTTGATCTGGTTGAAATTCTCGAAAACATCGTGCGCAGCAGGATCCATCTGGCCGAAGTAGGCATCAAACGCAGCTTGCTGGTCTCCGGCTGCAATGGCTGCGTCAATCTGGCGGACTGCAACATGAAACGCATCATGAACCGGAATGATTTCCTGAATATCGGTCATGATCTGCTGATTGCCGGTGCGGAAATCAGGTAACCAACGACCAAAGTTACATGCAGTGGGATCGTCTCCACCCTCAATCGGCTCCATTAACTCAATGGCTTCAAGAATCCGGGACTGCAATTCGGCATGATCCTTCATGAAGCGTTCGAGGTCACGATTTATAGCCAAGGGCTGCATCAGCCCCAAGTCCAGAAATTCCTGATGCTCTGGATTGACCTGCTCCGTGTTGATGTCACGCAAGTCCTCCATAGCCGCGACCAGACGATCATATAGCCGCTGCTCTTCAGGGCTCCGATTAAGCTCCAGGTAGTCCGCCTGCGCTTGAGCGTACTCGGCTCGGTAGTCCTGGATATTGGAGAGCAACTGATCACGCTCTTCACGGGTCTGGTTGGTATCCAACAGCAAACTGTAAGCGTTGATCAATCGCAGCAGATTGGACTCGACATCACCCAGTTCGCGTACCGCGGGCAGTCGCTGATCGGCCACCTGGTTGAACGAACCCCCAACGCCCCTAAGACCGCTAAAGCCAATGATGCCAATCGTGATCGCGATGATCAGGATCAGGCCGAAGCCCGACAGAATCTTGGTCCCTATCTTCAGATTTTTAAACGACACGTGCCTTTGCTCCCATCTTCAAAAAAGCCGGCGTCATGAATGACTGACAGGAACGTTATCACGACTCATTTGCAGGGAATTTGATCTATGCCAAATACTTACTCTTTTCTGCGGCGACCTTTTTAGAGGTGATCAACGGTCGCAGAACGCATAATGTGTGCTGCCACCTCGTGCAATCCCATAATCTGGTCTGCAGCACCGAGAGCGATGGCTTCCTTGGGCATGCCAAACACAATGCAGGATTTTTCATCCTGAGCCACAGTATGGGCACCGGCGTCGCGCATTTGCTTCAAGCCCCGGGCACCGTCATCCCCCATGCCCGTTAGGATGAATCCAACCGAATTCTTCCCCGCCTGCTCGGCAACCGACTTGAACAACACATCGACTGAGGGTTTGTGCCGGTTTACGGGCGGGCCGTCAAACACACGGGTAATGTAGTGCGCGCCACTGCGTTCAATTTTCATGTGCTTGCCGCCCGGCGCGATCAGCGCCAGACCCGGCAAAACCCGATCGCGGTCTCGCGCCTCGCGAACCTGAATCTTGCATAGCCCATTCAAGCGCTGGGCAAACATATCGGTAAAACGTTCTGGCATATGCTGAACGATGACGATACCCGGGCACATCGATGGCAACGCCGTCAGCACCACTTCCAGAGCCTGGGTGCCACCGGTGGATGTACCGATAGCCACCAGCTGCTGCGTCGTCTTGAGCATGGAGCTGCGCACGGGTGCCACGTGCGCGGTCTCCACCGGCGTACTGGCGGACGCAGAAACTCTGACGTTGTTCATTCGCGCGCGTGATGCAGCTTTCACTGCGGTGGCAACGTCGTTGGCGGAATCCTGCAAAAAGCCCTTCAACCCGGCCCTCGGTTTGGTAATGATGCTCACTGCGCCCGCGCTCAGGGCCTGCATCGTGGTCTCCGCACCTTTCTGTGTGAGAGTCGAACAGATCACTACTGGCGTCGGCCGCTCGCTCATGATCTTGCGCAGGAAGGTAATCCCGTCCATGCGCGGCATTTCGATGTCCAGGACGATGACATCCGGCCACTGGGTTTCCATCTTCTTCATCGCAAACAGTGGATCAGGCGCCGCACCAATGACCTCAATAGCTCGGTCCTTCGCCAGCATCTCTGTTAGAACCTGACGTACAACGGCCGAATCATCCACGATCAGCACAGAGATTTTCTTGCCAGCTAGGGTCATGGTCAGGTTCCTTCCTTGATGTACGTGGCCGGCTGCACGGGTTTCACGGCAGATGTCATCCCATGCAGGCTTTCAGAGTGACCGACCATGAAACAACCACCGGGCTTTAGCTGCCGTAGCACGTTGGCAACAACGCGTTTCTTGACCTCCACGTTGAAATAGATCAGTACGTTGCGCAGCATGATCAGATCAAACATTCCCACGGATGACAGATCCTGCTGTAAATTTCCGGGACGAAACGAGACTTTTCTTCTTAACTGCCCGTCAATCCGGAACGTTCCTTCGTTCTCTCCAACTCCTTTCAGGCAGTACTTGCGCAGATACTCTCTTGGAATGTTCTTTGTCCTGAGCAGGGGATACTGACCGCGGGTCGCAGCTGCCACCACGCGCGTACTGATGTCTGTCCCGACAATTTCCCACTTCCCGCGGTGATGCGCTTCCATCACCATCGCCAGCGTGTATGCCTCCTCCCCACTTGAGCTTGCCGCGCTCCATAGCCGGACAGGCCGGCCACCCCAGTGCGGGATCAGACGGTCACGAATAAAGTCGAAATGCTTTTCTTCGCGAAAAAAGTAGGTTTCGTTGGTGGTGAGATGGTCGATGGCATTCTGGCGCTCGCGCAGAGCCGCTGGATCTTTCCCCGCCTTGTCGATCCAGTTGAAATATTCGCGATAGGTCGAGAACCCGAACTCGCGTAAACGCTTGCTCAGCCGGCCAGAGATCAGCGCCTTTTTAGACGGCGCCATGGAAATGCCCGCAGCGTCAAAGATCAGCTTGCGAAACAGTTCAAATTCCGCGTCTGACAGAATAGGACCGACGCCACCTTCGACGTCAACACCTCTGTCCTGGTTTCCAGCTGTGGCCAACTCCCCGACTCCATCTATTCGCCGTTACCGTACGGTAAGCCCTCCTGCACCGATCACGATGCAGGCACCCGTTATTGGTGCAGAGCGTCAGCCTTCCTTATTCTCTGCGTCTTCTTCGGATTTTTCTTCGACCGACTCCAATTGCTCCGGCGCCATTTCGCGCACCTGCTGGACGGCGGCGAGTTCATCAACCGACAAGACCTTGTCCTGATCAAGAATGATCACAAAGTCTTCTTCAAGCTTGCCCATGCCGCGAATGAAGTCATTCCGGATCCTGGCGCCAAATCCCGGTGCTGGCCTGATCTGTTCAGCATCAATTTCCAGGACTTCAGAGACACTGTCCACCATCACACCTAACTCGTGCCGTGTTTCTTCGGCGCCTATTTCGATGATGACGACACAGGTACGCTTGGTGATTTCTGAGGCTTTCAGACCAAAGCGCCGGGCCAGATTCACGACCGGCACAACCTCGCCACGCAGGTTGATCACGCCCTGAATGAAGTCCGGCATCATCGGCACTTTGGTGATCTTGCCGTATTCCAGGATTTCTTTGACATTGAGAATGCCGAAAGCATAGATCTCTTCCTGGAGCTTGAAAGTAAGGTATTGATTCTCGTCGCTACCTGCAGCCCCCAGTCCCGTGGCAGTCACCGCGTTCGACTGGCCTTTGACCGGCAGGTTTGATTTGCTGTTGGTCTGACTCATAACCTTTCCCCGATTGTCATCCTTATTCAGTTTTTCTCCAGCGCATGCTCACCACGCGTGATCTGCTGGACCAACCCCTGCACGTCCAGAATCAGCGCAACTTCACCGTTACCCATGATGGTTGAGCCGCTGATTCCGCTCAGGCCCGAAAAGACGGGACCCAACGGCTTGATGACGGTCTGGAACTCACCCATGAGTCGGTCGACCACCAAGCCCACCGACTGCCCTTCGGCCTTGACCACGACAACCGAACGACGCATGGGACGCTCGCCCCGCACCCCGAAGCGATTTCGGATATTGACCAGCGGGAGCACATTCCCGCGCAGGTTGATATAGGTCTGACCATCGCGTTCGGTTTGCTCGACTTCAGAAAACTCCACGCACTCCTGAACCACATCCAGCGGAACGACAAAAGCGGCCTTACCGACACCGACGACGAAACCATCAATGATGGCGAGCGTCAGGGGCAGGATGATCCTGATGGTGGTTCCTTCGCCGGGCGTTGAGTCGATCTCGGTCCGGCCACGCATCTCGATGACGTTACGTCGAACGACATCCATCCCCACACCCCGACCGGAGATGTTCGAGACTTTTTCAGCAGTGGAAAATCCAGGGCGCAGGATCAGGTCAAAGATTTCACTTCGACTCAGTTGCTGATCTTCGCCGACCAGACCTTTCTCACGCGCCTTCGCCAGCAGTTTGTCCGGGTCCAGTCCCTTCCCGTCATCACCGACTTCAATCACGATATTGCCGGAGTCATGGTAGGCATTCAGGCTGATAGTCCCAGTTGCTGGCTTTCCAGCTGCTTCTCGATCAGCCGAAGACTCGAGCCCGTGGTCAACTGCGTTGCGAACCAGGTGCATCAGAGGATCACCGATCTTTTCGACTACAGATTTGTCGAGTTCGGTATCAGCACCGGTAATGACCAGATCAACTTCTTTGTGCAGGTCGGAGGCCATGTCGCGAACCACGCGCTGAAACTTGCTGAAGGTGGCACCAATCGCCACCATGCGAAGCTTCAATGACGCATCACGCATTTCTTCCAGCAGATCGTTGAGCTTCGACATCGACTCGATCAGCTCAGGGTTACCCAAAATCTGGGCCTGCAGGAACGTGCCTGCACCGGCGGTCACCAGTTCTCCAACCAGATTGATCAGATGGTCGAGCTTGTCGGCATCAACGCGCAGGCTCTTCTGCTTACGGTTGATGGCATCACGCATCTGGGTTTGTTTTTGTGCTGCCGCATCGACAACGGGGCTTAGGCGATCGTCATCTTTGGTGACGATATCACCCAGACGCGGTGACTGCTCAGCTTCCTCGATGGTGCTTTGCAGCGCCAAGGCCTTGGCCAGTTCAGCTTCAGTCAATGCGCCGCACTCGATCAGGATCTCGCCGATCCGCCGGTCATCGTCCTCGCTCATCGAGTCGATCAAATCGATGTAGGCAGACAGCCGCGAGTAAGGCGCGAGGATGTGAATATCGCTGTCTTCGCGAATGAATTCAAATACGTCCTCGATTTCCTTCTTTGTCGCCGACGACATGAACCGGATTTCAAAACCCAGATAGCAGTCTTCCGGATCGTATTCGGACAAGTCAGGCAGCCAGTCATCAAGAATGACGACCTGCCGGATCTTGCCCAGACTTTCAAGGAAGCGCAGGAATGAGATCGGATCCATCCCGTCCCTGAAGGAATTCCGGCCAAATCGCAAGGAGATATGCCAGCAATCGTTGTCGACGGCATCATCGCCCTTGCCCATTGGCAAATCCTGAGTCTCAGCGCCCTGTTCAGTGGTTGAGGGCAACCCTGGCTTGGCCGAGTCTGGCTGATCGTCCTGCAGGAAAGCACCCAATTCAAGAATCAAAGCGCGGCTCAACCTCAAACTGTCATCACTGACCTCGCCATTGGTTTCGGTTTCATCGACGAGTGTGGCAATGTGGTCCTGGCAGCGCAGCAACAAGGAAATCAGATCAGCAGACACACCGATATCCCCGTCACGCATTCGGTCTAGCAGGTTCTCAACCACGTGGGTGAAATCAACGATCCCGTCCAGGCCGAACAGCGATGCAGAACCTTTGACCGTATGGGCAGCCCGAAAAATGGCGTTCAGCGTTTCAGGCAACTCTTCGGCGCTCTGGTGCTCGATTTCTAGAAGCTGCGCTTCCATGTCCTCGAGCATCTCGCGTGCCTCAGTGAAATAGGTCTGGAGAGCGGCTTCCATACTCATGCGCTGTCTCCTTCAGAATCATCTGCGGCACTGCGTCGAGTAGCGCCGGATTCGCCCGGGATAACCACCGGGTCGCCAAACCAGGAGACCAGCCCAAGCGTTTCGAACACATCGATGACCGGCTGACTGTGGTTGACCAGAGAACACTGCAAGCTCCTAGCCTGACAGTGGCGTTTGGCCAGCATCAACATCTGGGCGCAGCTGGTGTCGATATCGCTGACGTCT
>JAZBPR010000029.1:0-3662 GCA_036351735.1 Wenzhouxiangella sp. | reverse complement strand
TCGAAGCCAGCAACGCCAGCTACATGCTGCCCGACAAAGGCATGGTCGGGCCGCATGCGATTTTCGATCCAGCCATTCTGGAAACGCCGCGAATCAACGAAGCCTTTCGCGCCCAGCAGGGGACTGGCGAGTGGCGAGTCGAGGTCAAGCGCAGAAACCAGATCTCCACCATCACCTACCCGTTCAATCCACTTGACGCGGTGGGCTGGAAAGGGGATCTCGCACCGGTCAAGGTCAACTGGCGCGATATCCGGCCGCTGATGAGCCATCGCTATCACCTGCCGCCTTCAGCGCACACCACATTTGTCGGCAACCGCTTCGTGATCTGTACCTTTGTGCCGCGCCCCTTTGAATCCGACCCCGGGGCCCTCAAGGTGCCGTTCTTTCACAACAACGATGATTACGACGAGCTGATCTTCTATCACGCCGGCAACTTCTTTTCGCGCGACAACATTCATCCTGGGATGATGACACTGCATCCCTGCGGATTCACCCACGGCCCTCACCCCAAGGCCCTGAATAACGCGTTCAAGCCCAAGGCCGAAGCCACAGAAGAAGTCGCCGTGATGATTGACACGCGCGATGCGCTGGACGTCACTGGTGCCGCCGAGGCGATCGAATGGACCGGCTACGTCGACAGCTGGAAAGGATAAGAAGCGTCAGATGAAACTTGCCACACTCAAGCAGGGCGGCCGGGACGGCACTTTGATCGTCGTCAGCCGGGATCTGAACAAGGCGGTTCGCGCAGATGGCATCGCAGCGACGCTGCAGGCGGCGCTGGATGAATGGGATCATCTCGCCCCCCGTCTCGGCGCGCTGTACGATGAACTCAACGCTGGCGTATGCGAAGACATTTTCGATCTAGACCCTGCCACTCTGGCCTCGCCCCTGCCGCGCTGCTTCCAATTTGTCGATGGCTCAGCGTATCTTCCCCACGTCGAGCGGGTGCGCCGGGCACGCGGCGCAGAGGTGCCGAAAAGCTTTGAGACCGATCCGCTGATGTACCAGGCGGTCTCGGACGGCTGGCTTGGGCCTAGAGAGGATATTGCGATGGCCTCGACCGAGTTCGGCATCGACTTCGAGTCAGAAGTCGGCGTCATCACGGACGATATCCCCATGGGCGCCAGCGCGGAAGAGTGTGCCGAGCACATCCAATTACTAGCGCTCATCAACGACGTTTCGCTGCGCAACCTCATCCCTGGGGAACTGGCCAAAGGCTTCGGCTTCCTGCAGTCCAAACCGCGCTCCGCACTTTCTCCGGTCGTGGTCACGCCCGACGAACTGGGCGAGGACTGGCAGGACAGCAAGGTTCACCGACCGCTTAAAACCTGGCTGAACGGCGAACTGTTTGGCGAACCCGAGGCTGGTGAAGACATGCAGTTCTCGTTCGCCGAGCTCTTGGCGCACGCCGCCCACACCCGGCCGCTGGCCGCCGGGACACTTCTCGGATCGGGCACCATTGCCAATCACGACACCAGCCGGGGCGCCTCGTGCCTGGCTGAGAAAAGGATGCTGGAGATCATTGCCGACGGCAAACCCAGAACGCCGTTCCTGCAGTTTGGCGATGTTGTCCGGATCGAGATGTTTGACCGAAATAATCGATCGATCTTTGGCGCGATCGAGCAAACCGTGGTCGAGTACCGGCGCTGACTATCCCGGGCGCCATGAACGATCAGAAAATGGTGCTTTATTCCTACTGGCGCTCATCGGCCAGTTACCGGGTGCGGATTGCACTGGCCCTCAAAGGAATCGATGCCGACATTCATCCGGTTCATCTGGTGCGCAATGGCGGCCAGCAGCTTCAACCCGATTATCTGGCCCTGAATCCGCAAGGGCTGGTGCCCTGTCTGGTGCACGGCAAGATCGTCCTGACCCAGTCGCTCGCCATCATTGAATATCTGGACGAGTGCTTTCGCGATCCACCGCTACTCCCCGGTACCCCCGCCGAACGTGCCCGGGTTCGAATGCTCGCCCAGACTATTGCCTGCGATATCCACCCCTTGAATAATCTGCGGGTTCTGAAGTTTCTCGAACACCAGGCCGGATTGGCACCCGAACCCAGAACAGACTGGTACCGCTACTGGACCGAGACCGGTCTTCAGGCCGTTGAGCGTCAACTCAAGGCCGTGCCCGGCGAGCCTGATTTCTGCTTCGGGCCAGAACCTGGGCTGGCAGACTGTCTGTTATTGCCACAGGTTTATAACGCCCGGCGCTTTGATTGCAGCCTTGACGGCTGTGATCGCATCATCTCGATCTGCGACCGGCTGGCTGCCGATGACAGGATTCGCGGCGCTAGGCCGGAAAATCAGCCGGATGCGGAGTAAACTAGCGTTTCCGGTTGTCAATACACCCACAGAATCCAATCCTAGTCTGCGCCATGAATCGACGCTTTACCGCGCTCATCGCTTTGGTTTTGCTCCTTACAGCCTGCGCCACAACGCCGCCTGATCCCCGGCTGCTCAGCAACGCGGAACAAGCGGTCAACGTCGCCCGTGAGGCCGGCGCCGAAGAGTTCGCACCGCTGGAACTGCAGTTTGCGTCCGAACGCCTTGAGGCCGCTCGGTTTCAGCTGGACAACAATCAGGGTGATGCGGCTCGGCGTCTGGCCGATGAAAGCGAAATCGAAGCCCAACTGGCTCTGGCCCGCACCCGGGCAGCTCAGGCCCGCGCCCGTCTGGCCCAGCTACAGCGAGAACTGGACCAACTGCGAAATGACCTGATTGAGGCGTTTGGCGACGAGGTGATTGAGCCATGAGACGCTTAGAACTTGCTGTCATCTTGATGGCCGGCAGCCTCTTGAGCGCCTGCGCTACTCAGCCTCGCGACGACACGCTGATCGACAACCTGCGGACCGATCTTGATGCGCTGCGCGCAGAGCCAGGACTGGCCGAACAGGTGCCGCTGGCGCTGGCGGATGCAGAGCGAGCCGTGCGCACGGCTGCAGAACAAACCGCCGAAGAAGAGCGCGCCCACCGCATCCACATCGCAGAAAAGCGGATTGAAATCGCTCGAGCAGAGGCCTTCCGGGCCCAGGCCGAGGCCCGCATAGAAACAGTCGAGGCCGAGCGGACCCGACTTCTGCTACGCGCCAGTCGGCTCGAAGTCGAGCAGGCACGACGAGAAGCCGAGCAGGCCCGTATGCTCAGCGCAGCAACGGCTGAAGAAATCGAACGCACCCGCCGGGCAGCCCTGTCTGCGGCCGAGCAGAGCGAGCAGGCCTCACGCCGCGAACAGCAGGCACGCGAAGAAGCCGAAGCCGCGCGACGTCTTGCCGAAGCACAGGCCAGCGAGATAGAACTGGCCCGCCGTGAAGCTCAGTTGGCCTCGGAGGCCGCCGAATCGCTGCGCCGCCGGCTGGAATTGATGGAGTTGCGCGAGACCGACCGGGGCGTCGTTGTGACCCTCGGCGACGTCTTGTTTGAACTCGGCCAGACGCAGCTGCAGCCGGGCGCCCGGGACAACCTGACTGACGTCGTTGACTTGCTGCAGTCCGAGCCCGAGCGAAGAATTCGTATCGAGGGCCACACCGACAGCAGCGGCCCAGCCAGCGTCAATGTTCGCATTTCCGAGGAGCGCGCTCAGGCGGTCATGGATTCATTGATCAGCATGGGCATTGACGCCAGCCGCATTCAGGCCATTGGCATGGGCGAAGAGTTTCCGAT
>JAZBPR010000028.1:0-14903 GCA_036351735.1 Wenzhouxiangella sp. | reverse complement strand
GCGGTGGCTGGTGCGGATGGAACCTGCGATAATGCCGGCCAAACTAGTATTAATGAGGGTCTATGGTCATGTCAGATGATGTCGTCTTTGTTGCCGCACGCCGTACCGCGATCGGTTCTTTTCAGGGGCAGTTTGCGCCGGTAAAATCACCCCAGCTTGGCGCTGCGGTCATTGATGCCGTAATGAAGGACGCCGGTGTCGATGGAGCCGATGTCTCGGAAGTGATTATGGGCTGCGTGCTGCCGGCAGGCACCGGTCAGGCACCCGCCCGCCAGGCCGCGCTAGGCGCCGGGCTGCCGATCAGCGCTGGTGCGACCACCATCAACAAGGTCTGTGGTTCGGGCCTCAAAGCTGCCATGCTGGCCAGCGATCTCATCAAGGCCGGCAGCGGCGATGTGGTGGTCGCAGGCGGCATGGAATCCATGACCAACGCCCCCTATCTGATGGATCGGGGCCTGCGGATGGGGCACGTACAGGCGCTCGATCACATGTTCTACGATGGTCTGCAGAACCCCTACGACGGCAACATGATGGGCGGATTTGCCGAGAAATGTGCCGCCAAATATTCATTTAGCCGCGAGGATCAGGACGAGTTCTCCAAGACCTCGGTCGAACGCGCCATGGCCGCGATGGCCAGCGGGGCCTTTGATGACGAGATTGTGCCGGTCTCGGTCAAGACGCGGAAAGGTGAGGTTCAAATCACCGCCGATGAAGAGCCGCCGCGCTGCAACGTCGACAAAATGCCTTCACTGCGACCCGCCTTTGCCAAAGACGGCACAATCACCGCGGCCAGTTCTTCCAAGATTTCCGACGGTGCAGCGGCATTCGTGATGATGAGCGCGACCGATGCAGAAAAACGTGGCTTGAAGCCGCTGGCCCGCGTCGTGGCTCACGCCACCCACAGCCACGAGCCGGAGTGGTTTACCACCGCACCGGTGGGCGCCATCGCCAAGTGTCTGGACAAGGCCGGCTGGAAGGCCGACCAGGTTGATCTATGGGAAATCAATGAGGCCTTCGCCACGGTGACCATGGCCGCGATGAAGGATCATGGTCTGGACCACGCCAGAGTCAACGTCAACGGCGGCGCCTGCGCACTGGGCCATCCCATCGGAGCCAGCGGGGCGCGCATTCTGGTCACCCTGATCCATGCACTTCGCAAGCACCAGCTCAAGACCGGCGTAGCCTCGCTGTGTATCGGTGGCGGCGAAGGTGTCGCCATGGCCGTTGAGGTCCTCTGATTCAGGTTTTGCCGGTGAGCGACGACTGGGTCAAGCTGGTTGAAGTGGGTCCCCGCGACGGCCTGCAGAACGAGCCCTATACGGTTCCGACCTCGCTCAAGCTGGACCTGATCGACCGACTTGGACAGACCGGACTGAAGGTCATCGAGTCCACCAGTTTTGTCAGCGACCGCGCCATTCCGCAGATGGCCGATGCAGAAGAGGTGATTTCCAGCCTGAACCGGCGCGAGGGCATCCGTTATCCAGCGCTGGTCCCCAACGAGCGTGGCTACGACCGTGCTCGCAGCGTCGGCGTCGATGAAGTGGCCCTGTTCACGGCGGCCTCCGAGGCTTTCAACCAGCGCAACATCAACTGCAGCATCGAGGAATCGATGCGCCGGTTCGCGCCGGTGGTTCGCAGAGCCCGGCAGGACGGAGTCCGGGTGCGCGGATACGTGTCCACCGTGCTGGGCTGTCCATACCAGGGCGAGGTGCCGGTTTCGGACGTGGTGCGGGTGGCCGAGGCCCTGTTCGAGGCCGGCTGCGAGGAAATTTCGCTGGGCGACACCATAGGGGTCGGAACCCCTCGCAAAGCCGCTGAAATGCTGCGATTAGTCAGCGCCTCCATCCCGATCGCACAATTGGCCGTGCACTTCCATGACACTTATGGTCAAGCATTGGCTAATATTGCGGCCTGTCTGGATCTGGGCATACGCGTGGTCGATTCAGCGGTCGCTGGCTTGGGTGGCTGCCCATATGCACGAGGCGCAACCGGTAATGTCGCCAGTGAGGACGTGATCTACATGCTCGAAGGCATGGGCATGCAGACCGGCGTCGATCTGGAGGCCATGGCACGCACCGGCGACTGGATTGCCGGTGAACTGGGACGACCCCGCTCACGCGCCGGGCAAGCCATTCTCAAACGACACTAATCGCTTCACTTCGGGGACTTGTTGGACAATGCAACTTACTTCGGTCAAGGGCATCATCACCGGTGGCGTCTCCGGGCTCGGCTTCGCCGTCGCGCAGCGGCTGGTCGATGCCGGCGCGAAAGTCACACTGCTGGATGTTGATGCAGACAAGGCCGAGCATGCTCTCGATACCCTTGGACGGGAGTCTGCCAGCTTCCTGCCCGTCAACGTCACAGACGAGGCCGAAGTCGCGCGAGCGATAGATCAATCCGCCGACACGATGGGAGGCCTGAACGCGGCCGTCAGTTGCGCAGGCATTCTCGGCGCAGGACGGGTGCTGGGACGCGAGGGGCCGATGCCGCTGGAACGTTTTCAGCAAACGGTGATGGTCAACCTGGTGGGCAGCTTCAACGTTGCCAAAGCCGCCGCTGTGTCCATGCAGGCTCAGGAACCTGGCGAAGACAACGAGCGCGGCGTCATTATCAACACCGCCTCAATTGCCGCTTTTGAGGGTCAGATAGGCCAAGCTGCCTATTCAGCCTCGAAAGCCGGGGTTGCCGGCATGACGCTCCCCATGGCACGCGAGTTCTCGCGCATCGGCGTGCGGGTAATGACCATCGCGCCCGGGGTGTTTCATACGCCAATGGTGGATATCATGCCAGAACCCGTACAGCAGGCTCTGGGTGACTCCATCCCCTTCCCGAAGCGACTAGGCCACGCGAAAGAATTCGCTGACCTGGCCGCACACATCATCGAAAACCGTTATTTCAACGGCACTGTCGTGCGTCTGGACGGTGCGGTGCGACTTGAACCCAAATGAATCCTGGACTGACTGAATCTCATGCAAACCTTTTCAGAACTTGAAGCCTATATTCGCGAGCACTACAAAGTGGTGCACGATGAGCCCTTCATGCTGGCCGTTGACGTCAAGGTCGGCAACAGCGGCCGCAGTCAGGACATCTGGCTCGCCGAACTGAAAAACAGCGACGAGCGTCGCGTGTTGAGGTTTGAAACCAATATCGCACCGCTTCGCGAGCACGACGCCGAGAAATGCCTGAGAGTCAACCTGATGCTCCGAATCGGCTATCTGGCCGTCGGCGATATGGACGGCACCCCGTTCATCAAGCTGTGCCACAACCTCACCTACGATCTGCTGTCGGAGGCGTCACTGCGCTATGTGATCAATCACATGGCACTTCTCGGTGACAGTATCGAAGACACGCTGACCGGTGGTGAAGACCTGTTCTAACTATCATCTTTCGAGGGAAAAACTGATGGATATGGCTAATCTGCAGCAAATGCTGATTGACTACAACGTTGTTGCTCTGGGCATCCGGTTGCTCGGGGCCATACTGATCTTTTTCATTGGCCGATGGATTGGGAAGCGCATTGTCAATGCGGTGTCCAGAGGCATGGAAAAGCGTGGAATCGATGCCCTGCTGGTGACGTTTGTCGGCAACATCCTCGGCGTGATCCTGCTGGTGGTCGTGATCATGATCGCTCTGGGCCACCTGGGCATTCAGGTCACGCCACTGATCGCGGTTCTGGGCGGTATGGCGCTGGCTGTTGGCCTTGCGCTGCAGAGCAGCCTGAGCAACTTTGCCTCCGGCATCATGCTGGTCATCCTGCGCCCCTTCACCCGCGGCCACTTTGTTGAAGCCGGCGGCGTTTCCGGAACTGTCGAGTCAGTCGGGATCTTCAATACCCAGCTCAAAACGCCGGATAATCGTCTGGTCATTGTTGGCAACAGCTCCATTACAGGCAATCCGATCACCAACTTTTCTGCGTTTGATACACGTCGAATCGACCTGGTGATTGGCGTGGCCTACGACGACGACCTGAAACTTGCCCAGTCCGTGATCAAGCGTGTCATCGAATCGCATGACAAGGTCCTCAAGGATCCAGAACCGGCGATCCTGCTTTCAGAACTAGGCGAATCGAGCGTTGACTTCGCCGTCCGCCCCTGGGTAGAGACCGCAGACTACTGGACCGTGCGAAGTGACTTGTTGCAAAGCCTGAAGACTGAACTGGAAGCCGCAGGCTGCTCAATTCCTTTCCCGCAGCGCGATGTGCATCACCACAACGCAGCCGAGGATAAGGAAGCCGCCTGATCCCTTCGGGCGATGTATCCAATCGGCGGCCTCCGGGCCGCCGATTTCTTTTGAATTTCAGGCAGGCACTCAGTCGTCGCTACCGTAACTCTTGATGATGTAGCCGCCTGACTTCTCGTCGTGCTGTAGTTCGAGGAGCCCCAGCTTTTCAGCTTCCTGTAGCAGATGGTTGAAACTCTTGAAGCCGTGATAGCTCTCCGAGAAGCCTGGCTTCCGGCGCTTCAGGGCCTGCTTGATCATTGAGCCCCAGACTTTTTCCTCTGCATCGCGGTCGGAGAACAGCGCCTCGGTGGTCTCGAGGACCAGATCAAAAGCCTCCTGGGCCTTGGCATCAGGCGTAGCTGCTTCGGCAGATTCAGCCTTTGCTGTTATCTTCTTGGCGGTCTTTTTCTTGGCGGCTTTTTTCTTGGAGGCGGCGTTTTTCTTCTTTTCGCTATTGCGAATCAGATCGTCATAGAAGATGAACTCATCACAGTTGGCGGTCAGGAGGTCGGAGGTCGAGCTTTTGACCCCAACGCCGATGACCATCTTGTTGTTCTCACGCAGCTTGGACACCAGGGGCGAGAAATCGGAGTCGCCGCTGATCACGACGAACGTATCGACATGGGACTTGGTGTAGCAAAGGTCCAGAGCGTCCACGACCATTCGGATATCGGCCGAATTCTTGCCGGACTGACGCAGGTGCGGAATGTCGATCATCTCGAAGGCGGCCTCGTGCATGGCGGGCTTGAAGTCACGATAACGCCCCCAGTCACAGTAGGCTTTCTTGACCACGATATTGCCCTTGAGCAACAACCGCTCCAGCACCTTCTGGATATCGAAGGCCGCATAGCGCGCGTCGCGCACACCAAGGGCAATGTTTTCAAAGTCACAGAACAGGGCGAGGTTTCGGGTACTGGTGGAGGTATTCAAGATGGATTGAGCAGTTGAGGTTGGTATGATCGCCAATGGTACCGGAACCAATGAACGCACTCACTCCCCATGCACCTTATTTTCAGCCACGGTCACGTCTCCAGCCCCCAATCGCACAAGATTCTGGCCTTAAAACCTATCGCGGAAGCGGCAGGTTACGCCACCGAGGCCATCGACTATCGCGATCTCCGTGACGATCCGGCCGGGCGCGTACATCGTCTCTGCTCACGCCTCGAGACCCTGAGTAAGCCGGCGGTGCTGGTCGGGTCTTCGATGGGCGGTTATGTCTCCGTGGCCGCAGCCTGCGCAATCCCTGTACGCGCAATGTTTCTGCTGGCCCCTGCGGTCTATCTGAATGATCGTTATCCCGACGCGGGACTGGTCGAGCAGGACTATCCCATCCAGAGCGGCCCGGTGACGGTGATCCACGGCTGGCGTGACGACATCATTCCCTGGCAGAACGCTCTACGCTTTGCCGAGGAACGCAGATCGTCGCTTCACCTGCTGGATACCGATCATCGGATGACTGACGCCATGCCGGCCATCGCTTCGTTGTTCAGGGGTTTTCTGTCAGCTCTCTAGGATCAAGAAAGCCAGTCATCCCGGCTAATCCTGAAGCTCCGGCAAACCGCGAAAATGATCCAACGCCTCAGGGTTGGCAAGCGCTGAGGTGTTCTTGACGGTCTGGCCGTGAATCGTCTGTCGCACGGCCAGTTCGGTGATCTTGCCAGAGACCGTACGCGGGATATCGGGGACGGCCACGATCTTCGCAGGCACGTGCCTGGGGGTGGTGTTCAAGCGAATCGTATGACGAATTTTCTGCCTGAGCTCATCGGTGAGCGAAACCCCATCACGCAGGCGAACGAACAAGACGACGCGAACATCATCCTGCCAATCCTGACCAACACAAATGGATTCAAGTACTTCGTCCAGCTTTTCGACCTGACGGTAGATCTCCGCTGTCCCAATGCGAACACCGCCGGGATTGAGCGTGGCATCGGAGCGTCCGTAGATGATCAGGCCGCCATGCTCAGTCAAGCGCGCATAGTCGCCGTGGCTCCAGATGCCGGGCCAGGTTTCGAAATAGGCAGCTCGATACTTCTCGCCGGCCGGGTCGTTCCAGAACCCCACCGGCATGGAGGGAAACGGCAGCGAACAGGTCAGCTCACCGGTTTCTTCTTCCACCACTCGGCCAGCATCGGAACGAATCTCTACCTTCATACCCAGCCCCCGGCACTGGAGCTCGCCCTTGTAGACCGGCAGCAGCGGATTACCCAGCGCAAAGCAGGACACGATGTCCGTGCCACCCGAGATGGAGCTCAGCTGCAGGTCTGTCTTGACGTCGCGATAGACGTAATCGAAGGACTCTGGCAGCAGCGGAGACCCGGTGGACAGGATGGCCTTGAGCGAATCAAGACGATGCGTTTCCCGCGGCTTGATGCCCGCCTTGTCACAGGCTGCAATCCATTTCGCGCTGGTGCCGAACACGTCAATACCCAGTTCGTCGACCAGGTTCCACAACACATGACCGTCGGGATGGAAAGGAGAGCCGTCATAGAGCACCAGCGTGGCTTCCACCGCCAGCCCTGAAACCAGCCAGTTCCACATCATCCAGCCACAGGTGGTGAAGTAGAACAGACGCTCTTCAGGCTTCAGATCCGTGTGCAGCATCAACTCCTTGCAATGCTGCAGCAGCGTCCCGCCCGCGCCGTGGACAATGCATTTGGGCACGCCGGTCGTGCCCGAAGAATAGAGAATGTAGAGCGGGTGATCGAATCCCAGCCGCTCGAAGCGAATCTCGACCGCGCCGTTGTCCGTGAAGCTAGCCCAATCGCTTGCTCTCGGAAGATCGGTGAAGTCAGGATCCGGCTCCATGAACGGCACGACCACGACCCGTTCGATGGAAGGCATCCGGGAGACCAGTTCACGCACCCGGTCCAGACAGTCGAAAGTTTTGCCGCTGTAGCGATAAGCCGCGCAGGTGAACAAGATCTTGGGTTCGATCTGCCCGAAACGGTCGAGCACGCCCTGCACACCGAAATCGGGCGAACAGGAGGACCAGACGGCACCCATGGACGTGGCTGCCAACATCGCGATAACCGTCTCAGGGAGATTGGGCAGGTAGCCGGCCACCCGATCACCCGGCTGAACGCCGGCATCTTTAAGCGCCAGCGCGGTGCGCGCCACCTCCGAGTACAAGTCGGCATAGCTCAGCGTGCGGCGGGCACCATCCTCCCCCGCAAAGACTATCGCCGGGGCGTCGTCGCGTCGCTTCAGCAGATTTTCAGCAAAATTCAACCGGGCCTCTGGAAACCAGCGGGTACCCGGCATATCAGGCCAGTGATCGGTGATGGTTTCGCCGGGCCCATCGCCCACCACGCCGGCAAAATGCCAGAGCTCGCACCAGAACGCCTCGGGGTGATCAATCGACCACTGATACAAGCGGTCATAATCAGACACGCTCGGGTCGAGGCCTTCCCGAATCCGCTCGATGAAGCGCTGCATATGACTGGCAACGGCGCGCTGCCGCGAGGGGATCCAGAGGGGCTTAGTCATGACGATTGACCGTGGAAAATGCGAGGCTGAAGGCTTGCATCCAAGCCTAACGACTCTTGCCCGCGCTGTCAGCTATCCGCTGACCGGACGGATTTGGCAACATCGGGCACCTGCCCGGAATCACTCAGGCGATACACGGTCCACTCTGACATCGCCTTAGCCCCCAGAGATTCATAGAAATCGATTGCAGGCTGGTTCCAGTCCAGCACACTCCACTCCATGCGGCCATAGCCCCGTTTTCGGGCGAGCGCCGCCAGATGAGCCAGCAGCGCACGGCCTATCCCCTGACCGCGGTGTGACTCACGAACATAGAGGTCCTCCAGATAAAGCCCGGGACGCCCCAAGAAAGTCGAGAAGTTGCGAAAGAACAGGGCAAATCCGACTGGCTCACCCTCGACTTCGGCCAGGACGGCTTCGGCCACGGCGTTTTCGCCGAACAGGTGCGCGGCCAAAAGCGCTGGCGACGCGGAGACCTCATCGGCAAGCCGCTCATAGTCGGCTAGCTCCCGAATCAGGGCCAGCAGGCACGCCTCATCACCGGGCTCTGCAACGCGTAGGTTCAAATCACCACCTGCCATAGAGAAACCCCATCGAATTCATCAGAATAATCACTTGGACAAATCATAGCCGAGCCTTCAATGTTTAGCTAACGCTAACAATTGTTCTGCAAGGGAGCAAATCATGGCTCGCTACAAGACCCTCTCATTCGCCCTGGTCCACATGACGGTCGCATTCAGTATCGTCTATCTGGTGACCGGCAGCTTGGCGCTAGGCGGTGCGGTCGCTCTGCTTGAACCAGCAGCCAACACGATCGCCTACTTCTTCCATGAAAAGGCTTGGGAACGGTTCGGGTCCAGCCGGCGCCCGGCAACCAATGAAGGCGATCTTCAGGGCGATCAGGCGCTCGCCTGATCACCCGAGGCGCCAGAGCCCGATGCCCTAGAGGGCTTTCTCCAGTTCCGGCACCAGCTCAAACAAATCACCGACCAGACCAAAGTCTGCGACCTCGAAAATCGGGGCCTCGGCATCCTTGTTGATAGCCACAATGGTTCCGGCGTCCTTGATACCAGTCAGGTGCTGAATAGCACCCGAGATCCCAATCGCGAAATACAGGTCCGGAGCAATAATCTTGCCGGTTTGTCCAACCTGTAATTCATTCGGCACGTAGCCTGCATCCACGGCGGCTCTCGAGGCACCCACGGCTGCACCCAGCTTTTGAGCCAGACTGTTGATGATGGAAAAGTTGTCCGCTGAGCCCAGCGCGCGACCGCCTGAAACCACGATATCAGCCGAGGCCAGATCAGGCCCCTCACCACCGCTGCTTTCCAGTCGCACAAAGCGGCTGTGTCCCGGATCATCGGCGGCGGGCTCGATACTGACGACTTCTGCGCCTCCATCCTCAGCGGCAGCCGCAAACGACGCGGTCCGAATCGTGCCGACCACCGGACCGTCTCCGGGCACCTGCACCGTCACGATCGCGTTGCCGGCGTAAATCGGGCGTTTGAAGGTTCGACCGTCGACGACCTCCATGATGTCGGAAACCTGATTGACCCCAATCAGTGCTGCAGTGCGTGGCAGGAGGTCTTTTCCGAACGTGGTGGAGCCCGTCAGAATATGGCTGTAATCAGCAGCCAATGCCGCAACCTCCGGCGCGAGCCTAGCCGCCATGGGATGGGCGAAGTCTTCATGCGCGCAGGACAGAACGCGGGTCACGTCCGACAGCGCCGCGGCCTGTCCGGCAACTGCGTCAAGCTCCGCTCCAAACAGCACAATTTCAATGCTGTCCGCACCCAGTTGGCTGGCGCCCTTGACGGTTTTCGCGGTCGCCGGATTCAGGGTTTGGCCGTCGTGTTCTCCGATAATCAGTACTTTCGACATCACAACAACCCCTTGTTCTTCAGTTCGCCGACCAGCTCAGCCACACTTCCGACCATCTTTCCACCACCCCGCTTGGCCGGTGGTTCATAGACGGACATCACAAGATCCTCAGCCAGTTCCACGCCAAGATCGCTCAGTGGAATGACATCCAGTGGTTTGCGCTTGGCCTTCATGATGTCCGGAAGCTTGACGAAGCGAGGCTCGTTGAGGCGCAGGTCTGAGGTCATTACCGCGGGCAGGTCGACTTCGTTGACTTCAAGGCCGGCATCGACTTCGCGGGTCACCGTGGCCTTGCCGTCTGCCAGCTCAATGCCAGAGGCAAAGGTCGCCTGCGGCCGATTCCATAACGCGGCCAGCATCTGACCGGTCTGGTTGCAGTCATCGTCAATGGCCTGTTTGCCCAGAAAGACAATGCCGGGCGACTCTTTTTCCACCAGCTTGAGGAGCACGCGCGCGGCGTTTAAAGGCTGAACAGGCTGGTCGGTGTCCACCTGAATCGCGCGATCGGCCCCCATTGCTAATGCGGTACGAAGCTGCTGCTGGACCTCATTGCCGCCGATCGAGGCAACGATCACCTCCTCGGCTTCACCGCGCTCCTTGATGCGCAAGGCTTCCTCCAGCGCGATCTCGTCGAATGGATTGATCGACATCTTGACCCCGTCGGTCTCTACCCCGGAGCCGTCAGGCTTGACGCGAACGCGGACGTTGTAATCCACCACGCGCTTGATCGTGACCAGAATTTTCATTGCTTTGAATTCAAACAGGTAGTTTTGAGCAGCCTTCTATTGTAGAGCTTCAGACGCTTCCTGAAAGGCAAAAGTATTGACGCTCCGGGGTCTTAACGCCCAGTGCTTCGCGCTGCAACCTGACAACACATCGCCCGATCCAGCAGGAACACCCCGTCCCCGCCGTTCGCGAAGTCAAGCCAGGTGACAGCAAGATCCGACAGCCAGTGCTCGACTGCCTCGGCGGCTTCTCCAACTTCGCAGATCAAGACACCGTGAGGCTCGAGAACATCAGCCGCCTGAGCGATCAAGCGTCGCACCAGATCCAGACCATCAGCGCCTGCAACAAGCCCAAGCTCCGGCTCCCAGCCGTATTCCGGTGGCAGAGTCTTCATGGAGGCCTCCGGGACATAGGGGGGGTTGGCCAGAATCAAGTCATAGCGCTGTCCTTTCACCGCTTCAAGCAGATCCGACTGATACAAACTTACGCGCGAACCGAGATTGTGCGACTGTACGTTGCGGGCGGCGACGTTCAGCGCCTGTCGTGAAACGTCGACGGCATCGACTGCCACTCCCCTATGGTAGGCCAAGGCGATAGCGATACAGCCCGATCCGGTTCCCACATCAACCGCGCGCTTCAGACGGCCTTCGCCCAGCCAGGGATCAAATCCATCAACGATCAGTTCAGCCAGCGGCGAGCGCGGCACCAGTACCGACTCGTTGACCTCGAACTTCAGTCCGGCAAACCAGGCCTCCCCGATCAGGTAAGCCAGCGGCTTGCGCGTTTCGATCCGCTGGGCCAGCAATTGCTCAAAGCGCGCCCGATCGGGCGGCTCGACGACCCGCTCGAAGAGCGAAGAGTCGAAATCAGGCGGCAGATCCAGAACGTGCATGGCCATCCAGCAGGCCTCATCGAAGGCGTTGCCGGTGCCGTGACCGAAGTACAGACCAGCTGCTTCCATCTGGCCGGCGGCGTTCTGCAGCAACTGTGCCAGAGTCAAAGATGTCATCAAGTCGCGGATTAGCCTGCACGCATGAGCCCATATAATATCCGCATGCATTCTTCGACCCCACCACAATCACAGCGCGGACGTGTTTTCGTCTTTGCCGTCGTCCTTGTTGCCGCTCTGGCCGCAGGACTGTTTGCGTCTAGACTGATGATCGAACGCACCCAGGACTTACGGGCGGCACAGCTGTTTCCCACTCCCCGGGCATTGACTGACTTTCAAATGGAAACAGCGGCTGGTGAGCCGTTCACCCGGACCAACCTCGAGGGTCAGTGGAGCCTGCTTTTCTTCGGGTTCACCAACTGCCCGGATATCTGTCCCGACACCCTTGCCATGCTTTCTCAGTCGATGGAGCAACTTCGCCTGATGAGGCGCGAGGAACTGCCACAGGTCGTGTTTGTTTCAGTCGATCCGGCGCGCGATCAAGGCGAACTGCTCAAAGACTACGTAAAGTGGTTTGACCCGGAATTCTTGGCGGTAACGGGCTCGGAAGAGCAGCTCCAGGCGCTGACCCGCCAACTGGGCATCGTCTACTACCGCGAGACACCCGACGAAAACACCGGCTTTTACAACGTGGATCATTCGGCCGCCGTCATGATCATCGACCCACAGGGCCGTCTGCATGGGCGCTTCTCTCATCCGCTGGTTCCCGAAGACGTGGTGGCCGATCTGTTCCGGATCAGCTCATGAGCCTGTCGCTGGCGGACCGCATTGCGGTCTGGCCGCAATATCTCTTGCCTCAAAAGTTGCTGACGGCGGCAGCTAACAAGATCTCGAACGCCAGGCATCCATGGGTTCGGCGGCCGTTGATTGGTGCCTTCCGGCGACTGTTTCCGGTCAAGCTGAGCGAGGCCGCAAAACCCGATCCGAGTCAATACGACAGCTTCAATGCGTTTTTTACCCGGGCGCTGCGCAACGATGCACGACCGCTGGCGCCGGCTGGGCACCGCCTGATTTCGCCCTGTGACGGAACTCTGAGCCAGCTTGGAAGAATCTCTGGCGACCAGCTCGTGCAGGCCAAAGGCGTCCTGTATTCGGCTGCCGACTTGCTGGGCTCGCAGGAATGGGCCGGGAGATTTGCAGACGGTCGGTTCATGACAATTTATCTCGCGCCCTACGACTATCATCGCGTCCATGCACCCATGGCGGGCAGACCTGTTGAAGAATCCCGAATTCCGGGCGAACTGTTCAGCGTCTCGACCCGCACCGCGCGCGCCGTCCCCGGATTATTTGCCCGGAATGAGCGGATGTCCGTCATTCTGGAGACCGAATACGGCCCCGTGGCTGTCGTCATGGTCGCCGCCATGTTAGTTGCCGGCATTGAAACTGTCTGGCGTCCGGGCGGCCCTTACCGACCGGAAGAGACCCTCATCCGCGAGCCGCTGGACACCGCTCCCCTGAAACGCGGACAAGAGCTTGGACGATTCCACTGGGGCTCGACCGTGATCCTACTCACCCCGACAGGGTTTCCGGACTGGCTGCCCACCCTGATGCCCGGTCAGATCATGCGACTCGGTCAGGCTTTGACGGCAGAAGAACCGGACATCGTCTGAGCGCGACTAAGCGCTTTATACAGTCGGTCAGGCATACTTCTCGTCCTCAATCTCATTCCAGATTTTTATCCAAAGCGTTCGGGGAGAAATACAACATGCAACTGTCTGATCAAACTGTCTTTGTGACCGGGGCAGCTTCCGGTATCGGCGCGGCTGTGGCCGAACGCTGTCTGGCAGAAGGCGCCCATGTTGGGCTCGTGGACAGGGACGCCAAAGGGCTGGAAAGCCTTGTGGGTGGTTTGAGCGCTGAACTTCGGGCAAGAACCTGTTCCTATGCCATCAACGTTGCAAGCGAGTCCGATGTTGAAGAAGCAATCGACGATCTTGTCGCGAAGCGAAGTTCGATCGATGCGGCAGTCAACTGCGCCGGTATTCTTGGGCCGGTTGGGCCTTTGCACGAAACATCAACCGAGGCCTATCGGGAACTGATGTCAGTCAACCTCGACGGGATGTTTTTCAGCATGAAACATCAGCTTCGGGCAATGACAAAGTCGGGTAAGGGAAGCATCGTCAATATTTCATCCGCGGCCGGCATAGTCGGATTTCCCACAGCAGCCGCTTACACGGCAGCCAAGCACGGCGTGATCGGTCTGACCAAGACCTGCGCAATTGATTACGCCGAGTCCGGCATCCGCGTCAACGCCATCGCACCAGGCGGGGTCGACACGCCTTTGATCCGCGCCACGACCTGTTCCACGCCAGAGGGCAAGCAGATGATTGAATCGCTGCATCCCATGAAGCGACTGGCCAGCGCCGAGGAAATCGCCAATGCCGCGCTGTTCCTGATTTCGGATCAGGCGTCATTCGTCACCGGCAGCGTCATGGCCGTCGACGGCGGCTGGACGACCTGGTAGCTTGCCAGAGCAGGAAAAGAGAAGAGCCGGCCTGTAAGCCGGGTTCTGTCGAGGACAGTCATTCATCTGGGACGCCCGTCACCGGACGCCTCAAGCAGCCTACCCGGGTGCAGCGCGGGCCACGCCATCGCACCCCTATTTGGCCTTGCTCCAGGTGGGGTTTACCTTGCCATGGCTGTTGCCAGCCACGCGGTGCGCTCTTACCGCACCTTTTCACCCTTGCCTGCACTTTCTAGGAAAGCCATCGGCGGTTTGTTTTCTGCGGCACTTTCCGTAGCTGAACCGTCACCCGTTCAGCCCCCAGGCGTTACCTGGCACCCTGCCCTGTGGAGCCCGGACTTTCCTCCATGCCCAAAAGACACAGCGACTGTCCAGCCGACTCTTCGTCCATCATGATAGTCGATCAGCGATCAAACCGGCTGTCGATGCAACTGTCCGGCAAAGACCAAGGCCCGCTCCCCCTGCTGGCTCACCGCACTGATGACAAGGTAGGGCTCAACTTGACCGGCTGGCCAAGGGAGCCGGCAATTGAAACCGCAGTGGGCAAGTCGGGAATCACCCAGCACCCGGGCAACATCTGAAGACGATTCACCGGGGGTTACGTGCATGACCTCGCCCGCAAACTCGATCTCCAGATGGTCCAGATCTCCGTCATCGATGGACGCGGCCCAACCTCGAAGGTACAGGGCCTCACCTTCCTGTCGATAGACGTCCAGCCAACCCCGAGGCCCTCTCCGAAAATTCTCCAGCCCAGACATGTCTGGCCCTTGGGGTCCGCAGCAGACATAAACATCTTGCTCGTGGGCCAACAGTTTCTTGAACCGTCGGCACTCGAACCCTTCTCCAAAGACAAGTGCGACGGCGGATCTCACATACTCTTCTCTGACAAACGTTGTACCGTAGATTGCTGTGTCCAGATCTGGGTTCTCGCTCCCCGCCAGGTACAGCAGACCGCTCTCGGGAACCACCTGATCTTCTGGCAACAATGCTTCGTCGTGAACGCTGAAGCACAAAATCCCTCCCGGGCTCAGAAGGCCGGCCAATTGGGCGAGCCAACGCTGGAACAGTCCGTCCGGAAGATGAGAAAACAGCGAGGCAACCCAGATCACATCAAAGCGCTGATTAGGATTGAAATTTTCAGGTTCTGCGCTGGACTGAAGTCCATGGACACCGAAGTGT
>JAZBPR010000027.1:0-105454 GCA_036351735.1 Wenzhouxiangella sp. | reverse complement strand
TCCCGCGACGATCAGTAAACGGCGGTCGTCCCACTTGCGAACCGCCAGTAGTACAAAGCCGAGCAGCGCATAGGGCGTCAGAATGTCGCCGACCCAGAACACGAATAAATGAACCAGACCGATGCCGAGCAGGATGGTGGTTCGCCGCCGGAAGATGCTGGCCGCGGCCGCGCCGCGCGCGTAAAGCCGCTCCAGCTGCAGGGCAAAGCCCAAACCGAACAGGAAAGCAAACAGGGTGTAGAACTTGCCGTCGATGACGGCTAAGTGCAGAAAATCCCAGATGACGTAATTGCTGCCGGCCAACTCTCCGCGCCCGACCGGTCCGGTGAATTCCCAGCCACTGAAGAATCGGATGTTGGCCAGAAGAATTCCGAAAAGCGCAAATCCGCGGAGTGCATCCAGCACATTGTGACGTTCCGCGGTGGCGCTGGGTGTAATGCTCAGCCCGGGGCGCTGAACGGGAGGCTGAATCGGGTCGTTCAAGTGTGCGAACTGTGGTGAAAATCGACCGTCTGGTCCTGGCCGATTCTGGCAAACAGGCAAAAGCCCAAGCCCACCATCGTGGTGATGGCCACCATGTAGTAGGTGCCGTGGTACCCAAAGCCCTCGATCACCCAGCCGGACCATCCGGACATGACAGAGCGGGCGAAATTGGGCACGGCCATGAACAGCGCGAAAAGGCTGGCGGCCACTGCGGGGTTGCAGATTCGCATGGCCCAAACCACGCTGACGATCAGCAGCAGGGTCGACAAAACATACTGGAGGCCAAAAAGTACGCTGAAGATTCGCGCATCCTGCCAGTCAGTCAGGGTCAGGCCGCCAGCCAGAGCGACAAGACTCAACGCGACGAAAAGGCCGAAAATCGTGTTGCGTAGACCGAAAAACTTCACCAAAAAGGGTGTGGTGGCTGCTCCGAGCACTGCCGCGAGCAGACTCATGGCGCTGGCGAAACTGCTGTATTGCTCGCTGGTCCAGCCGAGTTGTTGTACTGCCAGAGTCGGGGCCACGGCGTCGGTAAAGGTAAAAGTGGCCTGAGACAAACCGATGCCGATCAGAAAAATCAAGGTAGTTGGAACGATCAGGGCTTTGAACAAACCCTTGAGAATCGGCCACCAGGCATCCTGCTGGCGCTCCCGGCATTCAGGAGAGGGTTGCCCGTTGCTCCAGGGCATCAGGCGCTCGCCAGGGCGTTCTCGAAACAGGCTGACGAACCCGGAGGCGATGGCCACAAAGGCGGCGAGCAGCAGCGCCAAAATTGTGATGTTGCCGGCTTCCAGCAGTTTGCCTGCAGTAAAGGCCGAACCGGAAATTCCCAGCGCTTGGGCTGCGAACATACAGCCGTTGATGGTGGTTCGTTCTTCGTGCGGGACAATATCCACTGTCATGCCGTCGACCGCCACGTCGTTGAACACGGCGCATACGTTTAGCGTGAAGAAGAACGCGGTCAGCGCAAAGACGTCAGCCGCTGAAGGTGCGGCGGAAGCGAGCGCTAGGAACACCAGCAGCATCATGGCCTGAGCGACCAAAATCCAGGACCGTCGGCGACCCATGGGCTTAAAGGTGAAACGGTCCATCAACAGACCGTTGAACAGTTTGAGTGACCAGGGAAGAAGCGCCGTACCCACGAATGCGCCCACAGCAACAGGCGAGGCCCCGTTGGCGGCCAGCCAGGCCGGTACTGCGATGATGGTTAGACCGAGCGGGAGACCCTGCATGAAATACAACAGGATGATTGCAGCGAAGCGAGCAATCCGGTTGGTAGACAGGGCCGGAATTCCGGATGCTGGAGAGGATTCAAGCAGAGTGTTGGGGATCGTTTCTACAGCGGGTGTGCTCATGCATTTTTCCTTGGAGCAGAAGGCCTGCGGGCACGGCCAAGCAAGTGCGTCCAGCTAGCAAGCCCCAGCATGCTTGTGATGCACGTCACATACAAGGGATAAAGCGTTATAAGATCGTCACATGCTGCTTGATTCGGCAGAGTCTATCCAGAACCCCACCTTGCTGATGACGCTAGACCGGCTTGGGCAGCAGGTCAGGCCAGCCGTATTTTTCCCAGGCCTTGATCAGGCCGATGCGTTCGGCAAACGGCACAAAGTCGGGATGCTGCCAGGTCTGCCGGATCGGATCTTTATCGGCCCATAAGGACATCAGGCAATACATATTGGCCGGCGTGATCTGGCTTCCCAGCGTCTTGAACACCATTTTGCTGTAGCCCATCCAGATCGCGGGTGCCACGATACTGGTGTCGCATGGATCGGGGAGGGTGGCATGGAGATAGTCCAGCATCGTGCAGTACAGGGCTCGATGGACCTTACGGCCACTGCATACCCCTTTAGCTGCCAGTTTCCAGTAAGTCTTCAATGCTTGTCCGGTCAAGGGGCGTGTCCCAGCGGGTGGGAAGATGACGGTGTTCATCAGGAGGCGGGTCTGCCAGTACTGGGAGACGGCAAGCTCATGCTCGCCTGACGCGGCGGTAGCGACGGCCAGCCACATGGAAGGCAGGCCAAGATCGACCATGCGCTGCCCCGCCTTGATCGCCTCATCCAGATTACCCAGGTTGAGCTGTGCGACCGAAAGCATGGCAAAGTTTCGGCCGTTGACAGGGTCCTGCTCCACTGCCTGTTGGATGTAGGGCAGTGCATCGCGGGTTCGGCCAATGTAGAGCAGGAAAGAACCCAGCCTGATGGTAACGTCCGGATTATCCGGCTCCAGTCGATAGCCCTCAAAGGCCAGATCAAGCGCGCCCCGCGGATCGTTCTGGGTCCAGCGGTGGATGCCGAGCAGTGCGCGGGCATGTCCTTGGTTGGGTTCCAGTTCAATCGCCTTTGCAGCGCATTCGGCCAATTTCGACGACTGCGCCACGCGATCCAGACAAGGCGTGTAGACGGCTGTGTAGGCATGGGCTTCGGCTAGGGCCGTCCAGCCGGCGGCGAAGTCGGGATCAATGGCCAACGCCTTTTCCAGGACTTCGATTGCGCGTGCCAGGACACCGTCGCCAATCGCCCGCATGGTCAGCGCTCTACCCTGAAGATACAGATCGAGGGCTGCCGGATTTGGCTTGTGATCACGACTCTCCTGAAAGCCCGCCTGTTTAGAGTCTTCGAGCTTCAGGAATTTCCGAAGCCGGTCAGCCGTGGCGGTCGCGATCTGCTCCTGAAGACTGAGAATATCGTCGCTGCTGCCTTCGTGGCTGAACCCCCAAAGCTCGAATCCGTTGTGTCCGTCAACCAGGCTGACGTGGACACGGGTCTTTTCACCGTGGCGCTGAATCGAGCCGTCCAATAGATAAGAAACGTGAAGTGCTTCGGCAATTCGCGGAAGACGGCGGCCCAGACTTCGCGCATTGAGCGACGAGGTCCGGCCGGCGACCAGCAGATGGGTCATCTGGCCCAGAGTCGTGATCAGGTCGTCAAACAAACCTTGCTTGACGATGGTCGATTCCTGATCCTCTTCCAGGATATGGAACGGCAAGACCGCGATCCGAGTTCGCCGCTCCGTATCGCTCAGCGCGCCCCCGGACGCACGGAGTCGCCAGGCGTCCCGCAGTCTTCCAGCCTCAAGAGTCCGACCGGTTTCTTCAAGATGGCCGATCAGTGACTCGGTTGCCGACTGGATGCGCTGGTCGATCTGGGCGCGTTGATCTTTCAGCCAGCGCTCGAATCCCGGGCCGGCGTTCATCTGACCCAGTAGTGGTCGTGCGCCAATTGCCAGCAACCTGTCGGCGGCCACCGTTGCATCCCGCGTCTCCAGAGCAGACTGTAGTTCAGAGAGATCTGACTTCAGGGCGTTCGGGTCAATACTGACCCTGTCGCGCCCGATAATCAGCAAGTCTTGATCAACCTCTGTCAGTTGCTGTTTCAGGCGTAGCAGGAGTTGCCGCAAGCTGGCCCGGGCGTGGGACTGGCTTTTGCTCGGCCAGAACAGTTGGCTGAGTGTGTCCCGCTCGACATCAGATCCACCATGAACGCACAATACCGCCACCAAAGCCTGCAGCTTTTTGCCCGCCACGTGCAGCTCTGTCCCGTCATGGCGTGTCAGACGGAAACTGCCGAAGAGCGAGGTTCTAAGCTTCAATCGCAGAAGCCTTGCAGAGCGGTTTCGGAAAAGATCATGATCAATTGATATGTGATTGGCATCACAAGTATAGGACCCCTGTCCCGGCGGGCCAAGCGAAAAGCATCAGTGTGATTGACCTGCAGCCCGTCATCCGGTAATATTTCCGCTCTTTGCTAGAGCACTTTTCTGGAGCACTCATCATGTACGCGGTATTTAGCACCGGCGGCAAGCAGTATCGGGCAGCGGAAGGCGAAGTCGTCCGCGTCGAGAAACTGGACGCTGAAAAAGGCGCCACAGTCGAGATCGATCAGGTCTTGATGGTCGGTGAAGGCGAGGATGTTCGCATTGGCACGCCGACCGTGGAAGGTGGCAAGGTGACAGCGGAAGTGGTCGATCATGGCCGCGGCGAGAAGATTCGGATCATCAAGTTCCGTCGCCGTAAGCACCATATGAAGCAAATGGGTCACCGGCAATATTACACTGACCTGAAGATCACCGGTATCGAGGGCTAAAGACAATGGCACATAAGAAAGCAGGCGGTTCGACCCGTAACGGCCGCGACTCCAATCCCAAGTATCTGGGCGTCAAGCGCTATGGCGGCGAGCAGGTGCTGGCCGGCAACATCTTGGTCCGCCAGCGTGGCACGCGTTTCCACGCAGGAGACAATGTCAAGGTTGGGCGTGATCACACCCTGTTTGCGCTGGCCGACGGCAAGGTTGTTTTCGAGCGGAAAGGCAAGCCTCTACGCAAGTTCGTCTCGGTGCAACCTTCGGAGTAAGGTTCTTCGCGGCGAGACTAGAAAAAGGCCCCGCGTCGCGGGGCTTTTTTGTATCCGCAGTCCAAACCTCGAACGCTGACCAACGATGAAATTTGTAGACGAAGCCACAATCGAAGTTCGCGCGGGCAAGGGTGGTCCCGGCAGTGTTAGCTTCCGTCGCGAAAAGTTCATTCCCAAGGGCGGACCGGACGGAGGTGATGGCGGGGCTGGCGGGAGCGTATGGCTGGAAGCGGACTCGGGTCTGAATACCTTGGCCGATTTTCGCCACGCACGCCTGTTTAAGGCCCGCAACGGTGAACCCGGCGCAGGTCGGCAGCGCACGGGCAAGTCTGCCGAGGACATCACGATTCGGGTGCCGTTGGGCACGATCGTCCGGGCGGTAGAGACCGACGAGCGCATCGGCGAGCTGACCGAACCGGGTCAGCGGATGCTGGTGGCCCGCGGCGGTGAAGGGGGGCGTGGCAACATCAATTTCAAGTCATCGGTCAATCGCACCCCAAGGCAGTCGACCCCGGGCACGCCAGGCGAGGAGCGGGCGCTGCATCTGGAGCTCAAGGTGCTGGCCGATGTTGGATTGCTGGGATTTCCCAACGCCGGGAAGTCAACGCTGATTAGCGCCGTCTCGGCAGCTCGCCCGAAAGTGGCCGATTATCCATTTACAACGCTTTACCCCAATCTAGGTGTGGTTAGCCTTGAACCCGGCCGGAGCTTCGTGATTGCTGATATCCCCGGTCTGATCGAAGGGGCGGCCGACGGTCAGGGACTTGGTATCCAGTTCTTGAAACATCTGCAGAGAACCCGGTTGCTCTTGCACCTGGTCGACATTGCACCGATCGATGGTGCGGATCCGGTTGAGCAGGTCAGAGCGCTCGAGCGGGAGTTGGTTCAGTTCGACCAGGACCTGGCCCGGCGCGAAAGATGGCTGGTATTGACCAAGACCGACCAGATTGATGAATCTGAAGCCGGCATGATTACGGAGCGCGTGATCAGCGAGCTTGATTGGCAAGCGCCATGGTTTGCCATATCAGCGGTGGCGCGGCGTGGGCTGGATCCGCTGGTTGGGCGGATCATGTCGCGTCTCGAGCAGGTTCGGGAGGCGGTCGCTCAGGACGATATACAGCAGGATGATCAACATGACTGATGTCCCAGAATCAAACTTCGAGTCGCTGGGTCTGCCCGAGGTCTTGACGGCCAATTTGAAGAAACTCGGCTATGAGGCACCGTCACCGATTCAGGCCGAAACCATCCCCGCGCTTTTGTCAGGGCAGGACCTGGTTGGACAGGCCCAGACGGGGACCGGCAAGACTGCCGCCTTTGCGTTGCCGATTCTGGCACGTCTTCAGGCGCAGTCTCCCAAGCCTTCCGCTCTCGTTTTGGCGCCAACGCGTGAACTGGCGATTCAGGTAGCCGAAGCGTTTCATCGTTACGCTGATGGGCTACCTGGGTTTCATGTTCTTCCTATTTACGGTGGGCAGGCCTTTGGCCCTCAGTTGGCTGGACTGCGGCGTGGCGCCGATGTGGTTGTCGGCACCCCGGGCCGCGTCATTGACCATATTGAGAAGGGCACGCTCGACTTAAGCGACTTGTCCACGCTTGTGCTGGACGAGGCCGACGAAATGCTCAGGATGGGCTTCATTGATGACGTCGAGACGGTGCTGGCCCGGTTGCCGGAAAAGGCGCAGATTGTCCTGTTCTCCGCGACCATGCCGGATCAGATTCGCCGGATTGCCCAGCGGTATCTGAAGTCTCCCGCGCAGGTCACGATTCGTTCCAGTACGACGACGGCCTCGAGCATTCGCCAGCGTTACTGGTTGGTCGACGGACTGCACAAGCTCGATGCGCTGACCCGGATTCTCGAGGTCGAAGAGTTCGACGGCATGATCGTCTTCGCCCGCACGCGGGTGGCGACCGAGGAACTCGCCAGTCGTCTGGATGCGCGAGGTTTTGCGGCTGAAGCGCTCAACGGTGATGTGCCGCAACCGGTTCGGGAAAAAATGGTCGAGAAACTGCGGTCTGGCGAGATTGACATTCTGGTCGCCACCGACGTCGCGGCCCGCGGTCTGGATGTCGAACGCATTTCCCACGTCGTCAACTACGATATTCCTTACGACACCGAAGCCTACGTGCACCGTATTGGAAGAACCGGTCGGGCGGGGCGCGCTGGTGAGGCAATTCTGTTTGTTGCCCGCAGGGAACGAGGTATGTTGCGCGCGATTGAGCGCGCGACTCGCCAGCCCATCGAACCGATGGGCCTGCCGTCGGTCGCCGACGTGAATGAGCGCCGTATGGCTCGATTCAAGGCCGCTATTCGCGTCGTGCTGGAAAATGATGACCTTGACGTCTATCGCGAAGTGGCCCGGGCCTGTCAGACCGAAACCGGGGCCGACATGGTGGATATTGCGGCCGCACTGGCCCGCTTGTCACGAGGTGACGATGAACTGTTCCTGAGCGAACAGGTTGACGAGAGCCGGCCTTTTTCGCAATCGCCCCGCTCCAAAAGGACGGATCAGAAAAGGCCCAGGTCTGCCCCTGGACGGCATGATGACGCCGACAAGAGCGCCTATCGAATCGAGGTTGGTCGAGTCCATGGCGTGAAACCCGGCAATATCGTTGGCGCGATTGCCAACGAAGGCGGACTGGATGCCGCTGCCATCGGCCGGGTAGTCATCCGTGATGAGTTCAGTCTGGTTGATCTGCCGCGCTCGGTCGATGAGGATGTGCTTCGCCATTTGCAAGGCGTGCGTGTGGCAGGCCAGGCGCTGCGAATTCGGCTGGATCAGGGTCCGGGAGAGCATTTTCAAAGGCGTGAGCGACCCCGAGATCAGGATAAGCCGGGGGGCAGGCCAGCGAGGCGTCCCCAAAAAAGTGATGGTCCTCGCGAGCGGAAAGCGTTCAAAGGGAAATCCGGAGCAAATGCTGACAAGCCGTCCCGTTCGTCCCCGGCTTCTGCCAAGAAGAGCCGAGAGGATGGCGGGCGACCGGTTGTCACGCGGGCTCAGCGGAAGGCAGGACATGGTTCGCGCGGCAAATTCAGGAAATAAAGGGCCCGGGGTGCGCTTCGGGCTTGATGAAATGCGCTCATCCGGCATGCGAGAATAGCGCCATGTCTCGAAGCAACAGGATTGCAATCGCCGTCAAAAGCGGCCAGAAAATCGTCAAACCGCAAGGCCATACCGCCATTCTGGACGGGATCAAGACGAGGCCAGGCGCCGAACCTGTGCCCGTTGGTCGAAAGCCGGCCTGGCTGAGGGCCCGATTACCGGTCGCCGGCAGCAAGTACGAGCGCGTCAAACGCAACGTCAATGAACATCGCCTGGCGACTGTTTGTCAGGAATCCAAGTGCCCCAACATCGGTGAGTGCTGGTCCAATGGTGTTGCCACCATCATGTTGATGGGTGATGTGTGCACCCGGGCGTGCAGATTCTGTTCTGTCGATACCGGTAACCCTCGCGGTTGGCTGGATTCGGAAGAACCTAAAAACGCCGCCGAGTCGGTTCGGCTGATGGACCTGAAGTACGTTGTACTGACCTCGGTCGATCGTGATGATCTGCCGGACGGCGGTGCCGGTCATTACGCCAGCTGTATTCGCGAAATCAAAAAGGTCAATCCGGATACGGCGGTCGAGGCGTTGACGCCCGACTTTCAAGGTCGATTGGATTGTGTCGAGACGGTGGTTGGTTCAGGTCTGGAAGTCTTCGCCCAGAACGTGGAAACCGTGCAGCGCTTGACGCACCCGGTGCGCGATCCGCGAGCCGGCTACCAGCAGACGCTGGATGTCCTTGCCCACGCCAAGGCGTTCCGACCCGATGTGTTGACCAAGACCAGCTTGATGGTTGGTCTCGGTGAAACGCATGAAGAACTGCTCGAAACCATGGAAGATCTCCGCGAGATCGGCGTCGATATTCTGACCTTTGGTCAGTACCTGCGCCCGACGGTCAATCATCTCCCGGTTGATCGCTACGTCACGCCGGATGAGTTCGCGGAACTTCGCCAGCAAGGACTCGAAAAGGGTTTTCTCGAGGTGGTTTCGGGTCCGCTCGTGCGTTCAAGCTATCGGGCTGATCGGGTGTTTGAAAAGAACAACTGTGGCCTTAACGACACTCAGACCTGATCGTCCGCTATGGGCTACCGCCTGAGTGATGCCGAGCAACAGCTCTTTCTTGGCCGCGTGCGGCAGGTGCTGACCGGGCAACAAGGCCTTCAGAGCACGTTGACTTATCTCGAGCTTGCCGACAAGGTAGCGATCCCGGCGCCGCAGCGAATTCATCGTGTTACGCGACTCCTGGAGAAGACGATGAAGGAGGACGCTGAGGCCGGTCAGCCGCTGCAGGCTGCGCTGGTGGTCAGTCGATTGGGCGATGGGTTGCCGGCCGAGGGGTTTTTCGACCGCGCAAGGCGCCTGGGGGTTTTTAAAGGCCGTGACGCTCAGGCCTTTCATCGGAGTCAGCTGCAGGCTTTGTTCGCTCGTTCCGTCTTAGGGAACTGCACCGCGTCTGCGAAGAGCAAAAGTGATAGTCTTTGAGGGTTGGAGTTGGTCGTTTTTAATGTACGTTGGTAGCGATGCTGAGGCAGCAACGATTAAGGACTGGAGGTCAGGATGAGGTTTGAGGACTTCATCGCCGAAATGTCGTCTGCCTATGCAACGTTCGCAGAGGGAGACAAGGGTGCTGCCTCCGCCTGTTTCTGTCTGGCGCTGGACCACTGGGAGCGCGTTCGTGGTCAGCATGGCTACAGCGGGCTTGTGGCATTACTCAACCAGTTTGTTGATCTGGTTGAAGCTGAGCTGGACGTCGAGGTTTGCGTCTCCAGACTCAATGAGCGCTCGATCGTTGGTCTGTTGCCACAGAGTTCCAAACGAACTTCCGAGAAACAGTTGACCAAACTGTTCAAGCAGATCGGGGCTGCCACTTTTGATGTGGATGATGAGTCGCTTGCGGTCTCTATAACGGCCGCCTGGACGGAATTTGATCATCGCTTCATTGATGCCGATCGATTGCTGGTCTCGCTGGTCAAGGGCGCTGAGCGCGCATCGGCGGCGGGCGGCAATCAGTTGGTACAGATCCGACCCGACGTCTCGATTGATGCGGCGAACGGAAGTGACCGACAAATGCTTGGGCTCTTGATGGAGTTCTTGCGAAAAGATGCGCTGAAAGTCTTGTATCAACCCGTATTGGCAACCAACAGCGAACCTGCCAAGAGCTTTCAGGCACTGCCCAGATTGGTTTCGGCGGATGGTTCGCTGATTCCGGCAGCGGCTTTCGTGCCGGCTGCTCGTGAGGCCGGTGTGCTCAATGTTCTCGATCGCTGGATGATCACCTATTGTGCTTCTTTGCTGGCCAATGAGTACCAGCTGTTGCCCATTCGGCTGTTTTTGAGCCAGGGTGACAGTTTGATTCAGGATTCGGGACGGCGTGACTGGCTGGCCAATCTGGCGGAGCACAATTCCTCCCTGTCCGGCAAGCTGGCGCTGGATTTCAATATTCAGGATGTGCTGGGCAATATCAAGGGTGCGCGCGAGCTGTTCGAATTGCTTGAAAGTTTGGGGATTGAGGTTTGTGTTTCTCAAGTCGACGAGCACAGCCGGTGGGATCTGTTGGTCGACGAATTACCGGTTGATTTCGTCAAGATGTCGCCCGATTTTGTTCAGCGCCTGGCCGGTGGAGACGGTCTGGAAGCCACTTTCCGCGAAGTCAGCACACCTGCACGCGAACGTGGTGCAAAAATCATCATGCCAATGGTTGAAGATGCCAGCATGGCGGCCAACTTGTGGCGTGTGGGTGCCGATTACATGCAGGGATTCATGATTCAGGAAGCGCAGGAACGCATTGACTTATCTGATTGAGTCAAGTCATCGGTGCGGATCGTTAGAGGTCAAGTCTGACGATTAGCACGCTTGAGTCTTGTCTATTCTTTTCTATGGAAAAGCCCATCTCCGACATCAGCTTGAGCATTGGCGTATTTTCTTTCAGCACTTGACCATAAAGGGCCATAAGCTGCCGGTTTCTGGCCCATGCCGCCAGCTGTTGTATCAGGAAACGGCCTAGTCCGAACTGTCTGATCTCTCGGCTGACGATGATGGCAAACTCGGCTTCGAATCCGTCCTCGTCAATCGCTGCTCTTGCTACTGCCGCGATTCTGGCTTCCGGTGGAGGCTTGGCTTCCACCAGAACTAGTGCGCACTCCTTTGCCGGATCGATTTCGCTGAGCTGCTGGGCATAGTCTGTCGACAGTTCGGTCAGTGGATGGAGAAAACGCATCCGGATTTCTTCCGGTGTCAGCGTGAGAAAGCCCCGTTGCAACAGTGTCGCATCCGAGGGTTGAATCGGTCGCATCAGGAAGCGTTGGCCGTCGCTCAACTCAATCGCACAACACCACGGCCGGCCCAGGGGAATGGCCTTGAAGCGCGGATCGGTCATCCGCTGAGAGCGCCACCACAGCTTGAACCTTGACCGGCGGTGCAGCCATAGCAATGCTCCGCGATCCCGATCGCACGCGGAATCTCATCGGAGTCCAACAGATCGGACAGATGAAGACGCCGCTTGTCACCGCCCAGAGGCAGGCCCAGCATCTGGTTGAAGTCACAGTCGTAGACATAGCCCAAATAATCCACGCTGATAAGGTGTCGGCACATCACGGCGGCCAGATTTGCCGGCTGGTAGGCGTTCTTGAGCAACAGCAGATAGTCGTCGAACTGACCTTTCGACAGCAGCATTGAGCCAAACCGTTTGATCGGCATGTTCGTGATGGTGAAAAGCTGGTTGAAGACCAATCCAAATTCTTTCAACAACAGCGATTGATAGTCTTGCTGAAGCTGGGTCTGAGACGGGGGGAGGACAGGGCCCAGGGGGTTGTAGACCAGATTGAGCACAAGTCCGCTTCCTTCCTGTCCGTAACCCAGTTGATTGAGGGTCTGAAGCGCCTTGATAGAGGACTCGAATACACCATTGCCCCGCTGTGCGTCCACGTTCTCCTTCGAGTAGCAGGGAAGGGAAGCAATGACTTCGACACGATGTTCTGCCAGGAACTCGCCCACCCACTCGTATCCGGGCTCTTCCATGATGGTCGGGTTGAGCCGGTCCATGATGTGCATGTCGCGGGCTCTTGCCTCTTCCACCAACCACCTGAAATCAGGGTTCATTTCTGGCGAGCCGCCGGTAAGATCAAGCTTGGCGACCTGGAACCGATCGGCGACGGCCAAGGCCTGCGCCATGGTCTCGCGGGCCATCAGTTCGGTTCGCTTGGGGCCCGCTGCAACATGGCAGTGCACGCAGCTTAAGTTGCACAGATAGCCCAGATTCAGCTGCAGAGTTTCCATCTGTTGGCGGCGGATGGAAGGAAAATCGGTGTCTTTCAGCAGTGGCCAGGTTTCTTTCATGGCTGGTGCAGATCCTGATTCGAAAGATGGTTGACCAGCCAATCTAGCAGACGCTGCTGGACTGGATGTGGGTGCGAGAGATTTCGCAACTGCTCAATCACGCGCGAAACATCTTCAATGCGATCGAGGTCCGTGCGTGCTGCAAGCCGCTGCCAATCCAGACCCTCTCCTGCAGCATCCAGAAACCTCTCCAACACGTTCTGGCTGCCATACTGAGGCGCTTCCCACTGCTGGCTTGGTAGCGGAGTATTGGCTCCGACCAGCCAGAAGCCACCGTCGTCGGCCGGACCGATCACGCCTCGGCTATGCCTGCCATCCAGCCAAGCGTCGGCGGTCTGCAAAGAGCCTCGATCGATTTGTGGGAGATCAGCGCCGAGTAGGAGCGCTCGGTCATGTCTGCGGACCAATTCATCGTGGATAGCTTGCATGCGCGTACCCAGATCACCCGGCGGCTGGAGCAAGATCGGCAAGTCTTTCCAGGTTGCGCTGCCGACGGCCTCTGACTCGGCAACAGCCCAGTAAACAGGCCCGAGCCCTGCGCTCTCGGCGACGGCTGCGACTGCCTTTGCGCTCATCAAGTGACAGGTTTCGGCGAGGTGCTGACCCACAGTTTGGGCCAGACGGGATTTGACCGGCGAGTATCCCGGCGTCTTGACAAAAATGGCGATAGCAGTCATGCCTGTTTTGAGGCCCGGATGGAAGCCTTTGCCGCCCGCGTTAACCTCCAGGCGTTGACTTGATGCTGCCAGGTGGTGGCGAGCCATCCGTGCTCGCGGTAGCGTCGTGCGCTCGTCCAGATTCTGCCATCAAGGCGCTGCAGGCGCAGCCCAGCGGCTTGCGCCCGGATCACCAGGTCCAGATCCTCACCGCGCCTCAGGTCAGTTCTAAAACCTTCCAGCTTGTCAAACCAGTGCTTCGCCAGGCAAAGGCCTTGATCGCCGTACGGCATTTTCAGCCAGCGTGAGCGCAAGTTGGCGCCGAGCGCGTTCAGAGACGTGGCGCGAGGCCCATCCGAAAGGAAACCAAGGTCGAAATAAGCCAAGACCTCTTGATTTGACCGAGCAAGTTCTTCAACCGCCTCGATTGCCCCGGAAGAGGGCTGGCTGTCAGCGTGCAGAAACCACATCCAACGCCCACTCGCGCTGGCAGCGGCTAAATTCAGCTGTCTGCCGCGACCAGCCGGCCCCTGCAACCAATCGACGTTTGGCGGCAGATGCAAGGGTGCATCGTCCACCGCGGTGATCAAGACAGGCCAGCGGGACGGGAGAAGATCCACCAGGGATCGCCACGACTGCTCGCCGGGTCCGGCCGGGATGATGACATCCAGATCCGCTGAGTTGCCGTGCATCTGGCTCGTCGGGAGGTCTCTTGCGGCGCTGACTCAGTTGTCCGTCGCCCGGCGTCTGAAGAAGACGGCACCGGCAATCAACACGGCCGCGATGGCGAACCCAATCCACATCTCCGGCTTGATCAGGTGGGCACCCAGATTGGAGAAGCTCATATACAGCTCTTCGCTGAACTCGAGATCTTCCAGTGCGGATGCGCCGCTGCCTGATCCGACCTCAATGTTGACATTCCCCGGCAGAACCCCGCCACCCAGGCGCTTGAGCATGATTAGCCCGAGATTGAATTCCGGCAACCTGAATCCGGAGATGAGGCTGTAGCTGTGCTGGGCGATGCTCACGCCGGCCGGGATGGCAACTGCGATCAAAATCGGCAGTCGGGGCGCCCAGGACGAACAAAACAGAAGCCAGGCGTAGATGGGCAGCAGCCAGAGTGCCTGAACCAGCAAGCCGGCCGCCATGACCGTCCATAAACGCGGAAGACTCGCCGGCCACCAGATATTGGTGAACGGGTTGATGCCGGCGACTAGCGCGTAGCCGCTGCCAATCAGAAGCAGCGCCAACTGGGTCAGTATGATGGCGGCCAAGAACAGGGCTGGCACCATGATGCAGGCGGTTGCCAACTTGGAAGCGACCGTCATGGCGTCCGAGATGGGCAGCGACTTCCAGAACAGGATGGATCGGTCCTTTCGGTCGTCATACAAACTGCCGGCCAGATAAAACAGAATCACCAACACCATGACTTGTAGGAACAGACTCGACGTTGCGAACAAGCTGCCTGAGACGATCAGGCGCTTCTGCTCGGCGGGGAGATCCGCGAACAAACGCATGGCGTCCACGGTAAAGGTCATGTTGCCATCGAACCGTGCGCCCAGAATCAGGCCGATGATGGTCAAAAGGATGATCAGCCCGGCGATCAGAAGCGGAGCCCATTTAAACGCGAACGGGCTCTCCCAGACTTCGCGTCTCATGAGCATCCACAGGCTGTTGAGGTTGCGCGCGTTCATTCGCCTTCTCCCATCAGTGCGACGAACAGATCAGCCACGCTGGGCCGATGAATCTCTCCAAGGGGTGCGAGTTTTTCTCTGTCGGGTTCATCAAAGAGCAGGATGCGGCGACCGAACAGGACTCGCTCATGCAGCGGATTCAGTGCCATTGCCGCTTCTAGTTGTTCTGGACGGACCATCACTTCGGTGTACCGCTCATGAATGGCTTCCATCGACGCGTTGAGAATCAGTTTCCCATCCTTGATAAAGATCAGATCGGTCAGGATGTGTTCGACTTCCTCAACCTGATGGGTTGTGATGACAATGGTTCGTTCTTCGTCAAAGTACTCGTTGAGCAGGTTTGAATAGAAGCGTTTACGAAAAAGGATGTCGAGACCCAGCGTGGGTTCATCAAGCACCAACAGACGCACTTCAATGGCCATGACCAGTGCCAGGTGCAATTGGACCACCATGCCCTTCGACAATGCCCGGACCTTGGAGTCAGGTCGGATTTTGGTGCTCTCGAGATAATGCAGGCAGCGCTCGCGGCTGAAGTTGGGATGCAGTTGTTCTGTCAGATCAATGATCTGGCTGACTTTCGCCCATCTCGGCAGAACCGCTACGTCTGCGATAAAGCACACGTCCTGCATTAAGCGATCTCGCTCTCGCGCAGGGTCCAGGCCCAGAACGGACAGTTCACCTTGGTAACTTGATAGCCCGAGGATGGCTTTCAGCGCTGTGGTCTTGCCAGCCCCGTTCGGGCCAATCAAGCCGACAATTCGCCCAGCCGGAATATCAAGATCAACGTTGTCGAGAGCGCGGACGGGACCGAAGCTTCGACTTAAATGGCTTGCCTTGATGATGCTGGTCATACGGTTTCCTTAATCTGACGCCGTAGCTGACTGAACCAACTCTTCGACGTTGAGCCCCAATTGACGGATTTTCTCTGCCTGTCTGGGCCATTCCTCTGACAGGTAGCGTTCGCGTTCGCTTTCCAGAAGCTTGGATCTGGCGCCCTCGCAGACGAACATGCCAACGCCGCGCTTTTTTTCGACCAGTTCGTCATCGACCAGTGACTGATAGGCTTTTGAGACGGTTAGAGGATTGACCTGAAAGTCGACGGCGACCTGTCGCACCGAGGGCAGCGGTTGGCCTTCGTCCAGTGCGCCATCCAGAATGGCAGCAACGGTGCGTTCACGAAGCTGCCAATAGATGGGCTGGTTATCGTCCCATTGGGTGCTCATCCACCCGCCGATCTGCGCCCTGGGAACCACGGAATGAAGACCGCCGATGCGCCTCGCACAGCTCGACGTTCCCCGCTCTGGGCATCGCGCCCAGTCTGAGGTGTATCTCGACTGGTTTCACTCTCGACCGGGCTCTGCACACAGGGTTGATCTGTCAAACCCGCCAATTGCGGGGTGCTGTTGCCATCTTCAGTTGTAAATGCAATCACAAGGCAGACCGCGGCGGCCAGGGCGGCAAGGCCATGGGGGACATGAAACGACCGGTTTCTGGCGACTGGCAGCATAATGGTCTCCTCGGTTAACGTGTTGGTGTGTTACTCTACTAGCACACCAAGACAGAGTCAAGTGTTTCTGTCATCTTTCTGACTTGAACGGGGTCAGTATTTGTAAGCGCAGGCCGTATCGGGCGATCTGTTACCATGCGCGGTCAATTCTTATCCGACCCTGAAGGAGTCCTACAGCTAATGCGCAAGCCAACGCTAAATGCCCTTGCCCTGACTTTTGCAATTGCCGTCCCCGTGGCTGCTGTTGCTATGGAAACACCGGAAGAACGCCTGAGCTACACGATTGGTATGGATATTGGCCAGTCGCTGTCTGAGCAGGGAATGGCGCTTGATATTGATCTTCTGGTGGAGGCCCTGCGCGCTTCCTATGCCGGTGAAGAAACCCTCCTGACCCAAGAAGAGGCACTGGCCGAGCGCGAAGCGTTCATGCAGCGACGTCAGCAGGAGATGGCAGAACAACGCAATGCAGCAGCGGCGGTAAATCTTGAAGCCGGCCAGGCCTTTCTCGCCGAGAATCGCCAGAACCCGGATGTGCAGGAGACCGCATCTGGCCTGCAGTACCGTGTCATTGAAGAAGGAACCGGTGCAAGCCCGGTAGCCACGGATCGGGTAACGGTTCACTACGTAGGAACGCTGATTGATGGCACTGAGTTTGACAGCTCACGCGCCCGCGGCGAGCCGGCAACCTTCGCTTTGAATCAGGTCATCCCGGGATGGACTGAGGGCGTGCAGCTGATGCGCGAAGGCGCGACCTATGAGTTCTTCATCCCGTCTGATCTCGCTTACGGGGAGCAGGGCCGTCCCGGACCGATCGGGCCCAATTCGACCCTGATCTTTGAGGTCGAACTGATCGAAGTTCAGGCGAACTGATCTCCTCTCACATCGATGGGATCTTTGCAGGATGCCCTGCTCAAAGCGGGGCTGGCCGAAGAGAAACCCGCGCGGCCGAAGCGCAACTCTGGTGCTTCGGCCAAAGCGCGTGGCCCGAAGAAGCCCGATCGGGGAAACAAACCTAGGCCATCGAACCGCAAGCCATCACGGTCGGCTGAATCGGATCTGGCGAGAGCCTACAAGGCTCGTGAGCAAGCCGAGGTGGCCGAAAAGGAACGAGCGAAGAAGGAAAAAATTGCCGCTCAGGAGGCTCGCCGCAAGCGCAACCTTCAGCTTGATGGAATCATTCGGGGCAATACACTGAACCGCAAAGAGGCTGACTGTCCAAGGTATTTCGAGCATTTGGGCCGAATTCGGCGGGTGATGTGCACGCCAGAACAGCGCCAGCAACTCAACGATGGAGAATTGGGGCTCGTTGCGCTTCGCGGTTCCTATCTTCTGGTGACTACAGCGACATTGAAGTCCTTTGCAGAAGTCGCGCCCGACCTGGTGCCCGATTTGACTCCGAAGGAGCCGGAGGACGACGGATCTGATTATCCGCCCGTGCCCGACGATCTTGTTTGGTGAGTAAGCGCTCTCTCTGACTTTTGACGTGTTGAAGGGCTAAGCCAGATTCGGCCGCAGATATTTTTCGGCCGTCGATAGGTCTATGCCTTTGCGCCTGGTGTAGTCCTCAACCTGGTCACTGCCCAGTTTCCCCACGACAAAGTACTTCGCGTCTGGATGACCGAAGTAGTAGCCGCTGACGGCTGCGGTCGGCAGCATGGCAAAGTTTTCTGTCAGTTGCATGCCGATCCGGCCCTGAGCGTCGAGTAGATCAAAAATCTTGGTCTTTTCGCTGTGATCGGGACAGGCGGGGTATCCGGGGGCGGGTCGGATGCCGAGATATTTTTCTTCGATGAGGTCGTCATTGCTGACCGCCTGATCCTTTTCATAACCCCAGAAGTCCCGACGAACCTTTTCATGCAGCGCCTCAGCCAGCGCCTCGGCGAGGCGGTCGGCCAATGCCTTGAGCATGATGTCGGCGTAGTCATCGTTCTCGGGCAGCTGTTTGCTGGCCTCTTCAATGCCCAGGCCGGCCGTGACCGCAAACAGGCCGGCCCAGTCCGGAACACCACTTTCGATCGGGGCAACAAAATCGGCAAGGCAAAGGTTGGGCCCGCTTTTGTCTGCCTGCTGACGTAAGCAGACCAGGCGCTCGAGGATCTGCTCCCTCTTTTCATCGGCATACAGGATGACATCATCCCCATCACTTGCCGCCGGCAGCAAGGCAAACACAGCGCTGGCGGTCAGCCATTTTTCGTTGACGATACGATCCAACATGCTGCGCGCATCCTGGAAAAGCGATCGGGCCGTTTCACCGACCACTTCATCTTCGAGGATATCCGGGTAGCGACCAGCCAACTCCCAGGTCCGGAAGAAAGGTGTCCAGTCGATGTAGCGCACCAAATCCCCCAGTGGCCAGGCGTCGATTTGTTGAACCCCGGTCGTTTTCGGCGCTTGCGGCTTTTGCGCTGACCAGTCCAGGCGTAACGCCTTTTCCCGAGCCTGTGCGAGACTAATCAGCGGCTTGCGCGAGCGCCTGGCTGCCGCGCTGTCACGATAATTTCGATAGTCTTCCGAGATGGCAGCCAGATAGTCTGGACGGTTTTTCGGACTTGCCAGTTTGCGTGCGACATCCACTGAACGCGAGGCATCCTTGACCCAGACAACCCCGTGTTCATAACACGGCTCGATTTTCAGAGCCGTGTGCGCCCTGGAAGTGGTTGCGCCCCCAATCATCAGCGGGATTTCAAAGCCCTCTCTGGTCATGTCTTCGGCCACGCTGACCATCTCGTCGAGCGAGGGTGTAATCAGCCCGGACAGTCCAATGACGTCGACCTCATGTTCTTTGGCTGCCGCGAGAATCTTTTCTGCCGGCACCATGACGCCAAGATCGACGATGTCGAAACCATTGCAGGCCAGCACGACGCCAACGATGTTCTTGCCGATATCGTGAACGTCGCCCTTGACTGTTGCCATCAGGATCTTGCCCTTCTTTTCGCCGACTTTCTTTTCGGCTTCGAGATAGGGCACCAGATGGGCCACGGCCTTCTTCATGACCCTGGCTGACTTGACCACCTGCGGCAGGAACATCCGGCCGTCACCGAACAGGTCGCCCACGTAGTTCATGCCGTCCATCAGCGGTCCTTCGATGACTTCGAGGGAACTGGCATGCGCCTGCCGGGCCTCTTCGGTATCCTCAATGACGTGCTTGTCTATGCCCTTGACCAGCGCATACTTCAGACGCTCCGCCACTGGCTTGTCGCGCCAGGCTTCGTCTTTTTCTTCCCGCCTTCCCTCACCCTTGAATTTTTCGGCGGCCTCGAGCAGACGCTCGGTCGCGTCGCTTCGCCGGTTGAGAACAACGTCTTCAACGAGTTCCCGCAGTTCTGGGTCGATGTCATCGTAAACCGCGAGCTGGCCGGCATTGACGATGCCCATATCCATGCCTGCCCGGGTCGCGTGGTAAAGGAAGACAGAGTGCATGGCCTCGCGAACCACGTCGTTTCCGCGGAAGGAAAATGACATATTGGAGACACCACCCGAGACGTGGCTGTAAGGGAATCGCTTTTTCAGCTCTGCTGCAGCGGTGATGAATTCCACCGAGTAGTTGTCGTGCTCTTCGATACCAGTCGCCACCGGGAAGATGTTTGGGTCGAAGATGATGTCCTCAGGCGGGAAGCCGGCCCGTTCAGTCAGCAGGCGATAGGCCCGCGAGAGGCACTCCAGCATGCGCTCGGCGTTGTCGGCCTGCCCCTGTTCATCAAACGCCATGACGATGACAGCAGCGCCGTAGCGACGGACTCGCTGGGCCTGCTCAAGAAACTCGGCTTCGCCCTCTTTCAGGCTGATTGAGTTGACAATGCCCTTGCCCTGCAGGCATTTCAGACCGGCTTCGATCACGCTGAACTTCGATGAGTCGATCATGACCGGCACGCGCGCGATGTCGGGCTCGGCGGCTATGAGGTTCAGAAAAGTGACCATGGCCTGCTCGGCGTCAAGCAGGCCTTCGTCCATGTTGACATCGATAATCTGCGCGCCGTTTTCAACCTGCTGTAGCGCGACTTCGATTGCCTCGTCGTAGCGTTCTTCAAGGATCAGGCGCTTGAAGCGCGCCGAGCCGGTGACATTGGTGCGCTCCCCAACGTTGACGAAGCCAAGTTCGGGTGTGATGACCAGCGGTTCGAGTCCGCTGAGTCGTGTGTAGCGATTTGGCCCTGAGGTGCTCATTTCAAGCGGCCTCTGTCTGTTGCCAGGATCTTGGTCTGGCCGAACCAACAACCTCAGCGATGGCCGCCAGATGTTCAGGCGTTGTGCCACAGCAGCCGCCAATAATGTTGACCAGACCTTCTTTGACGTAGCCTGCGATCACCCTGGCCATGGCTTCGGGGCTTTCATCGTATTCTCCAAACTCGTTCGGTAGTCCGGCGTTAGGGTGTGCACTCACGCGGGTCTGGGCGATCCGGCTCAGGGCTCGAACGTGCGGCTGGAGTTGGTCTGCACCCAGCGCGCAGTTAAAGCCAACAGAGAAGGGGCGGGCGTGGGCGACCGAATAGAAAAAGGCTTCGGGCGTCTGTCCCGAAAGGGTGCGGCCGCTAGCGTCGGTGATCGTGCCAGAAATCATCAGCGGCCAGGATTGCTGGCGGGACTGAAACTCCTCATCAACAGCAAAGATTGCGGCCTTGGCGTTCAGCGTGTCAAAAATGGTCTCGATCATGATCAGGTCTGCGCCGCCATCAAGCATTCCGCGAGTTGCTTCGCGGTAGGCGGCCACCAGATCATCGAAGGTGACGGCGCGATAGCCCGGGTTTGAAACATCCGGTGAGATCGAAGCCGTTCGGTTGGTGGGGCCGAGTACGCCAACAACGAACCGCGGGCGGTCCGGCGTCTCCCGTTCGACGCTTTGGCACACTTCACAGGCAAGCGCAGCGGCCTCCCGGTTCAATTCCTCCGACAGGTCTTCCAGCGCGTAGTCAGCCTGACTGATGCGGTTGGCATTGAAGGTATTGGTTTCGACAAAGTCACAGCCGGCCTCCAGAAATTGACGATGGATTTGACGAATCAGCTCGGGCCGGGTGAGGACGAGAAGATCATTGTTCCCCTTCAGATCATGGGAGTGCTTGGTGAAGCGTTGGCCGCGATAGTCGGCTTCTGTCAGTCCGGCATTCTGGATCATCGTGCCCATGGCACCGTCAAGAAGCAGAATGCGGTCTTTCAGCGCCATTTCCAGTTGATTGACGCGTTCGGGGTTGTGCCAGGGCAGAGTCATGATTTGTCAGCCAGTAATGTGATGATCTTGAAATGTGGAGGTCGGCGCTCGATGGAAGTGACATCACAGAAGCGGACTTGCAGGTTTGCACCGGCGGCAAAGCCTCGCAGCTGTGGCGGTCGAAAGCCGGTGTTGACGTGGCCGTAGGCGCGGACCTGATCGGCGTAGCGGTGTCGGTGCAAGGTCGCCACCAGCAGGGTTCCCTGCGGCTTCAGGACGCGGGCAGCTTCGGCGAATACCGTGTCTGGATTGTCACTGTAGGTCAGGGCATGAAGCATCAGCACCGTGTCAAAAACTGCATCTTCAAACGGCAAGGCATGCATGTCGGCATGATGGAAGTGCACGTGGGCAAGCTCGCCGACCCGTGCGCGTCCCGCGTTGACCACCTTTTCCGAGATGTCGATGCAGTCAATCCGCTCGGCACGACCTGCAAGCAGCTCGCCCATGACACCATCGCCTGATGCAATGTCCAGGACTCGGCCCGGTGAGAGCAGTTGAACCATCGCGCGCGCGGTTGCCTCCCAGCTTCTGCCTGGTGAGTAACGTCGCTCCATGTCGCCTGCCACCGCGTCTGCCCAGTTACGACCACTGGCTCGTTGTAGCAGCACATCGGGCAAGCGCTCGGCATCCTCGGCGATCAGCGCGTCATCCAGGTTTGTCCGGAACAGTTGCCAGAGGCGATGAAGTTCGGGTTGATCGTCGATAGCAGTAATTCGGTAATAGACGGAGACCCCGTCACGGCGGTCGGCAACCAGGCCGGCTTCCCGCAGTCTGGCCAGATGAGTCGAGACCCGCGGTTGTGCCAGCCGAGTTGCCTCAGCAAGTTCGGCAACCGTGAGTTCCTCTCGCTCCAGGAGGGCGAGGAGGCGCAGGCGGGTGGCGTCGGCAAGCAGGGTGCAGTGCCGGTTGATCAGCTCAAGATTGATGAGCTTATCCTTCTATCGCGATTGAGCGATATAGTATACCCGATGGGTTTTGAAGCGCGGTCGACGCCTCAGAAATGATCCTTCCAGCGGCGAATGGTCGCCAAGACTTCGGCCGGCTGCCCGTCACAGCCGGAATCATGCCGTTTGGCTGCCGCGACGACAGCCGCTTCGCGGGTGCGCAGAAAGGGATTGGTTCCTCGCTCATGATCCAGCCGGGTGGGCAACGTGATCTGCCCGGCAGCTCTTCGTCGGCGCACTTCTCTCGCCCAAGCCTGAAGATCAGAGTTATCCGGTTCCACGGCAAGCGCAAAGCGACAGTTATCTTCCGTGTACTCGTGCGCGCAATAGACCTCGGCGTCACCTGGCACTTTCGAAAGCTTGTCGAGCGAGGACTGCATCTGCTCGGCGCTGCCTTCGAACAAGCGCCCGCAACCCGCGGAAAAGAGGGTGTCTCCCGCCAAAAGCAGATCATCGTTGAAGTAGACGATATGGCTAGAGGTGTGGCCGGGCGTCTCGAGAACGGTGAGTTTCAGATCAAGTTCGGGCACAGTGACCGAATCCCCCTCGGCAACCCGTCGATCCACCCTGGGGATGCGTTGATCATCCGGACCCCAGATCAGGGCATTCTTGTGCGCCAGTATTTCGTCGACGCCGCCAATGTGGTCGGCATGATGATGGGTCAGCAGGATCGCGCACAGGTCTAGATCGTTTTGGCCGAGAAACGCCAGCGCTTCCGCGGCGCTGCCTGGGTCGACGAGAGCGCAGTCACGGCCATTGTGAATCGCCCAGATATAGTTGGTCTCGAAAGCAGGTATGGGGTCAATCTGCAGGGGCATTTGGATTTCCTTCTGGTATTCTTCCCAACGATTGTTCAGGACATCCTACCGTGTCGTTCAAGCCTCGGCCTTTTGTCGCGCTTCAATCTACTGAAAGCCGCTTGATCGGCGCCCTTGTGGCTGCCGAACGGGCCGAGTGGGCGCTGGAAATCGCGCCTGCCACCAGTCCCTCTCCCGAGCTGAACCTGCCGAGAGAGCGAATCATGTTCAACGCCGCAGGATGTTGCTGGCCATTCCGGGCACCGCTGGACGCTATGCCGCTGGACGATGAGTCAGTGCCGGCCATGATTCTTCGCCATGCCTGGCAGCCCGAGAGACCCTGCGATCTGCTGACAGAGGCCCTGCGAATCCTAAAGCCCGGCGGTTGGCTGGTCTCCATATCCGCGAATCCCTGGCATCCCGCGGCGTGGCGGGAATTGAAGCAGCGTGCCCTGTGGTTGCCGAGTTGGCCCCAGTTTCAAATGCTTCATGCCCGCCATGCGCTTTGTCTGGCGACTCCCGGTCGAAATGTCTGGCAAGGTCTGGTGCCAGGGTTAACGCCTGTGCTTGCCTTGCTGGCGCGAAAACCCTCGCGGCCTGCGCGGATTCGCCCGCTTCAGTTTTCGCGGCCTCGCCTGACTGCAGTGCCGACGCCGGCTACCCACTGTCGGGCCGCGTGACTGAGCCCGTTCAAATCTGGACCGATGGTGCCTGCAAGGGTAATCCCGGGCCTGGTGGCTGGGGGGCTCTGCTGCGCTGGAACGGGACCGAGCGAGAGCTGTCGGGTGCCGAAAGCTCAACGACCAACAACCGCATGGAACTGATGGCCGCGATCCAGGCGCTCGAGACTCTGAAGCGCCCTTGTCAGGTCGTCTTGACGACCGACTCCCAGTATGTCCGCAAGGGGATTACCGAGTGGATGGTGCAGTGGAAACGAAACGGCTGGAAAACCTCAGCCCGCAAACCGGTCAAGAATGTTGATCTTTGGCAGCGTCTCGATCAGGCCGTCTCCCGGCACTCAGTGGAATGGCACTGGGTCAAGGGGCACAGCGGGCATCCTGAGAATGAACGTGCCGATGAACTTGCAACCGAGGCCGCCGCTTCGGTCTGATGGTGAATCGGACTGGCCGCTAACCCCAAATTAGAGGAAAAGAAGACTGATGCGTCAGATTGTCCTTGATACCGAGACCACAGGTCTGGAGCACAGTGATGGTCACCGGATTATTGAGATCGGCTGTCTTGAGATCAATGACCGCAGGATCACGGACAGGCACTATCACGTCTACCTGAATCCGGATCGAGCGGTCGAGGGAGGTGCGCTGCAGGTGCACGGCATTACTGATGAATTTCTGGCCGATAAACCGCGTTTTGGCGATGTTGCCGATGAGTTTCTCTCTTTCATCGAAGGCGCTGAACTCATCATCCACAACGCTCCGTTCGATGTTGGTTTCCTGGATGCTGAGTTGGCTCGGCTGCGAATGGATCAGGCGGTCCGGATTGCAGATGTGGCGACGATTCTGGATACCGTGGTGCTTGCCCGCGAGTTGCATCCAGGTCAGCGGGTGAGTCTGGACGCTTTGTGTAAGCGCTACGAAATCGACAACTCCAGGCGCGATCTGCATGGGGCCTTGCTGGATGCCGAGTTGCTGGCTGAAGTGTATTTGGCCATGACTGGCGGCCAGGTCTCGCTCGGTTTGGAAATCGATCAGCGGCCAGCGGTCGCGGTTACGGAGCATGGCCGGGAGCAAAGCATTGATCTAAGCCGCCTTGCGGCTGTCAGGGTCAACACGCAAGAGATGGAAGAACACCAAACGAGACTACGGGCGATTGCTGAAAGCGCCGGTCATTGCCTGTGGCTGGACCGATTGGGCGGCAATTCCGGCCAGTAATGCTCAGGTTTCGGCCTGGCGGCTGCTGTCAACCAGTAAAGGGTGGTTTCGACCCTCCATCCAAGAGAGAATTTCAAAGAACGTTCTTACATTCTCAACGAAATGAACCGGCTCATACCCACGCGCATAGCCGAAACGCGTTTGTTGGTACCAGCGCTCCTGAGTTAATAAGGGCAAGTTGTCGCGCACGTCGAGCCAGTTGTCGGGGTTGCCGCCGCGGCGTTCGGTCAGAACGCGTGCATCCTCAAGATGACCGAAGCCGATGTTGTAGGCCGCCAGAGCCAGCCACAAGCGATCCGGAAATTCGATTCGATCGGGTATGCGGTCGATCATGGACACCAGGTAGCGAGCGCCCCCGTCAATGCTTTGGGCTGGATCAAGCCGGTCCTCCACACCGAGTTGGCGGGCGGTTCTCCGGGTGAGCATCATCACGCCCCGAACTCCGGTGCGCGAGGTGGCCTCCGGATCCCAATGGGACTCCTGATAGCCCACGGCAGCGAGCAAGCGCCAGTCCAGCCCGGTTTCTCGCGCGGCCTGCTCGAACCAGGGACGCAATTGCGGGAGCCGATCCCGGATCTGGCGCATGAAGGTGAAAGTCCCAACGGGCTCGTAATTGTCCAGATGGTCATAGTGTCGCTGCCGGAGTTCGGCCAATGCACCGTTGCCCTCGGCCTGATGGAAGAACTCGCGCATCTGCTGAACCAGCGTGTCATCGTTCTTGCGGGGAATCGCCCATGCCAGATTATGGCTGACCGGCAGGTCGAAGGCCTTGCGCACCGCCGGGAAATAGCGCCGGTTCAGTTCAAAGATGTTGGAATCGAGAATGGTATAGCTAATGGTTTCGTCGCTGACGGCATCGAGCAGGTCCTCTACACTGGCCTCGGAGTCTTCGGTCCAGTCCAGTTCGGGATGATTCCGCCTGAGCCAACCGGCGTAACTGGTGCCGGCCGGTATGACTAGGTCACCGTCGCTCAAGTCGCTCAAGTCATCAGGCTTTCGGCTGCCTCGCCGATAAACGACAACGGGCCGGATGGTCTTGTAGCTTGGTCCGAAGCGAAGTCTGGACATCCGGTTGGGGGTGCGGCTGAGGTTGGCGGCAATGAAATCGCCCCGACCGGCTTCCAGGGCCGGAATCAGATCTCCGATCGCATCAACCGCAATCACTTCCAGAGGGACGCCGACGTGATCGGCAAAAGCCTGGGCGAGGTCATACTCAAATCCGGTCTCTCCATCGGTCCCGATGTAGTAGGTGCTTGCGCCGTTGAGTGTCAACATGACCAGCACGCCTCGGGCCTTGGCCTGCTCGATTGCGTCCAGCCCACTGTCACCCGAGACCGCAAACAAGGCGATCAGTGCCGCGAGCAACATTCGCTCGGGCCCGGGCCAACGCGGTCGCCATCGCCGGCGATGGCCGGTTGAAGCGGCACTGTGGAGTGGGGTTTGAGTCATTATTCAGGCTGCGAGCTTCATGTGGCTGTACACGGTTCGAAGAGGTCACTGTGAATTCCAGGATTTGCCTTTATACCGCATGGCCAAAGATTTTCGCAGACGTGGCAATCCGCTAAAATGATCGGCTGCCCTCCGATTCCGTTTCTCATTTCATGACCCATAGTCCTGACCAGATCCGCACACGCTTTGCGCCTTCACCGACCGGTTTCCTGCATATTGGCGGTGCGCGTACGGCTTTGTTCTGCCAGTTGGCGGCCAGAGCGTCCGGTGGCGCTTTCATCCTGCGCATTGAAGATACCGACCGCGAGCGATCAACCCAGGCCTCGGTCCAAGCGATTCTCGACGGCATGGACTGGCTGGGTTTGGAGTATGACGAAGGTCCGTTCTACCAGAGTCAGCGTCAGGGTCGCTATGAGGAAGTGTTGCATCAGTTGTTGGACAGCGGGCAGGCCTATCGCTGCTACTGTTCCCGCGATCGTCTGGACAAGTTGCGTGCCGAGGCTATGGCAGCTGGTGAGAAGCCGCGCTACGACGGCCATTGTCGGGACCGCTCGGAGCCGGTGGATGGTGTGGCCCCGGTCATCCGTTTCCGCAATCCGGACCACGGTAGTGTGGTGTTCGAGGATCGGGTGCGCGGGAGGATCGAAATTTCCAACGCAGAGCTTGACGACCTGATCATCGCACGGGCGGATGGTTCACCCACCTATAACTTCGCCGTGGTCATTGACGATCTCGACATGGGGATCAACCTGGTCGTTCGCGGCGACGACCACATCAACAACACTCCGCGCCAGATCAATCTTTATCAGGCGCTTGGCGCCACGCCCCCGGAATTTGCCCACGTGCCTATGATTCTCGGAGACGATGGCCAGCGGCTTTCCAAACGCCATGGTGCGGTGAGCGTGATGGCGTGGCGGGAACAGGGCTATCTGCCAGACGCACTGGTCAACTACCTGGCACGCCTGGGTTGGTCGCATGGGGATCAGGAAGTTTTCTCGCGGCAGGAATTGATCGAGTTGTTCCGAATAGAGGATGTCAACCGCAAGCCGTCTCGCTTCGATACCGAAAAGCTGAAATGGCTCAATCAGCATTACATGCGCGAGGGCAATCGCGATCAGATTCATGTTGAGCTGACATGGCACATGGCGCAGGCTGGACTGGATCCAGCGGCCGGTCCCAGTCTTGACGACTTGCGCAGTGTGCAGGCTGAACGTTTCGAGACACTCAAAGAACTGGTTGACCAGAGCCGCGCCTTTTACGCAGACTTCGAGGACTTTGATCCAGCAGCTGCCAAAAAGCACCTGCGCCCAGTCGCTGCCGAGCCGCTGCAAGTCCTGCTGGACAAGCTTGAAGGGCTTGTTGACTGGAGCCCTGAAGCGCTGCAGGCGACTGTTCAGGCGACTGCCGATGACCTTGCCATCGGCTTTGGGAAAATTGGTATGCCCTTGCGAGTGGCTCTCATGGGGCACGGGCAATCGCCGGGCATTGACCAGACGCTTTGGCTGATGGGGCGGGAGCGAAGTGTGAGTCGAATCAGGCGGGCTCTGGCTTGGATCGCAGAGCGGGCCGCCAATGCCTGAGATTCAGGCGCCACCTGCTAAACTCGGTCGCATGGAGGCCAAAGAGGTCATGGGTGAGGTCGAGCGCCAGTGTCGGGTGCAGGGGCTGCGCTTGACCTCGACGCGGCGCCGAGTGCTCGAAATGATCCTGGACGCAGATGGCCCGGTCAAGGCCTATGACCTGCTGGATAAGCTCAAGTGCGAGCGCCCCGGCGCTGCGCCGCCAACCATCTATCGAGCATTGGACTTTCTTCTCGAAAACCACTTCATCCACCGTTTGGAAACCCTCAACGCATTTGTTAGCTGCTTCCATCCCGAGGATCAGCACCAGGGGCAGTTTTTGATCTGCGAGCGATGCCAAACAGTAACCGAGGTACACGACCACAGCCTCATTCGTGCGCTGGACAAGGCAGCCAAGGTTCACGGCTTCAGAGCCAGGCACCAGGTGCTCGAGATCTATGGCCGCTGCAAGGCCTGCAGGGGCGGTGGCTGAAGCGCCGTATGTCGCGTCGCGAACGTTTGTATCACTTGCACGATATTCTTCGCCAGCGTCGAACGCCGGTCTCTCGACATGTGCTCATGGAAGAACTGGGCTGCAGCCAGGCCACTTTGTATCGATTGATCGCTGAACTGCGTGACACCCTGGGTGCCCCGCTGGAGCAGGACGAAGAGGGGCGAGGATTCTTCTATGATCGCAGCCTGGCCGGGCACTTTGAGCTGCCCGGTTTGTGGATCAGCCCTGAGGAACTGCAGGCGCTGCTGATCGCCCGACACATTCTCGGCAACGTGCAGCCGGGTCTGCTGGAGGGTGAACTGAAGGGTGTGCAGGAGCGGATCAACCAGTTGCTGGACCGTCAGGGCCTGGATTTTTCGGCTCAGCCGGAGCGCATTCATATCCGCAAGGACGCCGGTCGGCCCGTTCCAGGAGCTTTGTTTGAAGACGTGTTGGGCGGGTTGTTTGGTCGTCAGCGTCTGCAGATCGAATATCACGGTCGCCGGCGAGATGACTTGAGTTCACGCGAAATTTCCCCTCAGCGGTTGACCAGCTATCGAGACCGTTGGTATCTCGACGCCTGGTGTCACCGGGCTGAGGGGCTGAGAAGTTTTTCGCTGGAGCGGATTAGGAGCCTGACAAGACTTGATGAGGCTGCCAAAGAGGTCGATCCACGCCTGATTCGCAAGCAGCTGGATGCGGCCTTTGGCATCTTTTCCGGCCCTGCAGATCACGTTGCTACCTTGCAGTTCAGTGCCGAAGCAGCGCGATGGGCTGCCGAAGAGATGTGGCATCCTGATCAGCAAGGTACGTGGCAGGCGGATGGCACCTATCAGTTGACCGTGCCATTTGGCCAAGACCGCGAGCTTCAGATGGAGATTCTGCGCTATGGCGCTGATGTTGAGGTATTGGGGCCCGAATTTCTGCGTGCCGGCGTGCAGACGGCGCTTTCAGAAGCTCTGGACCGCTACAAATCGGGATGATTCTTCGCTTCATGGTCCTGTCATATTGACTTGTTGCAATTGCGCGTGAGGAAATCGGCAAAAAAAGGGATCGCCGTGCAGCGCATACTGCTGGTCGAAGATGACGAGGCCATCCGTCGGATGGTGGCATTCAACTTGTCGAGAGCAGGATTCGAGACCATGGAAGCCGGCGATTGCCAGTCCGCTCGGATCGCACTGACCGATCAACGCCCGGATCTGATCTTGCTCGACTGGATGCTTCCCGATATGAATGGCCCGGAGTTTGCCCGATCCCTGCGACGCGATGAATTGACGCGGGATTTGCCTATCATCATGCTGACCGCACGTGGCATGGAAGACGACAAGATTCGCGGCTTTGACAGCGGCGCCGATGACTACATCACCAAGCCATTCGCTGCCAGAGAGCTTCTCGCCCGGATCAAGGCTGTGCTGCGACGTTCCTCTCCGGCTGACGGGGACGACGAGGTGAGCGCCGATGGGCTGGTGCTCAACGTGGCCAGTCATCGGGTGTTCGCCGACAACGCACCGCTGGATCTTGGCCCGACTGAATATCGATTGCTCAAGTTCTTCATGTCGCATCCTGATCGCGTTTACTCGCGTGCCCAACTGCTCGACCATGTCTGGGGTGGCGGGGTCTATGTGGAGGAGCGCACGGTTGATGTGCATATCCTTCGGTTGCGCAAGGTGCTCAAGCCTTTCAAGAAGGATCGCTATATCCAGACGGTTCGCGGGGCAGGTTATCGCTTTTCCACTCGAGTCGGAAATTGATGCGTAGGGCCTGGCTGGCAGAGATTTATTTTCTGGCTGGCTTGCTGGCCGTTGCCTTATTGGGTGGCTTGGTTTTCGGTGGTCTGGGATGGTGGCTGAGCTTGGCGCTGGTTGCCCTGCTTGCTCGGCATTTCCTGCAGTTGCGAAAGCTCGAGAAGTGGTTAGGCAGCGGCCGGCAGCGCAATCCCCCTGAATCTTGGGGAATCTGGGGTGAAGTTTTCGACGACTATTTCCGGTTGCAGAAGCGGTACTACAAGCGCAAGAAGCGTCTGGCCAAGGTGATTCGGGAATTTCGCGAATCGACCTCGGCCATGCCGGACGGTTCGCTGGTGCTGGACGGAGACCATAGGATTCTCTGGTTCAACAGCGCTGCCGAAGAGATGCTGCGCCTGATTTCCAAGCGCGATCTGGGTCAGCCGCTGGCCAATCTGGTCCGCAACCCCAAGCTTGTCGCGTATCTCAAGGCCGGAGATTTCGACAACCCGGTCGTGCTGCGATCGCCAGTCGATGAATCCAGGAGCATCTCGGTACGTCTGATTCCCTATGGGTCTAACCAGTATCTGGCGTTGTTTCGGGATGTCACCCGCATGCTGCGTCTGCAAGCCATGCGAAGAGACTTTGTGGCGAATGCGTCCCACGAGCTGCGCTCGCCCCTGACCGTGTTGTCCGGTTATCTGGAGACCCTGGGCGAGGACGAGGCGCTGGATCCGGAGTGGCGTGAGCCGATTGATGAAATGCAGCTGCAATGCCGGCGAATGTCTACGCTGGTGGATGACTTGCTTGAGCTTTCGCGGTTGGAGACAGAGGACAGCGAGGTGCCCGAAGGCCAGATCGTCGAGGTTCCGAGCATGCTCGATCGAATCCTCAATGATGCCCGGCTTCAGGACGGCAACCAGCATGAGATCAAGTTGGAGCGTTGCGATCTAATGGCCCTGCAGGGGCTGGAAAGCGAACTCCACTCTGCTTTCTCCAACCTCGTGCTCAATGCTCTGCGGTACACCGCTGCTGGCGGATACGTTGGCGTTTCCTGGTTCGGTCGCGATGATGGTTCCGCAGTTTTTGAGGTCGTTGATGAAGGGATTGGCATCGAAGCACGCCACCTTCCGTTCATTACCCAGCGCTTTTATCGGGTCGACAGCGCTCGGAGTAGAAGCAGTGGGGGAACCGGGCTTGGGCTTGCGATCGTCAAGCATGTGATGCAGCGTCATGGAGCCCAGCTTGAGGTTGAATCAGAGCCTGAGCAAGGCAGCACTTTCCGCTGTGTGTTTCCTGCTGAGCGAGTATCAGTCCGGTCTGAGCAGCACGTGGCTCAGGCGTAATTTGAATGTCATAAAACCCGACTAAAGTGCCGTCGGTATCGATCCAGTTTGCTTGATCAGGAGATCAACATGTTGAAAAAAGCTTTGACCTACAGCGCCATTGGCGCCGTTTTGGCTGCAGGCTCTGCGTTCGCGCGGGCTGAAGTAGACCCCAACTTGCCGGATTACGTGCCGGTCTCAGGAATTTCCGGAAACCTGTCTACGGTCGGTTCAGACACGCTGAACAATCTTATGACGCTGTGGGCTGAGGAGTTTCAGACGATCTATCCCAATGTCAATATCCAGATCCAGGGCGCGGGCACATCGACCGCACCACCGGCGATGACGGAAGGCACGGCCAACTTTGGCCCGATGAGTCGGATGCCCCGCGAAAGTGAGCAACAGGCCTTCGAAGAGCGCTTTGGCTACCCCATGACAATTCTCGGCGTCGCAGTTGATCTGCTTGCGGTCTACGTCAATCGTGATAATCCGATTGAAGGCTTGTCCATTCCGCAAGTCGACGCGATCTTTACGGAAACCCGTCGCTGCGGCCATCCGGAAGACATCACTCGCTGGGGCCAGGTCGGCCTGAGCGGGGATTGGGCGTCGCGTGACTTTACCCTCTACTCTCGTAACGCCGTTTCTGGCACCTACGGTTACTTCCGTCAGTACGCACTGTGCGACGGAGATTTCCGGGACTCTATCAATGAGCAGCCCGGCTCTTCCTCGGTCGTTCAGGGCGTGGCAGAGTCGATCAACGGCATTGGCTATTCGGGTATTGGCTACAAGACCTCTGGCGTGCGTGCGATTCCTTTGTCGCTGGAACATGGTGGTGAACTGGTTCCGCCAACCGCCGAAACCGCAGCTGATGGCAGCTATCCGCTTGCTCGCTTTCTTTACGTCGCGGTCAACAAGCATCCTAATGACCCCCTGCCACCGTTGGAACGTGAATTCGTCAAGCTGATCCTGTCCAAGCAAGGTCAGGAAGTTGTGGTCAGAGATGGCTACATTCCTCTGCCGGCGGCTGTGGCTGAACGTTTCCGAGCAGAACTCGGCATTACCGACTGACGGCCAGTCGGGATTTGCAGTTGGTTTAGACGAAGTGCTTCGCCGCGGAGCGGAGCGCTTCTGTCATAAAAATGAAATATTTCGTTCATAGACTGCGCCATCCGCAGTCTTTACTCGCACGTCGTCACTAGCAAGGGTTTGCATGTCTTCTACCGGTCGTTCTGATCCACCCTTGGTTACCGCGAGCGACCTGCTCCCGGGACCGGAAGAGCGTCGCAAACTCAGAAAATCACGCCACCTCAAGGATGTTGGAACGCGTGCGCTTGTTTCAGCGGCCGGCTATGGGGTGGTGATTTCGCTGACTTTGATCTTCGTTTTCTTGTTTATCGAAGTCCTGCCGCTGCTTCGGGGAGCAAGCTTAGACGAGCCGGTGGCCTACGCCATGCCCGGAGACGGCGAAGATACGGCCTTTCTGGCCAGCGAACGCTACCAGGAAGCGGCTGTTCGGTTCACCACCGGTGGAGTGGTGTCTTTTTTCAACCCTCGTAGTGGTCAGCCGCTTCTTCAAGAACAGCTGGATTTTAAGGGCGCATCGGTACGAAGCTTTGCCGCTGGAGAGCCGCGAACAGGCCTGGTTGCCTATGGCTTGTCGGACGGCCGGGCCGCAGTGGTTCAACACGACTATGACCTGGATTTTCCGGACGATGTTCGCCAGGTGCTGCCCAAGCTGAATTTGCCGATCGATGAGTTGCTGACCCCGATCGATGATGCCGGTCAGCCACTCGAAGTCATTGCCATTCAACAAGGATCGACAGGAATCGGGATTGCCGCGGCAACGGCTGACGGTCGTTTGCTTCTGACCCGCTATGCGACCCGCCGGTCGTTCATGACCGGTACGACGGAATTTGTTCGATCCAGTTTCGAATTGCCGCGCCCACCGGCGCCGCCAACCCGGCTGTTGCTGGACATCACCATGCAGATTCTGCTCGTAGGCGATGCGCAGGGGCGGCTGCACTACTACGATATTTCCGCTCCGGCCCGCGCTGAACTCAAGGATTCGGCCCAGGTATTGGAAGATTCAAATGCTTCCGTGACTGCGCTGGAGTATCTGCTCGGCACGGTTTCGGTCATCGTCGGTGGTTCTGACGGCAGCCTTTTTCAATATTTCTTGGTTCGGGATGACAACAATATTGGCCGCTTGACCCGAGTGCGAGAGTTCAAGCGCCATGATGGAGCCATTACCTCGATCTTCCCCGAGTATTCGCGAAAGGGCTTTGTGGTTGGTGATGCGTCCGGAGGGCTTGGTGTTCACTATGGCACTTCCGCGCGGACCCTCCTGATGGAAGACGTCTCGGACCGCCCGATCACGCACGTCTCGCTATCGCCCCGCAACGATGCCGTCATGTGGTCTGACGGTGGACCCCAACTGCATTACGCAGAGCTTTGGAATGATCACCCGGAGTCTTCACTGGCCGCCCTCTGGAACAAGGTTTGGTACGAAGGTCGCTCGCAGCCTGAGTACGTGTGGCAGTCCTCATCGGCCACCGACGAGTTTGAGCCCAAGCTTTCTCTGATCCCGCTCTCGGTGGGAACCCTCAAGGCCGCGTTTTACGCGATGCTGTTTGCCATGCCGCTGGCGATCTTCGGCGCGATTTACACCGCCTATTTCATGAGCCCGAAAATGCGCGGTCTGGTCAAGCCCACCATCGAGGTGATGGAGGCTTTGCCGACCGTCATTCTGGGCTTTCTCGCCGGTTTGTGGATGGCGCCGTTCGTCGAGAATAATCTGCCTGCGGTCTTCAGCATCTTAATCGTTCTGCCCTTGGCCATGCTGGGCTTTGCCTGGTGTTGGAGTGTGCTGCCCAAGACGGTTCGCTACCTCGTGCCGCCAGGGTGGGAAGCCGCCTTGCTGGTTCCGGTCATTCTGCTGTCGGGCTGGGTCTGCGTGAGCTTGAGCCCGCTCATTGAGATCTGGTTCTTCGATGGGTCGATGCGTCAGTGGTTTACAGACGTGGGCATTACCTATGATCAGCGCAATGCTCTGGTAGTTGGCATTGCCATGGGGTTTGCGGTGATCCCGACGATTTTCTCGATTGCCGAAGATGCCGTGTTCAACGTGCCACGTCACCTGACGCAAGGATCTCTGGCGCTGGGTGCGACCCCCTGGCAAACGGTGATCGGAGTAGTCATTCTGACAGCTAGCCCAGGGATCTTTTCGGCTGTCATGATCGGTTTCGGACGCGCCGTGGGAGAAACGATGATTGTGCTCATGGCGACCGGTAACTCGCCGGTGGTTAACTTCAACATTTTTGAAGGCATGCGGACACTCTCGGCCAATATCGCGGTGGAAATGAAAGAAGCGGCTGTCGGCTCGACCCATTACCGGTTGCTGTTTCTCGCCGCCCTCGTCCTGTTCGGCTTTACTTTCATTCTCAACACCATCGCTGAAGTGGTCCGGCAGCGCTTGAGAGCCAAGTATTCGTCGCTTTAGGGAGATGTTCTGTGCGTAAATGGTTCAAAAGCGGCGACCCCTGGATCTGGCTGATTGGCGGCGCGGTCAGTATCAGCCTGGTGATGGTCATCGGGCTGCTGCTGTTGATTGCCGCACGCGGCCTCGGGCACTTCTGGCAACCGCCCGTGATCGAAGCCACTTACGATCGTGATGGCCAGACACAGGTGATTCTCGGCACGATTCGTGCGACCGAAACAGTCACTGCACAAATGGTTCGCGAGGCCGGCTACGACGTGCCCGCCGATCAGGATCTGGTCAGCAGAACATTGTTCCATTTGGGCAACCGCGATGTCACCGGACGGGATTTCCAGTGGTTCATCGACAATAATCTGTCGGAGTATCGGTATCCCCTGGATGCCATCGTGCTGGAAAGAGAGGAGTGGGGAGACTTCTACGGCTATCTGGTTGCCGTGCAGGAAAATGGGGAGATCGTCGCCCAAGGAGAGGCCGCTTGGGCCGCGCTTGAAGAGAGATTGGACCGAAGTCGGGAGTTGGCGGAGCAGAAAGTCCAAATGGAGCGTTACGAGATCGGGCGGATCAATCAACTGATTGAACGCGAGCGCCTGGAGCAGCGCAAGATTGAACTCAACGACGCCCTGAGCGACGCCCAACGGGCACAGCAGATTGCGGCCAGTGAGGCCGAAGTCGAGAGACTCAACGAAGATTACGATCAGATTTTTCAAGAGCTGGTCAAACTTCGCGAAAGTGGACGCAGGGATGCCTTGATTGCTCGCGTCAGCGATGGCAGCGAAATCACCATCAATCTGGGTGATGTGGTGCGTGCGACGCGCGCCAACGCCATGAGTTTTCCGCAGAAGGTCGGCGAATATGCCTCACGTTTCTGGGATTTCATGACCGGCTATCCACGAGAAGCGAACACCGAAGGGGGCATCTTCCCGGCCATCTTCGGAACGGTGATGATGGTGATGATCATGTCGATCGTGGTCACTCCGTTCGGCGTGCTCGCCGCAATTTACCTGCGCGAATACGCCAAGCAGGGCACCGTAACCAAGATCGTCAGAATTTCGGTCAACAACCTGGCCGGCGTACCCTCGATCGTGTTTGGCGTCTTCGGGCTCGGCTTCTTTGTCTACTTTCTCGGCGGGAATATTGATCAGCTGTTTTACCCGGAGCGATTGCCGGCACCAACCTTCGGCTCACCGGGGCTGATCTGGGCCTCGCTGACTCTGGCATTGCTGACCTTGCCGGTCGTGATCGTCTCGACCGAGGAAGGCTTGACGCGAATTCCTCGCGCAATGCGTGAGGGTTCTCTCGCCCTCGGTGCCACCAAGGCCGAGACCTTGTGGAAAGTGATCGTGCCGGTGAGCACGCCAGCCATGATGACCGGGTTGATTCTCGCCGTGGCGCGTGCTGCGGGTGAAGTGGCCCCCTTGATGCTGGTGGGTGTGGTCAAGCTTGCGCCCAACCTGCCGGTCGATGGCCAGTTCCCGTTTGTGCATCTCGAACGGCGCATCATGCATCTGGGCTTCCATATCTATGATGTCGGCTTTCAGAGCCCCAACGCGGAGGCCGCGCGCCCGCTGGTCTATGCCACGGCACTCATTCTTGTCGGGCTGATCCTGATACTGAACCTGACCGCCATCGCCGTTCGCAACCGCTTGCGCGAGCGTTACAAGAGCGAAAGCGACTAGAACCGATCGAGGAACTCATGAATCAAGCGTCTCAAACATCAGCGCCGGGGGTTTCCGCCGGCATTCCGAATGCACAGACCCGGCAACGTCTTCGCTTGAGTTCTGAAGAGGTGTCCATGCAGGTGCGTGACCTGAATCTCTTCTACGGCAACGATCAGGCACTAAAGAGCATCAACATGGATATTCCCAAGCGGCGCGTCACGGCCTTCATCGGGCCTTCCGGCTGTGGGAAATCAACCCTGCTGCGATGCTTCAACCGCATGAATGACCTGATCGACATCTGCCGCATCGAGGGTGAGATCAGGATCGATAACCAAGACATCTACCGGCCGGACGTGGACGTCCCGGAACTGCGCCGCAAGGTCGGCATGGTGTTCCAGAAGCCCAATCCGTTCCCGAAGTCGATCTACGAGAACATCGCCTATGGCCTGAGGCTGCAGGGTGTAAAGAACAAGCGGAAGCTCGACGAGGTGGTCGAGAGCTCTCTACAAAGGGCAGCGCTTTGGGATGAAGTCAAGGATCGTTTGAACGACAACGCTTTCGGTCTGTCCGGTGGTCAGCAGCAGCGACTGGTGATCGCGCGGGCGATTGCCATCGAGCCAGAAGTGATTCTTCTTGATGAGCCCTGTTCTGCCCTAGATCCCATCTCGACCGCCAAAGTCGAAGAGTTGATCATTGATCTGAAAGAAAGCTACACCATCGTCATCGTGACGCACAACATGCAGCAGGCCGCCCGGGTTTCAGATTTCACTGCCTACATGTATCTTGGTGAACTGATTGAGTATGACGACACCGCTAAGCTGTTTACTAATCCCGCCAAAAAGGCGACGGAAGACTACATTACCGGCCGTTACGGCTGACAGACCCGGAGCAGGGCATGATTGAGAAGTTTTTTGATCAGCATATTTCCCGCCAGTTCAACCAGGAACTGGAGAATCTGCGGCGAGACGTCATGCGGATGGGTGGCATGGTCGAGGAAATGGTGGCCGACGCTGTCGCGGCTGTGTTGGAGGGCGATAGCGAAAAGGCTGAGGCCGTGATCGCCGCCGACGATCAGGTCAACTTGATGGAAAAAGAGATCGACGAGGCGGCCATGGAAATTTTGGCCCGTCGTCAGCCGACCGCCAGTGATCTCAGACTGGTCATGGCGATCGTCAAGACGATCAATGATCTTGAGCGGGTGGGTGATGAAGCCGAAAAGATTGCCCGGCTTGCGATCACCTTGACGGCGTCAGAACGCCCGCGCAACAACTATTATGAGCTTGAGGTCATGGGCGGGCACGTCAGAACCATGCTGCGCGATGCGCTGGATGGGTTCGTCCGCATGGTCTCTCAAATCGCTCTGGATTTGTTTCGTGCCGACCAGAAGGTTGATGACGAATACGAGTCGATTTTGCGCCAGTACTACAGCTACCTGGCAGAAGAACCGCGTCATACAACTCGGGTGCTCAATTCAATCTGGATCGCTCGCTCGCTGGAGCGGATCGGAGACCACGCCAAGAACATCGGCGAATACATTTTCTATCTCGTCGAGGGTACGGACGTGCGTCACATACCCACCGACGAGAAAGAGCAGCATCTTGCCGAAGAAGGAAAGAGCTGAGTCACCTGAATTTGGTACTTCTCAGGGCATCAGGCTGGCGATCAGCACAAGACCGCTGATCAGCCCGAGGCCTAGACTGGAGAGAGCCAGCAATTCCCCGGCCACGCATCCTCCCCGGATTATTGCGCTACGGGCGATTTCGGCGGTCGAGGGTCTTTTCGGTACGGCTTGCTGAGCCATGCAGTGTCTCCGTGGTGAGGGTTCACCACGGATTCAATCATCATGACTTCTCAAAACCTGAGAAAACGAATTCAGGCGGCTTGCTCCATGAGCTTGGTCGGACCATTGAGCAAAGCCTCGCGCGTGGCGCTGACGATCAAATCGACCTCGGCACTGGTGATGCCGAAAGGTGGGGTGTACCGCAGAGAATTCTCGCCACCATGGATGACGTTGATTCCATGCATGCGGAGGTACTCCTCGGTCGATCCTTCTCCATAGGCCTTGTACCGTGTACCGTCAAGCTCCACCGAGAACAGCAGCCCAGTGCCCTGCACCTGGGTGATGCGTCCATCCAATTCATCTTTCAGGGCATTGAATTTCGTCACGAATTCCCGGCCCCGTTCGACGATGTTCTGGCGAAGCTCGGACGTAATGAGGTTGAGAACAGTCACTCCTACATCCAGCGCGCGCGGGTTGGCTGTCATGGTGTTGCCGTAAACGCCCTTTTTGTAAAGTTCGGCAGCTCGTTGATTCATCGCCAGAACCGACAGCGGATACTGACCAGCATTGAGGGCCTTCGAATAGGTCTCCAGATCGGGACCCGGGAGGTTTTCGAAACCGGGATAGTCGACAACTGACAGAGTTCCCTGCGCGCGCAAGCCGGCCTGGATCGAATCCATGAGCAAAAGCGTGCGGTGTTCATCGCACAAGCGACGGGCGAGTGCATAGAAATCAGGATCCAGCGCCGCACCAGGGTTGCCCTCGCCCATAACAGGCTCCATGAACACTGCTTCGAAAAACACATCCTCTCGATTGGCCTGATCGAAAGCCTCCTGCAGCGCTCTTTTGTCGTTGGGTGGGATGGTGACCAGGCTCTCATCATCCCGGAACGAGGCCAGATGCTTGGCGTAAGTGGGGCGCGACGAATCAGAGTAGCGCGCCGGCCGTTCGGTCCGGCCATGGAAACCACCAGTCAAGGACATGCGCTTGATCTGGCAGCCTGCACGAGCGCCGCCCGGGTCGGTCATGAGTTTGGCGTTGATATCTGCGATGCGGCCCGCCACGCTGACGGCCTCGGAGCCGGAGTTCATGCATAGGAATCGCTCAAAGGGACACTGGTCGTCACGTCGGTGCCCAATCTCGCGTCTCAGCGCTTCAATCAAACGCAGATGGCTGAAGCTTGGGGTCATGACGTTGGCCATGACGTGTGGCTGGCTCATGGCCTGAATGATTTTCTCCGGCGCATGGCCAAAGCCAAGCATGCCGTAGCCCCCGGAGTCATGCAGGATGGCGCCTTTTGCGGTCACGATCCAGGGCCCGCGGCCGGCCAGCGCCACATAGGGCTTGACAGCATCGTCGGCGTAGAAATTGACGAAACCGGCCTGCAGGGTATCGCGCTGGACCGTTTCATCTTCCGAGACGAGTTCTGGATACGCTGACTGCCAGCACTGGATCACGCCCAGAGCGTCATCGACCGCTTGCTCAAGACGCGCGTCGCGGTCGGCGAAGTATTCAATGGTCTCGTCGGCCAGGCCGTGCGTCAGAGGTTTGCCGCCAATGGTGCGCAGAGTGCGCAATTTCTGAAGAATCGCCATGCAGGGTCTCCCGAAGCTCGTCGATAGGAATCCTGACATTCTATCAACTTGGGTTTCCGCGCGGCCTGCAGGTATCTAGACGCCACTGGTTGCCATTGAACCGTGTCTCTCCAAAGCCCAGGCGACGTGCTCACGGACTAGTTCTGATGCGTGGTCGGCCCGCGCCTGAAGGGCTTTGATCACTTCAGAAGATGTTGGCGCGTTGCCAAGCGCGACGGCAATATTGCGCAGCCAGCGTTCGTGGCCGATGCGTCGAATCGCTGTGCCTTCGGTACGCAACAGGAATTCTGGCTCTTCCCAGCCAAACAGGGTGATGAGATCGCCTGCATCAAGATCCTTGCGCGGCTTGAAATCGTCTTCGGCGCTGAATTGTGCATAGCGGTTCCAGGGACACACCATCTGGCAGTCGTCGCAGCCGTAGATGCGATTGCCCATGGCGGGTCGGAATTCGATCGGAATTGAGCCCTTCAGCTCAATGGTCAGATAGGAGATGCAGCGTCGGGCATCGAGTTGGTAGGGCGCGATGATGGCTTGGGTGGGGCAAACATCCATGCATCGCGAACACGAGCCGCAGTGGTCTTGCACAGGTGCATCGGCAGGTAATACGAGGTCAGTGTAGATTTCGCCGAGAAAGAACCAGGATCCGGCATGTCGATTCAGGAGGTTGGTATGTTTCCCGATCCAGCCCAGTCCGGCTTTTTCAGCCAAGGGTTTTTCCAGCACCGGCGCTGAATCGGTAAAGACGCGGTAGCCGAAAGGGCCAATGGCCATCTCAACGCGATTGGCAAGTTGCTTGAGCCGACCTCGCATCACCTTGTGGTAATCGCGGCCAACGGCGTAGCGGGAAATGCAGGCTTTCTCAGGTTGCTCAATCAGTGCCTCGACCAGAGTTGCCTGTGGGGGCAGATAATCCATCCGAGCGACGATGATGGATTGTGTCCCGGGTCTCAGCAGGGAGGGGCGGGAGCGTTTGCGTCCGTGCGAAGCCATCCAGTCCATATCGCCGTGGTGCCCGCTGTCGAGCCAGGCATCCAGCTTGGGTTCGTACGTGCTTAGATCCGTGTCGGTAATCGCGACCTGCTGGAAGCCCAGTTCCCGTCCCCAATGTTTGATCCGGTCTGCAAGATCATCAGGCTTGATCTCGCCGGAGTTCTGGGCACATTCGGGTTCCATCGGTCGAGTATAGCCAAGGCCATTGCCTCATAATCTTGTCCCATGGATATACGCCAACGCCTCTACCGGTCTGAACAGGTTCGCGCGCTGGACCAAGCGGCCATTGCCGAGCATGGTATTGACGGTTATCGCTTGATGAAACGCGCGGGCGCCAAAGCCTTTGCCGTTGCGAGAGCCAAGTGGCCCGAGGCGGGATCCATGACGGTGTGCTGTGGCGCCGGCAACAATGGTGGTGACGGTTACGTTATTGCGCGCCTGGCGCTTGAGGCGGGGCTGGCGGTCCAGTTGATCGCATTGAAATCGCCCGATGAGCTGAGAGACGACGCCAAACAGGCTGCAATGGACTGGTTGGAGGCCGGCGGCGCCATTGAATATCCCGATACGGCCATTCGCGGCGATCTCATCGTCGATGCTTTGCTAGGCACAGGGCTGGATCGACCGCCCAAGGGGACTTTCGCTGAAATGATCGCGCACGTCAACGGCAGTTCTCGCCCTGTTTTGGCCGTCGATGTGCCTTCCGGGCTCAGCGCAGATACCGGCATGCCGTTGGAGGTGTCTGTGATGGCTGAAGTCACGGTCAGCTTTATTGGCAACAAGCGAGGGCTGTTTACGGGTCAGGCTGCTCGCTGGTGTGGGGATCGCTTGTTCTTCGATCTGGATACCCCGGCCACCATTCATGATGTGCACACCCCCGATGCTTGCCTGCTGGACAAGCAGATGCTCAGGCAGAGGTTGGGAACACGCTTGCCCGACACTCACAAAGGTGATCTGGGGCATGTCGTCGTGGTCGGTGGTGACGAGGGGATGGCGGGTGCTCCGATCCTGGCTGGACAAGCAGCCCTTCGGACGGGGTCCGGTCTGGTTTCACTAGCGACGCGACAGCCGCATTGCGCTATTGCCATTGCGATGCAGCCGGAATTGATGGCCCACGCGACTGAAACCTTGGATGCGCTGGATGATCTGCTGGCTCGAGCGCAGGTCGTCGCCCTTGGCCCGGGGCTGGGCAAGAGCGAGTGGTCCAGAGCGGTCTGGCAGCGTGCGCTGAGCAAAAATCTCCCGGTGGTGGTGGATGCAGATGCTTTGAACTTACTGGCCGACAGCGATGGGCCATCCTTGTCGGACTCTGCCATTCTGACCCCTCATCCAGGGGAGGCCGCGCGACTTTTGGGTTGTGCTGTTTCCGATATCCAGGCGGATCGATTTGCGGCTGCGCGGGCTCTGGCGAAACGATATCGGGCAGTCACGGTGTTGAAAGGGCATGGAACCTTGATTGTGGATCCGCAGGAACGCACAGCGGTTTGCCCTTACGGCAATCCCGGAATGGCGACGGCTGGAATGGGGGACGCACTAACCGGTGTCATTGCAAGCTTTCTGGGCCAGGGTCTGGAAACCTTTGATGCGGCATGTTGCGGTGTTGTGGCGCATGCCTTGGCCGGTGATGCGGCCGCTTCAGGCCGCCGCCAGATTCTGGCCGGCGATCTGATCGATCATTTGATCGATATCCTGCCGGCATGAATGAAACTTTCATTCTCCCGACTGAGCAGGACATGCTTGACTTCGGTCTGCCGCTGTCAGCCCGCCTTGTCGATGGTGGCGTGGTTTACCTCTCCGGTGACCTGGGCGTGGGCAAAACGACTCTGGTGCGCGGCCTGCTGCGCGCCATGGGTTACGCAGGACGGGTCAAGAGCCCGAGCTACGGCCTGGTCGAGAGTTACGAGCTTGAGAACCTGACGATCCACCACCTCGATCTTTACCGCCTCGGCGATCCCGGGGAAATCGAGTTTCTCGGCATTCCCGACCTGCTTGACGAGCAAAGCTTGCTGCTGGTGGAGTGGGCCGAAAAGGGGACAGGCTACCTGCCACCGGCCACCCTGCGAATCGCGATAGAGGATCTGCCGGACAAGAGCCGGCGACTGACGATGGTCTGAGGATTGCGGCAGGCCAGGGATTCTGACCGGGATTCGTTACACTTAATCGTCCATGAGCAGACGTCACCACAGGGCAGAACTGACATGCTGAAACTGCTCGCCCGCATTGTTCTGATCGCCGCGGTGAGCGCACTGTTGCTGCTGCTGATTGCTGGTCCGGGTACGCGTTTTGAATTCTGGGACTTTCGCTTTGGATTCAGCCTGATGCGCTGGGCGGTATACCTTGGTGGGAGCAGTGCCCTGGTGGCGCTGATTATGGTCATCATTCCGAAGCTGCGCGCCGGTCGCGCCGGTCTGCTGGGTCTGAGCCTGGTTTTGGGCGCGGCGGTTGCGGCTGTTCCGGCCTGGCAACTCAGCCAGGCCCGCAGTCTGCCGCGAATCCATGACATCACCACGGATGTTTCCGATCCGCCGGCGTTTCGCGCCATCGTGCCGCTGCGCGTTGATGCGCCCAATCCGCCCGAGTACCAGGGCGAGGAAATTGCCAGTCAGCAGCGCGAGGCCTACCCTGAAATCCAGCCCCTCACGATCGACGCCTACCCTGCGATTGTTTTTGATCACGCTCTGGAAGCTGCCCGTGGACTGGGTTGGGAGATCGTCGCCGCCGATCCCGAGCGCGGCATCATCGAGGCTACCGACACCACCTTCTGGTTCGGTTTCAAGGATGATGTGGTGGTTCGCGTTTCGGCCGACGGCGACGGCAGCCGGGTCGATATGCGCTCGAAGTCCCGCGTGGGCTTGAGCGACGTGGGCGCCAATGCCGCACGTATCCGGGCTTTTGTGGTGAACCTGGACGATCGCACAAGCTGAGGGGGTTTCATAAGGTAACCAGCCACATTGACCGAAACCGACATTTCGCGCCGTGATTAGTCAATACACTTCTGGCTCGGACAGAGGAGCTCATCATGGATATTCAGCAAATTCTGGCTATTGGCGCCCAGGCCTTTCAGGCACAAGCCGATAAAGCACAGGTCGGGTCACTCCCGCTGGATCAGATCAACGGAGCGCTCGCCGGGCTGATGCCAGGTGAGGGCGCGCAAGTCGATCTTGGCGCGTTGATTGAAAAAATGCAGAACGGCGGTCTGGCTTCTCTCGCCCAAACCTGGCTTGGTGACGGCGGCAATGACGGCATCGATATCAGTCAGTTGACCTCGATGTTTGACAGCGCTGATATTCAGCGTTTTGCCGACCAACTCGGACTCGATCAGGAGACCGCCTTGAATGGTCTGCAAGGTGCCATTCCAGAAATGATTGATAAGGCCTCAAGCGGAGGGTCACTGGACTCGCTGGGGGGCGTGAGCGGCGTCATGGCAATGGCCGGCAAGTTGTTCGCTCGCTGAACCGGATCCAGGCAGCGCGCGAAGTTTTGATCCACTTATTCGTTTAAGGGAGTTTGGCATGCGGATCGTTCAGTCCATATTGGTGCTTCTTGGCCTTTTACCCCTTCTCGTTCAGGCGCAGTGGAATGCCGGCACGTACAGCCGTGAGGGCCGATGGGAGGCAAGTACCGGCCTTTATCTGACCGGCTCCAGGAGAGCTCGAGGTGACAATCAGTCGTCTCTTGATATCGAAGGCGGTTTGGGATTGGGGTTCAGCGCCGGCTACAACTTCACGCCAAATCTGGCCCTGCACTTTGATGGCTCCTGGTTCCGGGCCGGCTATGACGCAGTGCTGGACACCGAAAACCAGGGTCTGGTGAATATTGACCACACCCTGACTGCCTTTACCGGTCAGCTCAAGGGTGTCTGGAACATCTTTGATGCCCCATTTACGCCCTACCTGCAGGCCGGTGTTGGCTGGACCTTTCTCGATTCGAACGTCAGTGACAGCGCGCCGGTAGTCGACTGCTGGTGGGATCCCTGGTGGGGTTATATCTGCAGCGACTTTTACTCGACCTACAGCGATACCAATTTCAGCTGGAACGTAGGTGCCGGTCTGCGATATGAGTTCAGAGGTGGAATGTTTGCCCGTGCAGGCTGGGAGCGAATCACTATTGATAGCGGTCAGGGCGCAGAGCCGGATTTCGATGCTTATCGTTTTGAGCTGGGCTGGCTTTTCTGAAAAGAGCGCCGCCTAAATCGGAGCAGATGTGATGACGACTCGACGCTTTGGAAAATTTCAATTTTGCCAGGTTAACGCCATAGCTATTTGCCTGGCTGCCTCGATAGCCTCGCCAAGCTGGGCAGATACCGCGCCAGATCTGTTAACTGAGCCCGTGCATTTCTCGCTGGGCACCTTCCTCTTGGATATCGATCCGATTGTCCGTCTTGATGGCGAGACGCAAACCGGCACTAATGTCGACTGGAAACGCGCGTTCGGGCTTGGAGATGCTTCGCGATTTCGCCTTGACGCGACTTGGCGTTTTGGAGAGACGCACAAGCTCCGGGCCAACTGGTTCAACGATTCGCGTGATCGCAGCGCGAACCTCGATCGTGAAGTGGTCTGGGGTGACGAAACTTTTGCGGTCGGCGCCGAGGTCCGAGGAAGTCTGGATTTCGACATTTACCAACTGGGCTACGAATACGCCTTTCAGCGAAACCAAAACTGGGAACTGGCAGGTTCGGTCGGGTTGCATGTCACGGACGTGCGCGTCGCGCTTTCCGCAAGCGCAGACGTGGGTGGCTCGCCGCAAGGCGAATTCCGGACGGATATCGGTGATGTGACTGCGCCGCTGCCGGTGCTGGGTCTGGCCGCGCTGTGGTCTCTGCCCGGCAATCTCTGGCTCAATGCCCGAGCAGAATACTTCTACCTGGCTTTCGGCGACTATGAGGGACAAATCCAGAATTACCGGTTGGCAATGACCTGGCAGCCGCGAAGCTGGCTGGGTCTGGGCCTGGGTTATGACTACTCGTCTCTAAAGGTCGACGTTGAACGATCTGCTTTCACAGGGAAGCTGAACTGGACCTACAGTGGGCCTATGGTCTTCTACCGTGCAAGTTTTTAGAATCCGTCCGCAACCCTGAGCCATCTTCAAGCCCTGTTCTTCTGTGTAGGGTCAGATTCTGTGTCTAGACGAAGGCCCGGTCGGTTCTTCCGGGCCCGGTTCGCGCTGTGACAGGATGGCCTCGGCCAGGGCGCTGGCCGCGGCGATGAAGATGCCCAGTCCGACCAGAACGTAAGCAATGGTGAACAGACGTCCAAGGTTTGTGACCGGCACCAGATCGCCATAACCGACTGTGGCAATGGTCATGACCGCGAAATACAGGGCATCAAGATAAGGCCAGCCCTCGACCAAAGAGTAGAACAGCGTGGCCAGACCGATGATGGTGAAGGTGAAACCGATCAGGCCCTGAACTCGTCTATCGCGGAACGCAAAGCGCAAACCACGAAACAGGTTGCGCACCGGCCGGCTCATGCGGTGACCGCTTCGGTCGGACGATGGCCAAAGCGCTCGCGCATGGACTGAATCAGGACATACAGCATTGGCGTCATGAGCGTGACGAATACCATGGCCGCGATCATCCCGGACATCACCGTTACTCCCAGGCTGACCCGACTTGCAGCACCTGCACCGGTTGCCGTGACTAGCGGAACCACACCCAGAATGAAGGCCAGGCTGGTCATGATCACGGCCCGGAAGCGCAAACTGGCCGCCTCTCGCGCCGCATCAACGATTGCCCGGCCTTCTTTGCGCAATTGCATAGCGAATTCTACAATCAGGATGGCCGTCTTGGTCGCCATCGCCACCAGTAGCACCAGTCCGATCTGGGCGTAGATATCCATGGGAAGTCCGGTCAGGCGCAAGGCAAGAAAAGAGCCCAGAAAAGCCAATGGCACGGACAGCAGTACGGCAACCGGTAAGGTCCAGCTTTCATACAGTGCAACCAGAAACAGATAGGCTGCCAGTACCGCAAGCGCGAACAGCATGACAATCATGTTGCCGGCCTCCAGTTCCTGCAGGGTCTGCCCGGCCCAGCCGGAGGTGAAGCCAGAGCCCGCGTTTTGCTGAACAATGTCCTGCATCGCCTCAATCGCCTCCATGCTGGACACGCCGGGTGCGGGCTCGCCGTTGATGGTCACGCTACGATACAGGTTGAAGCCTTCAAGGCGGGTGGGGCCCTCGCCAGGACTGAGCTCTGCAACGCCGGAGACCGGCACCATGTCGCCGGCTGCGTTACGCACCTGAAAGTTGCGCAGATCCTCGGGGCGCAGACGAAATTCCTGTTCGGACTCCATCATGACCCGGTAGGTTCGTCCAAACTGGCTGAAGTCGTTGACATAAATGCCGCCCAGTTGGGTCTGCAGGGTCTGGAAGACCTCGCCGAAATTCAGCCCGAGCAGTTTGGTCTTGTCCCGGTCTACGTCCAGTTCGTACATCGGCACGTTGGCGCGGAAGTTATGGCGCACCCGGGTCAGTGCCTCGTGCTGGTTCGCCTGGGCAACGATGGCGTCGGCAACCTGCGCCAGTTCGGCGGGAGAGACCCGCACTGTATCAAGCAAACGCAAGTCAAAGCCCGAGACCACCCCAAGACCGGGGATCGCCGGTACATTGAACACCATCGCGCGTGCTTCCGGAATAGACCAAAATCGGCCGTTCAGGCGCTGGACGACGGCGGCAGGCTGCAACGACGGATCCTCTCGCTCCGACCAGTCTTTGAGCACGACCACGCCGAAGCCCATGTTGGTTCCACTGCCGCTGATGACTGAAAAACCCGAAATCGTGATGACGTCACTGACTGCGGGATCTTCCAGAGCCATTGCGGTCAACTGTTCCATTACGGCGGCCGTCCGGTTGCCTGATGCGGCATCCGGAAGCTGAACATCCACGAACAAGTAGCCCTGATCTTCTTCGGGGACAAAGCCGGTTGGCGTGCCCTGAGCGAGGAAGCCAACAAAAGCAAGAATGCCTACAAAGACAGTTGCCGAGACTGCGATGCGCTTGAGCATCACGTCGATCAGCCAGTTGTAGCCACTGCTGAGTCTTTGGATCAGGAACTCGACGGGTTTCAGCCAGGCGATCGGTTGGGCACCGCCGCGCAGAATCAGCGAACTCAGGGCTGGCGACAGGGTCAGGGCGTTGACCATTGAAATCAGGACCGCAAAGCAGATCGTCACCGCGAACTGCCGGAACAATTCGCCGGTGATGCCCGGAAGAAACGCAACCGGCACAAACACGGCCAGCAGAACCAGCGTGGTCGAAACAATGGGCGCAGCAATCTCGCGCATCGCCTGAGAGACTGCCTCCTTGACGGCTAGACCTTTCTCGTGAATCAGTCGGTCTACATTTTCAATAACCACAATAGCGTCATCGACCACGATGCCAATAGCCAGCACCAGGCCGAACAGCGTGATCAGATTGACTGAGTAACCCATAACCGCCATGAAGGCGAAGGTGCCGACCAGGGAAACCGGAATGGCAATGGTCGGAATCAGGGTGGCGCGCAGGCTTTGCAGGAACAAGAATACGACCAGCACGACCAGTGCGATCGCCTCATAGAGCGTCTGCACAACCTCGTTGATGGATTCATCAATGAACCGCGTGCTGTCGAAGAGGATGTCGTACTGCAGTCCATCTGGAAATGTGGCCGATTGGCGGATCATTTCTTCCCGAACCCGTTCGGCGACATCGAGCGCGTTGGCGTCAGGCAGCTGGTAGATCACGAGGAAAGCCGTGTCGCGGCCGTTGAGCTTGGCGGTTGCCGCGTAGGAGCGCGCGGCCAGTTCGATCCGGGCGATGTCACGCAGCCTGACCACCCGCCCGCTCGGATCCGAGCGCAGCACAGTCTCCCCGAATTCGCCGGCCTCGCTCAACCGCCCTTCGCTGCGGATGTTGAAGGTGAACACCTGGTCGGGCGGAGCCGGTTCCTGCCCCAGTGAGCCCGCCGCAACGATCCGGTTTTGCTCGCTGACGGCGGCGTACACATCCGCTACGGTGATGCCAAGGAGGTTCATGCGCTCCGGATTGAGCCAGATTCGCATGGCATATTCGCTGGTCCCAAGCACCTGCGCTTCGGCCACGCCCGGAATACGAGCCACGTTCTCCACCAGAGAGGTGTTGGCGTAGTTGCTCAGGAAAAGAGCGTCGAGCTCCGGCCGTTCGGAGAAAAGATTGATGCCCAGCAGCATGTTGCCTGCCTGCTTGCGCACCACCACGCCTTCGCGGCGGACAGGCTCAGGCAACTGGCTTTCGGCGAGCTTGACCCGGTTCTGGACGTTGACCTGCGCCATGTCCACATCGGTTCCGGTGGCAAAGGTGACGGTCATGGTTGCCGAGCCGTCACTGTTGGCCGAGGATTCGATGTAAATCATTCCTTCAACGCCGTTCAAACGTTGTTCGATGGGACGAACCACGGTGTCGGCAACGACCTCAGCACTGGCGCCCGGATAAACCGCGCGGACCTGAATCTGCGGCGGCGCCAGGTCGGGATACATGTTGACGGGGAGCCCGTTCAGCGCCAGCAGTCCCGCCAGCGAGATCAGGATGGACAGGACAAACGCCGCCTTCGGCCGGTTGAGGAAAAGCTCGATCACGGCTGGGTTGATCCGACGGGTGCCAGCAGACCGGTTGCGGTATCCCAGTCGTACATGGCGGTCTGGACACTGGTGCCGGGCCGGATTTTCTGCAGACCCTCAACAACGACGAGGTCGCCCTCGTCCAGTCCGGAAGCGACGACTGAAGAAGTCCTCAGTTCGCGTTCTATGGTGATCTGGCGTTCTGCAATCGTATTGTCTGGCGTGACGATACGCACGAACTGCCCCAACTGGTTGCGGCCGATAGCCTGATTGGGAACCAGCAACTGGGAAGAGGGTTGCCTCAGGCGGAGTTCAACCGAAGTGAATAGTCCGGGCACCAGCGTATCGTCCGGATTGGGAAATCGTGCTGTAACGTCCGCCGTGCCGGTGCCCCGGTTGACTTCAATATCGACAAAGTCCAGGCTTCCCGGGTGAGGGTGGGCCTGATCATCATCGAGAATCAGTCGAATTTCCAACTGGTCAAGATCAAAGCCCTGGTTGCGCTGCTGAACCAACTGCATAAACTCCCGGTCGGTGAGTTGAAACCTTGCCACAATCGGATCCGTTGCCTGGAGTTGCACCAGCGGGCCTGACCCGGGTCCAACCAGGTTGCCGATGGTTGCACTGGTGTCACCAACGCGACCGGAAATTGGAGCCCGGATCGTCGTGTAATCAAGGTTCTGCTGTGCCTGAACCAAGGCGGCTTCAGCGGACTCCAGGGCCGAGACTGACTGGCGCTCGGCGTTCTTGAGCTTGTCGATGTCGGCGGCCGATAAAAAGCCCTGATCAGCGACTTCAAGGCCTCGAGCAAGGTTGCGCTCGGCCAACTGCAGTGAAGAACGCGCTGACTCGACCTGTGCCTGGGCCTGTCGCAATTGTTCGCGCTGGGTCTGATCGTCGAGCTGGAAGAGGATCTGGCCGGCTTCCACCCGGGTCCCGCGATCAAACAGGACGCCGGTGACTTCGGCCTGGACGCGGGCCTGAACATCAACGCTGTCGAGAGCCTCGGTCCTTGCGCTCAAGCGCCATTCCTGATTGATATCAACGGGCTCTATTTCGTAGACACCGACGCCGACCGGCGGAGGCGCCGGGGCTGTTGGCTCCTGCTCGCAGCCGGTCAGGATCACGCCAAGCGCCAGGCAGGCGCCCAAATTCTTTAGATTTTTTCGCATGGTTCTCGAATGGGCCATAAGGCGGCAGATTCAGATCAATAAACAAAGAGTGCGACAAATTTCCCCAGACGATTTCGCACCCGTACGCAGCTTACCCAAACCGAGCACAGAAATATAGTTACACTTGCGATCTATACTCTGCCCTAGTTCAGTTGACTTGGAGTGACACTGATGATCAGGAATATCGTTACGGCGACCTTGCTGCTGGTTTTTCTGAGTGCCTGTGCGACCGGTGCGCGCATCGATACCATGCAAGCGCCCGGCGTGGATTTGTCGTCGTATGAGCGTTTTGCTTTCGTTGACCCGCTGGGCACGGACCGGGCTGGTTACGCAAGCCTCATATCCCGTCAGCTGGTGTTCTCGACCAGGCGTGAGCTTGAGGAGTTGGGTTTGACCTTCGCTGAAAACGCGGCCGAGGCTGATCTTCTGGTTAACTTCCAGGCCCATCTGGATGAGCGGATCCGGACCCGCGAGGTGCCTGAGCCCTACATGGGCCCGACGTTTTACGACTATCGTTATGGCTTTTATAACCCGTGGCCGGCCTACAGCACGCGCACCGAGATTGATCAGGTGACCGAAGGCACGCTGGTGGTCGATCTGATCGATGCTGGCAAGAACGAAATGGTCTGGGAGGGCAGGGCGCGCAATACCGTGACTGAGCGCACCCGACGCAATGCTGCCGAGCTGATCGACGAGACGGTGGCGAGAATGTTTCAGTCGTTTCCCAGATAAGTCGGCTGATTTTGCTCCAGCCCAAGTGGCGGCGTCAGGATTCGTCGGCCGCCCGGGCAAGCGCTCGTAGCTGGTACAGCACATCCAGCGCTTCCCGGGGACTGAGGCTGTCCGGGTCAAGTTCCGTTAGCTGTTCCCTGAGTGGATCGAGCTCTTCGGGTTGATTCGCAGGTTTCGGAGGCAGATCAAACAGTCCCAGTTGTGGCGATGCCGCACGAGCGGCATCCTGCTCCAGCCGATCAAGGTGCTTGCGGGCCTGAGTGATGACGGAGCGGGGAACGCCGGCTAGTTTCGCTACTTGAATTCCGTAGGACTGACTGGCCGGACCACCGCGAACTGAGTGCAGAAAGACAATGCGGTCGCCGTGTTCACGAGCCTCCAAATGGACGTTGTGAATCCCGTCGTGATCGTCGGCAAGCCGCGTGAGTTCAAAGTAGTGTGTGGCAAATAGCGTCATCGCTCGCAGTCTAAGTGCCAGCTCAGTAGCGACGGCCCAAGCCAGAGCCAGACCATCAAAGGTCGAGGTGCCGCGCCCAATCTCGTCCATCAGCACCAGCGATTGCTCAGTGGCGTTGTGCAGGATGTTGGCCGTCTCCACCATTTCGACCATGAAGGTGGAGCGGCCACGGGTCAGGTCATCACCCGCGCCGATTCGCGAAAACACGCGGTCAATCGGTCCGATCTGGACCTGGCGGGCAGGGACGTAGCTCCCGGCGTGGGCCAGAATCACGATCAGGGCGGCTTGTCGCATAAAAGTGGACTTGCCCCCCATGTTTGGCCCGGTAATCACTAGCATGCGTCTGTCGGGGTCAAGTCTGCAGTCGTTGGGCACGAAGGCTTCGTCCTGTACCCGTTCGACAACTGGGTGGCGTCCTTCATGGATTACCAGGCCCGGCTCATTTCGGAACTCGGGTGGTGAAAAATCAAGAGTCTCTGCTCGCTCGCTGAAGCTCACCAGCACATCCAAGGTCGCTACGGCTGAGGCCATCTGGTTAAGTTCGCGATGCCGGGCCGCCAGATCATCGATCAACTGTTCATACAGCGCCTTTTCGCGCGTCAGGGCGCGTTCCCGGGCTGACAGCACCTTGTCTTCGAAGTTCTTGAGTTCTTCTGTGATGTAGCGCTCTGCGTTTTTTAACGTTTGCCGACGGCTGTATTCGGTTGGAACCTTGTCGGCCTGAACTTTGGAGATTTCGATGTAGTAGCCGTGAACCCGGTTGTAGCCGACTTTAAGGTTAGCGATCCCGGTCCGTTCTTTTTCCTGGGTCTCGTATCGCGTCAGAAACTCTCCGGCGTTGCGGCTTAAGTTCCTGAGTTCGTCGAGATCGGCGTCAAAACCCTCTGCGATGACGCCACCGTCACGAATCACCATCGGCGGCTGTTCAACGATGGCGCGGTCGAGTAACTCGGAAAGTCCGGGTTGGGGAGCCAGACGGTCGCGCAACTGCTGCAGCAGTTCAGGCTTAAGCTCATCAAGTTGTGCGTGAAGCCCGGGCAGACGATGGAGCCCCTCTCGCAGCGTGGCAAGATCGCGTGGACGAGCGGTCTTGAGCGCGATTCGGGTCAGCACGCGCTCAAGGTCGCCCAGACCGGAGAGCATTTCGGCGATGCTGATATGGACGTGCTGGGCTAGAAAGGCTGCAACGCTCTCATGCCGGGCGCGCAAGACTTCATGATCGCGCAGCGGATGGGTGATCCAGCGCTTGAGTTTGCGGCTGCCCATGGGGGTCGATGCCGTATCCATCAGCCCGACCAGCGTATGCTCGCTGCGACCATCCGGATGAACATCGATTTCAAGGTGACGGCGGGTTGATGCATCCAGCGTCAGATGTTCGTTGGGCTTGATGGCACGAACGCCGACCAAGTGTTCAAGCTCGCCCGAAAGCATGTCTTTGGCATAGGCCAGCAAAGCGCCTGCCGCAGCGAGACCAGGCCCTGTTGTCTGCTCGATGCCAAAACCCGACAAGTCCTGCACCTTGAGTTGTCGGCATAGTTCGCGTTCGCCGGATCGGGCATCGTAATGCCAGGGGGGAGTTGGTCGAAGAGCCGCGTTCAGGCCCTGCACAGGGAGCACAAAATCCTCCGGAAACAAAATTTCGGCCGGGCGCAGTCGCTCGAGTTCGGCTTGCAGTTCCGCCCAATCATCCGGCTCGCAAAAGCGCAGCCGCCCGCCGGCCACATCGAGCCAGGCCAAACCAAAGGAAGTCTTGCTCGGTGACACCGCCACCAGCAGCCGATCCTGACGGTCTTCCAGCAACGCCTCATCGGTCACGGTTCCCGGCGTGACAATACGAACTACCTTGCGCTCGACCGGGCCCTTTGACTCGGCGGGATCGCCGACCTGCTCGCAGATCGCAATCGATTCACCGCGTTTGATGAGCCGCGCGAGATAACTGTCCACCGCGTGATAAGGAACACCGGCCATGGGGATGGGCTGTCCAGCCGACTGACCCCGCGTGGTCAGCGTAATATCCAGCAATTTTGCCGCCCGACGCGCGTCGTCGTAGAACAGTTCGTAGAAATCCCCCATGCGAAAAAACAGTAGCGTCTCTGGATAGTCGGCCTTAATGCGGAGGTACTGCTGCATCAAAGGCGTGTGTTGGTTGGGGGAGCTTTTGGGCATTACCTGGGAGCGGATCGCTGTCGGATTTTGTAACGTGTGCGGGCCCGGCCGGACCCTCAACTTGCATTATAGGGTGCGATCGGAATCCATCGAGGTCGCCTTGCGGTGGCGATCCAGGTGGGCTTTCCGGTGAAGACGAAGATCCAGCCAGATTTTTCCGCCGACCAGCAAGGCCAGCATTGGAGCGGCAGAACCGCCGCCTGTCGAGACGATGAAGAAGGAGCCCGCGATGATGGCCAGATGCAGCACGAAAATCCTGCGGTAGGGGTCTGACATGATGTCTTGGGCTTTTCGTCCCTCGTCCTCACGACCCAGCCAGTGGTGTCTGATCAGCGAGACGGCGTGGCTTAAGACCATGGCCAGCAGCGGGACGAACAGAAGGTCCGGCATGTTCAGCTTGATCCATGCGAGTGTGTTGCCCAGCAATTCAAGCGGGATCAGGAACGGAATACCGGACTCCTGGAAAGGGGCCTCCTGATTTTCCGGGCCGGCCAAAGACGTGACGCCAAGCAAGATCATGCCGTGTCCACCGCAGAAAAAACTGTAGTGGAATGAGAAAAACAGCACCATGGGAAGTGCGCCGATGCCGCCAACCGAGAACATCCGAATCGCTGTAAAGGCGCCAACGACAAGGTTCTCAAGCCAATACAGAAGGAGCAGGTATCGGACGTCCCAATCAAACAGGAAAATGCCGACCAGCGGGATCAGGTTGGCTGCGATCAGAGCGATAACGGGAAGACGATCGCGCTCCATGACGAGTGCGTCACCGTCTTTTTTCTGGCTCTCTGGCCTGGCTGACACCGAGAAAGCCTCCTGTCATCAATGGAAAGATTTATTCTCGCGTGGTGATTAGAATGGCCCAGCGCTGGGCGATAGGCAAGTGGCCGGCCTCGCGCTCCCCTACAGCCTCGGAAAAATTTAAACAATGGCGCAGCAGGAATCGATAGTCTTTGATGACGAAGCTCTGGCCGCGTTGACGGCGAGTCTGGCGGCCGAGTGCAAGGTCAGGGGGGTCAGGATTGTCACCGCCGAGTCGTGCACGGGTGGATGGATGGCCAAGTTGTGCACTGATCTGGCAGGAAGCTCGGCCTGGTTCGAACGTGGCCTGGTGACCTACAGCAACGAAGCCAAGCAAGAACTACTGGGGGTCGCTGCGTCTGACCTCATTCGTTTCGGCGCGGTCAGCGAGCCGGTGGCTGCGTCCATGGCCGAGGGCGCGCTGCGGTACAGCCGGGCAGACTTTTCGGTCTCTGTGACCGGCATCGCTGGACCGGATGGAGGGTCGCCCGAAAAACCCGTGGGAACCGTCTGTTTCGGTTGGGCCTTGCCGGGAGGCGTTGTTGAAACGGAACGGCATCTTTTCCGCGGCGACCGCGACGAAGTGCGCAGGGCGACGATTGTGACTGCGTTCAACGGCCTGCTGGCTCGTTTGCTTAACTCAGCAAATTCCTGAAAACACCCAAATGTCCGGCGAATCGTCGACGCGGCGCCTGTTCTTTGCCTGCTGGCCGGATTCGGCGATGCGTGAAGAGATCATCAAGCGGAGACAATTGATCTCGGGCACGTCAAGGCGCCAGGTCCCGGATCACAACTTACATTTGACCCTCTTGTTTCTGGGTAACCAGCCTGCCGATCGGCTTGCTGACATCTGTTCTGCTGCCGACTCGATCAGAAATGCTGAGTTTTCGTGGCATCTGGATCGATTCGGCTGGTTTCCCGGAGCGCGGGTTGCCTGGCTGGGTGGTGTTGCCAACAAGCCGTCCAGATCCTTGGTTCGGGGTCTGGTTTCTTCGATGCGCAGTCTGGACCTGAGGTTTGATGAACGCGCATTCGTACCGCATATCACGCTCTTCCGGCAGGTTGCGAGGCAGCCGGAGTTTGCCGCTCTGCCTCCGCTGATATGGCCAATCGAAAGCTTCAGCCTGATTGAGTCCATCCCGGCCCGGCCTTATCAGGTTTTGAGAACCTGGCCGCTTAAGCTTTGAATCAACAACTCCGGTTTCGGGCTCGCCCGGAGCAGGAAGAACGCGCCGATTGCTTTAGGAAAAAGCAGTCACTCGGCTTTCGTAGCTCGGTTGGCAACAGGGTCTATGTGATAATCCTGCCATCGCAGCGAGACTGAAACGAATCCAGATCAAAGAGGAATTATGACTGTGGACGACAACCGTAAACGGGCACTGGCCGCCGCACTTGGCCAGATTGAAAAGCAGTATGGCAAGGGCGCTATCATGCGCATGGGAGACGATGCCGGCCGCAAGGATGTACCGGTCATCTCCACCGGTTCTCTGGCGCTGGACGTGGCGCTGGGCGTTGGCGGTCTGCCACGCGGGCGCGTGATCGAAATCTACGGACCGGAGTCCTCGGGCAAGACTACTCTGACCCTGCATGCTGTGGCCGAGGCGCAAAAGGCCGGTGGCACCGCGGCCTTCGTGGACGCTGAGCATGCGCTGGACCCGACCTATGCCGAAAAGCTGGGTGTGAATGTCGACGACCTGTTGGTTTCCCAGCCCGACACAGGTGAACAGGCGCTGGAGATCACCGATATGCTGGTTCGGTCTGGCGCTGTTGACATCGTGGTTGTTGACTCGGTGGCAGCACTCACTCCCAAGGCTGAAATCGAAGGTGAGATGGGTGACTCCCACGTCGGCCTGCAGGCGCGTCTGATGAGTCAGGCACTGCGCAAGCTAACCGGCAATATCAAGCGCACCAATTGCACGGTGATCTTCATCAACCAGATCCGCATGAAGATCGGGGTCATGTTCGGCAGTCCTGAAACTACCACTGGCGGTAACGCGCTCAAATTCTATTCGTCCGTCCGCCTTGATATCCGCCGTATCGGTGCCCTGAAGCGTGGCGACGAAGTCATCGGCAACGAGACCCGCGTCAAGGTGGTCAAGAACAAGATGGCCCCACCATTCCGTCAGGCCGTGTTCGAAATACTCTACGGAGAAGGCATTTCGCGTGAGGGTGAGTTGATTGAACTGGGCGTCGAGCACGGACTGGTCAAGAAATCCGGCGCCTGGTACAGCTACGGTGACGATCGCATTGGGCAGGGCAAGGACAACGTTCGTCAATTCCTCAAAGACAACCCGGATATGGCCGACGAGATCGACAGACTGGTCCGCGAAAAGCTGCTGCCGAAGGCAAAAGCTGCAGAGACCGAGGCCGCCGAAGCCGCCGAAGCCGCCGAAGCGGGCTAATGGTCAAAGACCGGGCAGAAGCCAGCCCGGCTGACCTGCGCGAGGCAGCGCTGAGGCTGCTCGCGCGCAGGGAGCACTCGGCGCAGGAACTGGCCCGCAAGCTCAAGCGCAAGGGTTGGCCAGAACCGATGATTGAGCCCTGTGTCGGCGAGCTGGCCGAGGCCGGCTTGCAGTCCGACGAGCGCTTTGCCGAGGGTTTCGCACGTTCGCGTGCCGAAAAGGCCTACGGGCCCGTCAGGATAAAGGCCGAGTTGGCGGAGCGCGGCATAGACCGCTCTCTGGCGGTGCGGGCGCTGGGGTCGCTGGAGGTCGACTGGCTGGCCCAGGCTGCCAAATGGTATGGGCGCCGCTATGGGGATGTGCCCGCTTCAGATTTCAGAGAGAAAAGCCGTCGCCGGCAGGCTCTGACGAGACGGGGTTTTGATGAGTCGGTGATTCGCGAACTGATCGATTAAGGTCGGGGCAAGCGACTACAATTAGGGGTTATGCCGTTCATTGATCGACTGTGATCTCATGAAATCCACCGCCGAAATTCGCCAAGCCTTTCTAGACTTCTTTGCCGAGCGCGATCACCGGGTCGTTTCATCCAGTTCGCTGGTCCCGGCCAACGACCCAACGCTCCTGTTTACCAATGCGGGCATGAACCAGTTCAAGGACGTGTTTCTTGGCTCGGAGAAGCGTGGTTATACCCGGGCCACATCTTCGCAGCGCTGCGTGCGGGCCGGAGGCAAGCACAATGATCTGGAAAACGTGGGTTACACAGCGCGCCATCACACTTTTTTCGAAATGCTGGGTAATTTCAGTTTTGGCGACTATTTCAAGAAAGACGCCATAGAGTTCGCATGGGCGTTCTTGACCAAGACTTGCGGGCTGCCAGCAGAAAAACTCTGGGTCACGGTGTATGCCGAAGACGAGGAGGCCGCTGATCTCTGGCTGAATCACATCGGTGTCGACCCCGCACGTTTATCGCGAATTGGTGATAAACCCGGCAAGCGTTACGAGAGCGATAATTTCTGGGCCATGGGCGATACTGGGCCCTGCGGCCCATGCACGGAAATTTTTTACGACCACGGCCCCGAGATTCCGGGTGGCCCGCCGGGCACGCCTGAAGAAGACGGCGACCGTTACATCGAAGTCTGGAACCTTGTTTTCATGCAGTTCGACCGCTCGGCCGACGGCAGTCTCTCGCCCCTGCCAGCGCCTTGCGTCGATACGGGCATGGGACTGGAGCGGCTCGCGGCGATTCTTCAGGGGGTGCATTCCAACTACGAGATTGATCTCTTTGAGCATCTGATTGCGGCTGCAGCCGAACTGACTGGCGCGACCGACCGCAATGCACCCTCTCTGCGAGTCATTGCCGATCACATCCGGGCCTGTGCGTTCCTGGTCAGCGACGGCGTTCTTCCGGCCAACGACGGCCGCGGCTACGTCCTTCGTCGGATTATCCGCCGGGCAATTCGCCACGGCTACAAGCTGGGCTGCGAGGACCTCTTTTTCTGCAAGATGGTCGCACCTCTGGTCGAGGTCATGGGTGAGGCTTATCCCGATCTTGCGCGGAAGGCTGACGAAGTTTCTGCCGTTCTCGAGCGCGAAGAGCGGCGCTTTGGGGAGACTCTGGACCAGGGCATGAAGTTACTGGATCAGGCCATCGCCGGGCTGGATGATGATGTGATCCCCGGGGACGTTGCGTTCAAGCTTTACGACACCTTTGGGTTTCCAATTGATCTTACCCGCGATATCGCGCGTGAGCGGGGCCTTACGGTAGATGATGCCGGGTTCGGGTCCGCCATGGATGCCCAGCGCGAGAGAGCGCGGGCTGCCGGGCAGTTCGGCAATGCCGATGCGCTTTCGGCCGAAGTGGCTGCTTCGCTACAGCCGACCCGATTTCTGGGATACGAGCAACTGGACGCTGACAATCTCAAGCTCCTCGCGATTCTTGTCGAGGGGCAACCTGTCGAGAAGCTACAGGCAGGGCAGGACGCCTTGTTGGTTCTCGACCGAACGCCTTTTTACGCGGAGTCCGGCGGCCAGGTGGGCGACACCGGTTTGCTTGAATCCGACGATGGTCTTTTCGCGGTGGCCGATACCCGGAAGCTGGCCGGCACTTACCACGGGCATTTTGGTCGGCTGAAGCAGGGCGAACTCTGGGCAGGCCAAATCTTGAGCGGTAGTGTCGACGCTGAGCGTCGCAGCGATATCATCCGTCACCACTCAGCCACCCACCTGATGCACGCAGCTCTTCGTAATGTACTGGGCCAGCATGTTCAGCAAAAAGGCTCGCTGGTGGCGCCGGACCGCTTGCGCTTTGATTTCTCCCATCATGGTCCGATGACCGATGCGGAGATCAGGGAGGTGGAGCGGATCGTCAATCAGCAGATTCAGGCCAATGTGGCCGCCGAAGAGCGGCAAATGGCCTACGACGACGCCATTGCCGCCGGCGCTCTGGCCTTTTTCGGCGACAAGTATGGCGATGAAGTCCGGGTTCTGCGCTTCGGCGACTTTTCCACCGAGCTTTGCGGCGGCACGCACGTGGAGCGCATGGGTGACATCGGGCTGTTCAAAATCATCGGCGAAACTGGTATCTCGGCCGGTGTGCGCCGAATTGAAGCGGTCGCGGGGCGCGTGGCTGTCGAATGGCTGCAGTCTCTGGATGCCTCTGTCCGCGAACTCTCCGGCAGGCTCAAGGCCGGCCCGGGCGAGATGACCGATCGGGTCGAACAATTACTGGAGCGCTCGCGCCAGCTCGAAAAAGAGCTTGAGCGGATCAAGGGGAAACTGGCCTCCGCGGCAGGTTCCGATCTGGCCAGTCAAGCGATGGACGTATCAGGCACCAAGCTCATAGCTGCAAACCTTGAGGGCGTGGACCCCAATGGTCTGCGCGATACGGTCGACCAACTAAAGCAGAAGTTGGGCAGCGGCATCATCGTCCTCGCCACGGCAACCGACTCGGGTGTGCGGCTGGTCGCTGGTGTCACCAAGGACCTGACCGCTAAGGTCAAGGCAGGCGAACTAGTGAATTATGTCGCCGGCCAGGTTGGCGGCAAGGGCGGCGGCCGCCCGGATTTTGCCCAAGCGGGTGGAACTGACACCAGTGCTTTGCCCCAAGCCTTGGAGTCAGTTCGGTCCTGGCTGGCAGAAAAGCTTTGACAGCACCGCTATAATGCGCGGCTTCGCTCCCAACCAGCGATTCCACAAGTTTCGGAGAGGTGGCAGAGTGGTTGAATGCGGCGGTCTCGAAAACCGTTAAGGGTCTCATAGGCCCTTCGGGGGTTCGAATCCCCCCCTCTCCGCCAACCGACATTCAAGAGAGCGGACATGACCATTCTTATTCTCGGCCTTCTGATTTTTCTCGGCATCCACTCGATTCGCATCGTCGCTGAACCGGCCCGGCAGGGCATGGTTGAGAAGATGGGTGAATGGGGCTACAAAGGCCTCTACAGCGTCATTGCCCTGGTGGGATTCGTGCTCATCATCGTAGGCTATGGGCAGGCTCGGCTAGAACCCGTGGTGCTTTATCAATTGCCGACGGGGATTCGGCACATGAGCATGTTGCTGTTGCTGCCGGTTTTTCCCGCGCTTCTGGCAGCATATTTCCCAGGACGGATTGGCGACATGCTCAAGCATCCCATGCTGGTCGCGGTCAAGGCCTGGGCCATTGCCCATTTGCTGGCGAACGGAACGGTGGCTGACGTTCTGCTCTTCGGCGGCTTTCTTGCCTGGGCAGTGGTTGATCGGATTTCGGTCGGTCGCCGGGCAGGCAGTGGTCGGGGCGCGCAGTTGCCGCGAACCGGTCTCAATGATGTGATCGTCGTCGTTGGCGGCCTCGGTTTGTACGTGGCCTTTGTGGTTTGGCTGCACCCGTTGCTGATCGGTGTCCCCGCGATCGGCTAGGTTCGTTCGATGAATTTTCCTAATTGGGGCGACCTTTGGTAGACTTGTCGCCTCGCTATCCGGAGGGGTGGCAGAGTGGTTGAATGCACCGGTCTTGAAAACCGGCAAGGGTTAGCGCCCTTCGTGGGTTCAAATCCCACCCCCTCCGCCATTTCACCGCAATGCGAGATTTTTTCGATGCCTACCCTCCGGTTTATTTCAGCGCTTTTCTTCCTGGGCTTATTCGTTGTGACGCCTGCTCGGGCTGACAACTTCGAGTCCACGATCGAGGTGTTCCGCAACGCAGGACAAAGTGCGGCTTTCTTCGACGATGCCTATGGCTATGCTGTTTTTCCGACCATCGGCAAGGGTGGTTTGGGGATTGGGGCGGCGCGCGGCAAAGGCAGGGTCTACGTTGGCGGGAATCCTGTCGGCGAGACAACCATGACTCAGCTGTCCATTGGGTTGCAGGCCGGTGGCCAAGCCTTTAGCCAGATCATATTTTTTGAAGACGAACGAGCACTGAACGACTTCACTTCCGGTAACTTCGAGTTCGGTGCAAATGCCAGCGCTGTAGCCATTACTGCGGGGGCATCGGCGACCGCTGGGTCGACCGGGGCGAGTGCCGGTGCCAGCGGCGGGCAGAATGACGCAGCCACCGCGGCCGCCGGTTACTACCGGGGTATGGCGATATTCACGGTGACCAAGGGCGGTCTGATGTATGAAGCCTCCGTCAGCGGCCAGAATTTCAGCTACGACCCCTACTAAATCCAAAGAACATTCTCAGCGGCCCGGAAGTTTTCTGACTTTGCCTGCCTGGTAGAAGCAGATCTGATTGCGCCCGGCCGACTTGGCCGCATAGAGCGCCTTGTCGGCCGCGCTGAGAATGTCTCCCGCCTCGCCAAAGCCCTCCTCGCGCTGCGCGACCCCAATGCTGGCAGTCAAGGAAATGCGCGTCTGCCCCAGCTCCATGCTTGCACTCTCCAAAGAACGGCGCAGCCGCTCGCCGGCGATGATTAGATCCTTGAGCGTCGCGTTGCTCGCGATCAAAACGAATTCTTCTCCGCCAATACGGCTGACAAATTCATTGTCTCTGGCGCTGGTCTTGAGAATTTGGGCAATTGATCTGAGTACCTTGTCGCCGGCAGCGTGCCCGTGCTGGTCATTGACGAGTTTGAAGTGATCAAGGTCCAGCATCAGCACAGCCAGCGGAGTTTCCTGACGGGTACTTTGGCTCCACGCCTGGGTAAGGGCTTGCATGGCGGCCCGCCGGTTGGGCAGATCGGTGAGTTGGTCGGTCAGTGAAAGAACTTCCTGCTGACGGTGCGCCAATGCCAGTTCACGGGCCGTGCGTGTCAGTTCCTCCCGATCCTTGCGCCAGGCCCGTTCCAGACCCAGAAAGCGACGTGCCGGCAGCAGTCGGGCACTGAGTTCATCGTCACTTGCGCCGATTGCCAGAAGGCTGTCTGCCCCAGCCTGCAGGCAGGCGATGGCTTGGGCCTGATCCTCATCTTCTACAACCGCGATCAGGAATGCTGAGTTGCCCCATTCGGTGGACCGAATCAGACGGCAGAGCTTTTGATCCGTGCCCGGAAAAAAGTACAGATCGGCCTTGAGTTCGAGCGATTCCTGCAGCGCCTGTTTCTGATCCTGATATGTCTTCGCCATGACGTTCAGGCCGACAAGGCGCTGCTGCAGAGCTTCTGCATGCTCGGCTAGATCAACCAGGTAGGCTCTGAGTGGCCTGACGCTGGCTTGAACGGAGGCTTCGTCGTCGCCGCTTGATTCACCATAGGCTCTGGCGGTCTGGCTGGGCAGTTCAAAGAGCTTCGACCAGTCCTGCCACTCTTCCAGGCTGCGGTCGAAAATATTGCGCAGCCGCTCGTCGGCCAGGCCAATCTTGGCGGCAAAAGACTGGCTGACCACGGCTTGGCGGCTCCTGTCCGGCCCGGTTTCCAGGGCCATATTCGCCAGCCGGTAGGCGAGATGCAGCAGAGTGCAGACCTTGAATGGACGCGAAGCGAGATCGAAATTGGATTGGTTGGGCTGTTCGTGATAACGGGCCGGTTCGGCCAGCGCTGCAGGGACACGGAAATCAAGCATCAGCGCTTCTGAAAGCTCGTTGTGGTCGACCCCGAAATGATCCTGCTCGGCATCAATCAGTGACTCCGGCTGGGCCGTCAGCAGTTGCCCATACTCTTTGGGATAGATGGTTGATAGGGCCAACATACCGATGCGGGCCAGCAGGCCGCAGGCAAACATGTCTTCCGGCGGAGCCAGTCTCGTTTCTTGCGCCAGTCCGCGCGATAGCACGGCCATGAGCAGGCAGTGCGACCAGTACTGATCGTAGTCAAAGCCGTCGCACAGGCCCTTATGCTGAGAGTCGATCAGCGAAAAGGCCACCGCCAGCTGACCAACAGTCTGCATCCCGACTCTCACGATCGCTTCCGGGATGGCGGAGACCGGTCGACTGCCCATCGCAGCTGAGTTGGCGAGCTTGAGCAGGCGTCCGCTCAGGGCAGGATCTGCCTGCACCAGCCTTGCCAGCTGCTGCACCGTGGTCGAGTCATCTTCCCACATCTCCATGATCGCCAGCGCGACCCCATTGGGGCTGGGCAGGCGGTCGCCGGCGCTTTCAAGCAGTTCGCGGGCTGAAGATGTCAAGACTCAGACCTTATCGATCAAATATGCCAGCCCGTTTCTGAAATCCGCCTACTACCACCCATTTCTACTGTAGCAGCTTACTAGATGCATCAATACTCGGGCAGGGGGAAGGGTGATATCCAGCAGTCCGGCAGATACGCAGTGGTAAAATTGAGTGCTTAATCACAACGAACAGGAATCCATCCGATGGGGTATCAGCACATTCAGCTTCCGGAATCTGGCGACAAGATCCGGGTCGAAAACGGCAAGCTTGTCGTGACGGATCAGCCCATCCTCGGCTTCGTTGAGGGTGACGGTATTGGCGTCGATATCACCCCGGCCAGCATGAAGGTGTGGGACGCGGCGGTCGAAAAAGCCTATGGCGGTCGCCGCAAGGTGCACTGGGCCGAGCTCTATCTGGGTGAGAAGGCTGGTGGCATCTACGGTGGCGATTATTTTCCGGCCGAGACTCTGGATGCGGTCAGGGATTTGGTGGTCAGCATCAAGGGTCCACTGACGACACCGGTCGGCGAAGGCTTTCGCTCTCTGAACGTTTCGCTTCGCCAGTCGCTGGATCTTTACGCCTGCGTTCGTCCAGTCAAGTACTACCAGGGTGTGCCTTCACCGCTGAAAAAGCCGGAGGAGGTTGATGCCGTGATCTTTCGCGAGAACACCGAGGACGTCTATGCCGGCCTCGAGTACGAGTCGGGTTCGGATGAAAACCGCAAGCTGGCGCGCTTCCTGCGTGAGGAAATGGGCGCCGAGTTTTTCGAGGATGCCGGCATCGGCATCAAGCCCATCTCCGCCTTTGGCTCAAAGCGGTTGGTGCGCAAGGCCATTCAGTACGCGATCGATAACAACCGCAAATCGGTCACGCTGGTCCACAAGGGCAACATCATGAAATTCACCGAGGGCGCCTTCCGCAAGTGGGGCTATGAAGTGGCGGCCCAGGAATTTGGAGATGTCACAATCACGGAAGACGAGCTGTGGGAAAAACACGACGGCCAACAGCCCGAGGGCAAGATCGTCATCAAGGATCGCATCGCCGACATCATGTTCCAACTGATGCTGCTTCGGCCGGCCGAGTTTGACGTGCTGGCAACCATGAACCTCAATGGTGATTACCTGTCCGATTCACTGGCCGCAGAAGTCGGTGGCATGGGTATTGCGCCTGGTGCAAACATGGCCGACAACGTGGCTGTCTTCGAGGCCACCCATGGCACCGCGCCCAAGTACGCCGGCAAGGACATGGTCAATCCGTCTTCGCTGCTGTTTTCCGGCTGCATGATGTTCGATTACATCGGCTGGCCCGAGGTGACCCGCCTTATCGAGCAGGCTTTTGAAAAGGTCGTTGGTGAAAAGATGGTGACCTACGACTTTGCCCGCCAGATTGAAGGAGCCACCAAGGTATCGACCAGCGGCTTTGGCGATGCTCTGGTCGCGGCGATCAAGAAGGCTTGAGCCACGCTGAGCATTGGGCGGCTGCCCGCGCAGCCCTGGCTGAATGCGACCCGCTGGTCAAGTGCCAGCGCGTCGCGGCGTTGTGGCAACGGATTGAGGAGCAGCAATGGTCACCCTCAGACCCTGGTGATCCCGGCGATCTGCACTGCGGGCGCCCTGAACGGCCTGAACTGGTTTCTCCGGCAAAGCTGGCACGTCGATCGCTGGGGTCGGTTGAAGGGCGGCAGGCGCTGATTCACGCTGTTGCGCACATCGAATTCAACGCGATCAATCTGGGACTGGACGCAGCGCTTCGGTTTCCCGGGATGCCGGACGAGTTCTACCGCGATTGGCTTCGCGTGGCCGCGGACGAGGCGCGCCATTTCACCATGCTCAACAACCGCCTGGCTGAACTGGGTATGGCCTACGGCGATCTGCCAGCCCACAACGGGTTGTGGGAAATGGCCGAGAAGACCGCGCATGATGTCCTGATCCGCATGGCGCTCGTTCCGCGCGTGCTGGAAGCTCGGGGGCTGGACGTGACGCCGGGAATGATTCAGCGCCTGCGCTCGGCAGGCGACAAGACCACTGTAGGCCTGCTCGAAATCATCCTTCACGAAGAAGAAGCCCATGTCGCCATTGGCAGCCGGTGGTTTCGGGTGCTTTGCGAGCAACGAAACCTGCCCCCGGAAAGCACTTTTCGCCAGTTGCTGGAAGACTATTTCACCGGTGCACTGCGCGGCCCTTTCAACAATGCGGCCCGACTTCGCGCCGGGTTCAGCGCAAAGGAATTGGATGATCTGGCGGCCATGGACGGTGCCGGGACGAGATCGTGAAACGGCTGAAAGTCGCCTTGGTGCAGGCTGAGCTTCGCTGGCAGGACGGTGAGGCCAACCGCGATCACCTGAAGGCTTTGATGGATGGCAGCCCTGGGGCCGATCTCTATGTGCTGCCGGAGACCTTCACGACCGGTTTTCTGGGTGATCAGGGCGATGAGCCTGAACCTTTTGAGGGTCCCACGCTGGCCTGGATGAAGGCACAGGCCGCACAACGTCAGGCTGCGCTGACTGGAAGTGTGGCACTGGCCGACGAAACAGGTCAGCGCCGCAACCGGATGATCTTTGTGCCGCCGGATGATCAGCCGGCGTGGTACGACAAGCGGCATTTGTTCTCTTACGGCGGTGAAGATGAGCGCTACACGGCCGGTGATCGCCATCGGTTGGTGGAGTGGCGTGGCTGGCGGATCGACTTGCAGGTCTGTTACGACCTGCGCTTTCCGGTCTGGTGTCGCAACGACCGGGACTTTGACCTGCAGCTGTTTGTCGCCAATTGGCCGACCCCCCGGGTTGAGGCATGGCGTCAACTCCTGCGCGCAAGGGCAATAGAGAATCAGGCCTTCGTGATCGGCGTGAACCGAACTGGGCAAGACGGGAAAGGTGTGGACTATCCTGGACGCTCAGTCGTCGTTGACGGAGCAGGCAAGCGATTGATTGAACTCGACGCCAGCGAGCGCGTCGAGGCAGTGACGCTGGACAAGGCCGAGCTGGAGCGATTGCGGCAGGCGTTGCCTTTTTTGCAGGATCGGGATCGCTTCCGGCTGGATCTCTAGGACAGGCGCGACCGGATGACTCCGACGCCCAATCCCTCTATAGCAAAGTCGTCGTCCGGCCTGATCTGAATCGCTGAAAACTCCGCGTTGGCAGGCTCCAGCCAGGTGGCCCGACCGCGTCTTCGCAGTCGCTTGACCGTGACCTCATCGCCAAGACGGGCCACCACGATCTGCCCACTGCGTGCGTCGGGGGTTCGGTGAACCAGCAACAGGTCCTGATCCAGAATGCCAGCCTCGATCATGGAATTCCCCGTGACCTTCAGGGCGTAATCCGGCGCCGGATGGAAAGCACCAAACTCGATCGCCAGGGCATCTTCCTGATTTTCGACGGCCAATATCGGTTTTCCGGCGGCAACCCGACCAATCACCGGAATCTGAGACATCGGACGTGAGGTGGCTGAACGTTTGGGGATGATGCCGCGTGCCCGATTTGGGTGGAGTTCAATTGCTCCCTGTCGAGCGAGCGCCTGAAGATGGCACTGGGCAGCGTTGGGAGAGGCAAATCCGAATTGCTGCATGATTTCCGAGCGTGTGGGAGGCAGTCCACTCTGAACGACCTCCTGCTCAATGAAGTCCAGAATTTCCTGCTGGCGCCGCGTCAACTGCATCACTGAACTGTATCAAAAAACAGTCAGAGCCGGTCAGTAATCAGTACCACCAAGGCCCCATGTACGGCCACCAAGGCCCCCGATAGGGATAGTTATCCATATAGATCACGTCTGGACGTTCTGGCCAGAGATAGATCGCGCTGGTGTCCAGCCGCGGGTAGCGGTAGACGAACTCGCCGATGGTGTCCTGGGTAAACGCCGTCAGTCGTCCGACAACAGTTACATCGCGGCCTTGGGTGAATACGGCGGGGTCTTGAAAACCCTCGCGGCAGGCAAGGAAACGGCCATAAGACATGTCGCCGCTGACGGGGCGCAGGCTGCTGTCCAGATCGCGGGCAAGAATCTCGAGGCAGGTTTCGCTCTGGCCTGGTCGGGTATCCACAATACTGCCGCCCCAGCGCACCTCGGCTCCCAAGGACCGCTCAGTCGCCTGCTCGGGCTGAAAGTCGGCATACTCGCCCGCCAGTGGCGCCGGGATGCTTGCGCAACCTGCCAGCAGAAGCAGCAAGGCCAGGGCTGTGGTGGCTCGGATCAGATCTATTCGGTGAAAGGACATGGCTGAATCCATCGGTTATGCAAGGAACTGAACAGTTTGACCGGCGAAGGCTACCGGCAGTTCACGAACTTCGTGTCGAAAATTGGCGAGCTTGCGCGACAAAATCCTCCGTCAGCGCCGATTGACCGCCATAGTGAATCCGGCAATAGGCGTTGGCCAGGCCCAAAAAGTCGGGGCCCCTGTCTGCCAGCATATGCTCGACTCGTTTGGCGAACTCAAGGGGCGTCTCAGCAGGGTGCTTTTCAATTTTCATTCTTCTTAGAGACTGGAGCAGGCGAAGCCAGGCCGTCTGGGCTTCGCTAATCGCTTTCGGCGGTTGTCGGCGAATCAGCAGGTAGCTGATCGGCGCGCTGACCAGCAGCAGAACCCCCAGCATAAGCAGTGCAATGCGTTCCGGGCTGAGGTTGGGCAGACCCAGTCGGCTGAGGAAATCCTGCTGGCGCTCGTGATCAAAGCCCAGCACCCAGCGATTCCACAGGTGTTGCAGACGGTCGTATCGATTTCGAATCTGCTCGATCCAGTCCAGATCAAAGAGGGCATCGGGCCGGGCAATCACGCCGCGCGCACCCTGCTCGATGCGGTCGGGAGACACGGCGGCTGTCGGATCGACCCGGGTCCAGCCCGAGCCGTCCAGCCAGACTTCTGTCCAGGCGTGGGCGTCGGACTGGCGAACCAGCAGATATTCGCCGCCCTCTTGCCACAGTCCGCCCTGATAGCCGGTGACGATCCGGGTCGGGATGCCGGCAGCCCGCATCAGAATCGCAAACGCCGAGGCGTAGTACTCGCAGTAACCGGCGCGCAGGTCGAACAGAAACTCGTCAGCCCCGTGACGCCCCAGCGGCGAAGCACTCAGGGTGTAGGAAAAGGGTTCTTGCCGGAACCAGCGCAGCACCGAGTTGATCAGGTCTCGGTCGTTCGGGTGTTCGGACCTGAGTTGCCGGGCCAGCGCGATTGTTCTCGGATTGCGATCCTCCGGCAAACGCAAAGCCACGCTTCGCGCCCCGTCCGGCAACTGCGGCATATCAACAAAAAGCGGGTTGGAGGTGATTTCGTAGCCGGTCAGCGCGGTGATCGGATGCGGGTTGATGACCTGATGGTCGACCGTTACGACCGCCTGATCCGGTGCGTTGACCGGGTAATCCAGGGCGAATAACCAGCGCCGTTCATGAGGCTCCAGTTGAACCCGGTAACGGATGGGTTGAGTGCCTGGGGGCACAAACTGCCGGGTTGGTGTGTCCCCAAAGAATGGACGGGTCCAGGTGGTGCCGTCAAAGTTCCAAAGTACCGGGCCACGCCAGTAGCGCTGGTCGACGGGGGGCGGGTCGCCCTCGAATTCAACGCGAAACGCAGGCGAGTCGTCGAGAAACAGTTCGCTGATACTGCCCGGACTCATATCCTCGGATAAGCCGGTTCTCCCATCCATGACCTGATCTGGCAAGCCCCAGAGCGGCTGGGCCAGCCGCGGAAACAGCACAAACAAGGTCAAGGCAACGGGCAGGGCCATCAGGACAAGAAGCACGCTGCTGCGCACGGAGTCTTTCTGGTCTGGTAGGAGACCTTCTGGATTGGCGTGGATCTCCTGAATACGAACCAGGGCTGTTGTGGAGACCAGGCAACCCACGACGAGATAGGCCAGATACATCAGCCGCTCGCTAAACAGGAATTGGGTCGCGATCAGGAAGAAGCTGACGGACGCCACCAGGCGAAGATCGCGCAAGGTGAACATCTCCATCATCTTCGTGGCTAACATCACGCATAGCAGCGCGGTAGCCGTCCGGCGTCCCCAAAGCCCGCCAAAAGCGATCACCACAAGCGCGATGGCCATTCCAGTAATGAGCAGTCGGATGAGTTTTGGCGGCGGCCCGCTCTGGGCGTGGGCTGCGTAAAGCCGCCATGCACAAGCTGCGACGACCACCGCACTGAGCCAGACCGGCATGGCGGCCAGATGGGGAAGTGCTGCGACCAGAAAAGCGCTGATCGTCCAGGCCACAGGATTGAGTGCCGGCCACTTGCTCATGATCAGTATTCGGCCAGCGCGCGCAGACATCGCTGCAAATGAGCTTCGTCACGGGCCGGGCCCAGGATCTCCGACCCAAGCTTCAGCGACCAGGCCCGCTGCTGGCGATGCGCCTGCAGCGCCCAGGCGGTCAGAATGCTGAGCCTGTGTTCAAGGCCCCTGCCTGGAGCCCGCGATAGGTCCAGCATCAGATCCGGCGAGCGTGGTTGACGAAACTCACGCGACAAAAGAGTTTGGTGTCTCTGACTGGCTTTCCAGGCGATTCGGTGCAGCGGGTCGCCTTCGCGCCAATCGCGCAGCGCGAAGAATTCATCCCCTTCGCTGCCGGACTGGTCGAGTTCACCATCTAGGTCTGCCGCACTGTCGGGCAGCGGCGGGGGGCTTTGAGCGGGGGATGGCCAGACCAGTAACTTGCTTTCTGGCCAGAACCATGACCAGGCCCTGAACAGGCCGATGGGCTGACAGGTTTGAATGCGGCATCGCCCCAGCTCTTGCCAGCCTCGATGCCAGGTTGGAATGCTCAGCGAGACCGAGGCCGTTTGGCCGCCGGCCAGCGAAATCAATTTTTCCTGCTTATCGGTTGAGATCTCCAGACCAGGCCTTGCCCGCTCGGAATTGCACGCCAGTGTAATGAGCAGCTGTGCGTCCTGACCGGCATGAACAGGTGCTGCGTGAGTGTGCGCCACACATAGTCGATTGAGAGTGCGGTAAGCCAGCAGCATGGAATTGGAAGCCAGGCCGGCGACGATAAAGGTCGTCAATAGCCCGAGATTGTTGTTGAAATTCAGGCTGCCCATGAGCATGGCGAACATCAGCGCGCCCAGCATCCAGCCGAAGCGGGTTGGCAGGATGAAAATCTGCCGGTAATGCAGGGTGAGAGGCGGTTGGCTCGGGCCCCGGCGCTTGATCCATGCCTTGAACCAGCGGTTCAGGCCGTGGCGGACTTTCATGGTTTCGCCCGACAGGACCGCCCGCATCTATGAAACGGCGGTCGTGGCCACGATTTCTTCAACAACCGTTTCGCTGTCGGTGCCCGATTCCGGAAGCGTCTGCAGCCGGTGGGTTGCGAGAAAAGGGAAGATTTGTTTGACATTTTCCGGCAGGCAGAAAGCCTGGCCCCTGACCAGGGCATGGGCCCGGGCCGTTCGGATCAGGGCCAGAGCGGCTCTGGGTGACAGGCCCGCGCGCAGACTGGCATGCGTTCGGGTTGCCTGAATGAGAGCCTGAATGTAGTCAAGCACGGGGTCGGCGACGTGGAGCGCTTGCGCCTTGTTGAGCAATTTGATCACTCGTGTTGGGTCGAGAACCGCAGACAGACTGTCCAGAAGTTCTCTCCGGTCCGGTTCGATCAGCAGTCGCCGCTCTTGCTCGGGCGACGGATAACCGATTGAAGTCCGCAGCAAGAACCGATCGAGTTGCGAGTCCGGTAGCGGGTATGTCCCTGCCAGATCGAGCGGGTTTTGCGTCGCGATGACGAAAAACGGCTTGGGCAGCGGGTGGGTCTGACCATCAACCGTGATCTGACCTTCGGCCATGGCCTCAAGTAGCGCCGACTGAGTTCTCGGCGTAGCTCGATTGATCTCGTCGGCCAACACAATGTTGGCAAACACCGGGCCCGGCCGAAACTCGAAACCCTGCTCTTCCTGTCTGAAGATCGAGACGCCGAGGATATCGGCAGGCAGCATATCGTTGGTAAATTGCACCCGCTGCCAGTCGCCGCCCAAGACTCTCGAAAGCGCTTGAGCCAGCGTCGTCTTTCCAACGCCCGGTAGATCTTCGATCAGCAGGTGACCACCGGCCAGCAGCGCGGAGAATGCCAGTTCAACGACCTCCGGCTTGTCGAGAATAACGGAGTTGACCGCGGCGAGCGCTTGGCCTAGATCTCCATCGGATGCTGCGTTCAGCTGGGCCTCAGATTCGGCCGGTTGACTACTCATCCAGTAGCGCGTTCAGCTTGGCCGCGCAGATGAAATCGTTTTCGCTCAGTCCGTCGATGGCATGGGTGGTGAAATGGACCAGACAGAAGTTGTAGCCACCTTCGAAGTCAGGATGATGGTTTTCCTGATTGGCAATCCAGGCCATGGCGTTGATGAAGGCCATGGTCTTGTAAAACCCCTTGAATTCAAAGCGTCGAAAAATCTTCTTATGGTCAGAGTCAACCTGCCAGCCAGGTATCTGAGGCAATAATTCGTCGATTCGCTCCTTGTTCAAGGGAGCGGTACCGCCCTCGCAGGGCAGGCACTTTTTCTCGGTCAGGTGGTCATTTGACATGATCAGGCGGCCTCCTTGGTCTTCGGTGGAAAGGTCGGTGTGAATTCACCCAATACTCTGGCCTGTCGGATCAGGCCAAGCAGGTCCTCACCCGCCAGATGGAAAAGATCATCGAGCCGGTCAAGAATGTAGTAGACCGGCTGGAAAATATCGATACGGTAGGGCGTGCGCAGGACATCAAGCGGGTCAAATGGGCGACGTAGTGGCTCGGGGCTCTCCATCGCATACTCGGTTTCGCCAGGCGACGAGGCAATGCCGCCACCGCAGATTCGAACACCCTGAGGCGTCTGAAGCAGGCCGAATTCAACGGTGAACCAGTACAGACGTGCGAGAAAGACGCGCTCTTCCTTGCTGGCGCACACGCCGGCCTTTCCATAGGCTTCCGTAAAGTCGGCAAAGGCCTGGTGGGTCAGCATGGTCGCGTGGCCAAAGATTTCATGAAAGATATCGGGCTCCTTCAGGTAGTCCATATCATCTCGCGAACGGATGAAGGAAGCGGCGGGAAAGCGTTTTTCAGAAAGTAGCTTGAAGAATCGGTCGAAGTTGATCAGTGCTGGCACAGGGGCCACTTCCCAACCCGTTCTTTCCCGGAGCACCGCAGAGACCTCAGTCGGCTGCGGAATTCGTTCGGACGGGAGCCTGAGCATGTCCAGACCGTCAAGAAACGGTTGGCACACCCGATCCTCAATAATCTTGATCTGGCGTGCATACAGGTCCGCCCAGACCGAGTGCTCTTCATCTGAATACGGAATCACACCCCGCTCGTCCGGCACCTTGGCTTGATAGGCGGAAGATTTAGCCATGAGACTCCCCTGCGATACTGAATTGCCGAAATGGTATCACCAGCCTCGTTCAGAGCAGTGATATGGCAAATTTCCTACCCTTGTAAGCAAATTTCCTACAAAAGATCGGGAAAAATCCCGCATGACCCGCGAATGGATTCCGGGCACCATAGGCTTCAGCAGTTGCTGGTAGGGACGCTCGCCTCAGCGAGTGGTTAAGCTCTCCCCTCTCCTTCAAATACAGGGTTGCTGGTCCCTGGAAGAGGGGATTTCGAAAGGTGGCGCCATGATGGCGCCGCCTTTTTTTTTCGCGATCTTTGGTGGTAGTCTCCGAGCTTGGGGTACAGACGACTTCACGGAGTTTTGCAGTGATGGACAGCAGCCAGAAACTCGCCGTTTTTGGTGCGACGGGAACCCAAGGTCATCCGGTAGTCGACGCGGCTCTGGCGGCCGGGCTTTCGGTGCGCGCGATCAGTCGCGATCAGGGCAAAGCTGCCGAATGCCTGCCCTCGAGCCTTGACATGTTCGAGGGTGACTTGCTGAACGAGGCGTCTGTCTGCACCGCGTTGGAAGGGATGGATGCCGCATTTTTCTATCTGCCCGTTCTTCCTCAAACCCTTGAGGCAGACGCAATGGTGAACAACATGATCAGCGCGGCCCGAGCGGCAAAGCTTGGACGCCTGATCTTCACCACCTCTGCCTGGTGTTCGAACAGCATGCCGTCCGGCCACTTCGTCGATGGTCTGCGCGATATGACCGATCGACTGCTGGCCAGCGATCTCGACGTTGTGATTTTGCGGCCGACGCTTTATCTGGCCAATCTGGTTTGGCCGCACATTCTCAGGGAAATCCGTGAGCAGGGTCGTCTGACCTATCCGCCGCTTTCTTCTGAACGGCGCGTGAGTTGGACCTCTACCGAGGATCAGGGTCGCCTGGTGATTGCGGCTTTGCAGCAGGCGCGTACTGGTGAGGTGATTAATGTGGCCAGTCCTGAGCCGGTCACTGGGCCGGAACTGTGCGAAATGCTCTCCCGGGTTTTCGGGCGCGAGGTTCACTACGCGCCGCAGTCGGTCCCGGAGTTCGCGGAAACCCTGAGCCACATGGCTCAGAGCGCTGAGGTGGGGCGTTTGGTTTCTGCCCTGTATGAAGGGATCGATGAACTACCCGACGATGGGTTCGTGATTGATGCCCACGGTCTGGAGAGGCGATTCAATATGCGGTTAACCCCGACCAGTAAGTGGATTCAGGAGTCAATCGGCACACTCCTGAACCGCTTCGGCGGTTGAATCCGATCAGCCTTCAGTCAGTGGATGACGGTCACCGGGCAGTCGGCCAGCCTGACCGTCTTGTCGCTGACGCTTCCCATCACCAGACCCTGAAGTCTGCCTAGCCCGCGCCGCCCCACCACGAGCATGGGCCGGTCGCATTCAGCTGCGTAGCGGAGCAGCGCTTCGGCCGGATCGCCGCTCAATAGGACAGGCTCTACCGAAACGGCCCTCTCGCCTGCTTGTGCCAGAGCCCGGTCCAGCACATCCAGAGCCGATTGGTGTTCCGGTGAGCGATCGGAGCGTGAACGGAGCTCCTTGGGATCCAGCGTGTGGACTTCTCCGGTTTCGCCGCGGCGGGGTTTTGTCGCATGAACGATACGCACGGGAAGGCGCAGTCGTTCAGCCATCTTCAAAGCGAAATTCAATGCCCGGCCTGCACTGTCGGAGTCGTCTACAGCGACCAGAACGGAAGTGTGGTGGAACGGCATTATGAGTTGACCCGCGCAGTTGGCGACTGCGTTCCATTGTAGCGGTGATTGACTGACGATCGCCAATCACCAAAATCGGAAAAAATCCGACAGTTCTCCCTAGCTCGCCTTGGCCACGGCTTGTTCTAGCAGTCGGTCCCTCATCCGCCGATGGAAGGGATCATGGCCGAACCAGATCATGAAATATTTCTCAGCGTCCTCGCCGTCTTCACATCTCTTGATCAGTTGCTGGTTCAAGTAAAGCTCCAGGCCCATGTTGGGCCGGTACACTACGTCGTAGCGATCCCCAGAATCGGCGTCGACATAGGCGCTGGCCAGACACTGCAGGGATTCTGGTAGTTCATCGGGTTCGTCGAGTCCCATATTGCGGGTGAGGATCGAGCGGGCCGATTCGATCAGGTCCTTGCCCTTGAAGTCGCGGTCCAGCGTGAGCGAAAACTGTTTGGGGACAGCACCCAGAATGTTTTCGGCCTGGGCACATTGGTCCAGATAGAGGTAGGCGGTGCCGACGCTGAAAAGCCCCGCCACGCGCAATTCCAGTTCGGCGCAGCGCGTCAATTCGCTTCGCTCGGGCGCAGCCTGAGCGACATCACAGAAATTGGCCAGGAGAAGTGCACCAACGATCGATCCGGCGACTGCATGTTTCACATTGAGCTCCTTGCGCGCTTGACTGCGAAGCCAACAAACGGGAGGTGGGCATAAAGGGCATGCCCACTGTCCCAGAAATCCTGGTGCAGAACGACTTGCCCGCGTTCGTTGAAGCGCAGATGGGTCATGCCTATGGACTGGGAATGAATATCACGCCCGGCCGCCTCGGTCTTGAATTCCATGGTCCAGCGCACGTAAACATCGGCCTGGTCGCGAATCACCTGGTGAACAATCACTTCGCTTTCCGCCAGCCCGGCACCGGTTCTGGCCATGTAGTCAACGAGCGCTGCGCGATTTTCGATGGTGTGCAACGTATCATTGAAAAAGAAAGTCTCAGCGTACGTTTGCTGGAACCTTGGGCCAACGTCCGGGGCAGTCAAATCCTCAAATGTTGACTGGAAGCGGGCCACGCCTTCATCTACGGCAACCAAAGATCCGGGGAAGCGCGCGAGCGCCTGTTCGTAGCCCTCGATATCAATCAGAGGCGCAGTGCCCCCCCGGCCTCCGCATCCGGAAAGGGGGAATGCTGTGAGAGCGATGGCCAACAGCAAGCTGAGTCGAGCGAGATTGATCATGGGTGCGGAGTTTGCGCTCTCCTGATCAACTAGCGGTGAAGGCGCGGATTGAGGCGCGTGCGAAAAAATTCTGTGTTCACGATGCATTCTGCATACGGGTCTACCATTCGCCCCGTCCTTTTGGTTGTGCGGATCGGAACTCTCGCTTGAAACAGACGATATTGACTTGGATCGATGCCTCACGCTACAGCAGCGTGGCAACCGCGGATCAGCGATCCGTCGACTGGTTGCGAATCATCCCGTTTCTTTTTCTGCACTTGGCCTGCCTTGCCGTCATCTGGGTCGGAGTATCCGAGGTGGCGGTGATCGCCTTCCTCGTCAGTTACTTGGTCAGGATGTTCGCAATCACCGCCTTTTACCATCGATATTTTTCCCATCGTGCATTCAAAACGTCCAGACCTGTCCAGTTCATTTTTGCGCTCGTAGGAGCAGCCGCCACGCAGCGTGGACCGTTATGGTGGGCGGCGCATCATCGGGAACACCATCGCAAGGCGGATCAAAAGGATGATCCACATTCGCCGAAGCACGGTTTCTTGTGGAGTCATATGGGATGGTTTCTAAGCCGGCAGCATTTCAAGACCGATGAGCAGCGCATCCCCGACCTGATGGCTTACCCGGAATTGCAATGGTTGGACAGATTCGCCCTTGCGGTGCCAGTTCTCTACGCTGTCTTCTGGTTTGGACTGGGTTGGGTCTTGAATGCATTCATGCCGACTTTGGGAACCAGCAGTTGGCAGATGTTGATCTGGGGATACTTCATTTCCACCGTGGTTTTGATCCATGCAACGCTCACGATCAACTCGCTTGCGCATGTTTGGGGCAAACGGCGGTACGAGACCCGTGATGACAGCCGGAATAACTTCTGGCTGGCTTTGCTGACCCTCGGTGAGGGTTGGCACAACAACCATCATCACTACCCGGGTTCGGCCCGTCAGGGCTTTTTCTGGTGGGAGATTGATCTTAGCTACTACCTGCTTAAACTCATGAGTTGGTGCGGTCTGATCTGGGACCTGAAGCCTATTCCCGAAAAAATCCGGCAGACCCGAAGGCTGCGAGCACCGGCGTGAGACTGATCGTAGTCGGGGCCGGAGTTTCCGGTCTTTACGCTGCCTGGCATCTGAGTCAAAAGCACGAGGTGATCGTGCTTGAGGCAGACAGCCGTCTTGGTGGCCATGCCGACACGCAAACAGTCGGCGAGGGTGAGAATCAACGTGATATCGATACCGGCTTCATCGTCTTCAATGAGCAGCATTACCCGCTGTTGACCGAGTGGTTCGAAACCTTAGGCGTTGCCTGGGAAGACTCAAACATGAGCTTTGCTGTCTCCGATCAGGCCAGCGGTCTGGAGTACAACGCCAGCAGCCTGAATCGTCTTTTTTGTCAGCGCAGGAATCTGGTCAGCCCTCGATTCTGGGGCATGTTCGCCGACATTGTGCGTTTCTACAGGCTGGCTCCAGCTCTGTTGGACCAATTGGATTCCGACGTGACACTGGGTGAATGGCTTTCCGAAAGTGGGCTCGGGGACATGTTTGCCAATCAGCATCTTCTGCCGATGGCTTCAGCGCTGTGGTCTGCGCCTATGGGTCGGGTGACTGAATTCCCGATGCGTCATCTGCTGCAGTTCATGGACAACCACAATATGCTCCAGCTTTCTGGTCGCCCTATTTGGCGTACGGTGAGCGGGGGCAGTCGGTCGTATGTAGATCGAGCCGCCCAGTGCAACGCTACGTTCAGGACCTCTTCGCCGGTGAAGTCTATTCGGCGACTGGAAAATGGTGTTCAGGTGCAGACGGATACTGATGAACTTCGGGCTGACGCTGTCGTTCTTGCCTGTCATTCCGATCAGGCCCTGCGTTTGCTCATCGACGCCAGCGAGCAAGAACGAGAGGTGCTCGGGGCGATCGGGTATCAGCCCAATGAGACGGTTTTGCATACCGATACGTCGATATTGCCGAGTCTGCCTGCGGCCAGAGCAGCCTGGAATGTCCGTCGTGATGCCCGAGATTCCGAATGCTGTCGAGTCTCTTATTACATGAATCTCCTGCAAAATATCGATGGCCCAACCGATTACATCGTCTCTCTGAATCAGACCGAGGACATAGATCCAAATCGGATTCTGGTGCGGCGTCAATACCAGCATCCAGTTTTCACGCCTGAAGCCATCGAGGCTCAGCAGAAATGGCACGCTATCAACGGTGAGCGTAGCACCTGGTTCTGCGGTGCGTGGTGGGGATGGGGATTCCACGAAGATGGTGCCCGAAGCGCTCGCCGCGTTGTCGACCATATCAATCAACTCCATGGATAATGCCATTGCGACCGGGCAGGTTTGGCACCGACGCCGCACCCCGTTGGAACATCGGTTCACCTATCGGCTCTACTTCAGTCTGTTCGACGTCGACAAGATTGATGAACTGTGTGCTGAATCGGCATGGTGGTCGCGCGAGCGACTGAATCTCGTCACTTTTCGGCGAACGGACTTCATCGCGCCGTTCGAACAGCCGGTCGCCGAAGCTGTTAGGCAGCGAGTTACCGAAGCCGTCGGCACTCGTCCAGAGGGCCGGGTCTTTTTGCTGACCCACTTGCGTCAATGGGGCGTGTGCTTCAATCCAGTGAGTTTTTATCTCTGCATGGATGACCAAGACGGCCTGGAATTCATCGTTGCCGAGGTTCACAACACTCCTTGGGGGCAGCGCCATGCCTATGTGCTCGACGCTCGCGATCAACCAGGGCCCGACTACCGCTTCTGTTTTTCGAAGGCGTTTCACGTCTCGCCGTTTCTTCCCATGGGCTTGGACTATGACTGGCGCTTCCGAATCGAAGACGAAGCTATTGCTGTTCACATGCTGGTGATGGATGGCGACTCAGAATGCTTTGCGGCCGGGATGCGTCTCCAGTGCAAGCCACTGGATCGTTCAGCCATGGTGCGTATGCCTCTGGCTTACCCGTTGCTAACCGTCAAAGTGCTCGGCGCCATCTACTGGCAGGCGCTCAAACTTTGGCTTCATCGCGTGCCTTTTTTTCCACATCCTGACAAGCGGACTCAATCTCAATGAGCGCCAACGAAAAAGCCATTCGATTGCAAACAGGTCGGCAGTCCTCGCGAAACCGTCTGGACGCGTGGTTCAGAGGCCGCGTGCTTCAGCGTCTGGAAAAACTGCACGATGGGCGTTTGCTGGTCCAGGATGGCCAAGGGCAATGGAGTGTTGGTGAGCGGGATTCGCTGACTGCGCGCGTGGACGTTCACGATCAGCGGTTCTGGCGGATGCTGGCTACCGGTGGTGGGTTGGGTGCTGCCGAAGCCTACATGGCAGGCTTATGGGACAGTCCTGATTTGGTTGCAGTCATTCAGGTGCTGGCGAGAAATCGCGACGTCTTGACAGCGATTGACTCCGGAAGCGCTCGTTTGACCGGTCAGGTGATGAAAATCTGGCATAGCTTTAACCGAAACAGCCTTGCCGGGTCCCGAAAGAATATTTCGGCACACTATGATCTGGGGAATGAGTTTTTTGCCGCCTGGCTGGACGAGCGCATGATGTACTCCAGTGCGCTTTACCAGCACGAGGCCGATACGTTGGAGGAGGCTCAGGTGGCTAAGCTTGACCGGATCTGCGAGCGGTTGGGTTTGACAGCGGAGCATACCCTGCTCGAGATCGGCACCGGCTGGGGCGGTTTGGCGATTCATGCCGCCAAGACCACCGGCTGCCAAGTCACAACGACCACCATATCGCGTGAGCAGTTCGAATACGCTCGCCACAAAGTCGAAGAATCCGGTCTGTCGGATCGGATCACCGTCTTGCTGAAGGATTATCGAGACCTGGATGGACTCTACGATCGGGTGGTTTCGATAGAGATGATTGAAGCGGTGGGGCACCACTATCTGGATACCTATCTGGCGACGATCGAGCAGCGCTTGAAGCCAGACGGGCTGGCGCTCATACAGGCCATCACGATTGAAGATTTTCGTTATGCGAAATCGCTCAAAACTGTGGATTTCATCAAGCGCTACATTTTTCCTGGCAGCTTCATCCCATCGGTCAGCTCCATCACAGCTGCAATGGCGAGGGCGACCCAGTTAGGCCTGATTGAAATGGCAGACTTTGGCGGCAGTTATGCGCTGACCCTTAAGGCCTGGCGGGAGCGCTTCGAGGAAGCCTGGATTGATATTGCGCCAATGGGATTCGATGAGGCGTTCCGGCGGCGCTGGCGTTACTATCTGGCATACTGCGAGGGTGGATTCCGGGAGCGGGCGATCAGTGACACCCATCTTCTGCTCGCAGCCCCTGGATTTCGGCCAGCTTCGGCCTGTGGATTAACCGGCGGGACACTGTGACCCGGGCATTCTTGATTAACCAAGGCCTGTTTCAACTGGCCTGGCCAGCCTGTGTGATCGGGGCCGCCCACAACATCTTCTGGACCGGCGTTGTGGTGGTCGGCGCTCTGATGATCTGGCAGCTTAACCGGACCAATCGTCACCCGCTTGATCTGCGAATGCTGTTTGTGTGTCTGGGTCTGGGCTTCGCCCTGGACACAGCTTGGATTCAGCTCGGTTTGCTCGAATTTGCCATGCCTTGGCCGTCCTCGCAGTTCGCGCCGGCTTGGATCTTGCTGTTGTGGATTTCGGTGGCGCTGGTCATCAATCACTCGATGGCGGCGTTCAAACATCGGCTCTGGATTTTGGCCGTTGCCGGTGGCATCGGATCGCCGTTTTCGTACTTCGCCGGGTCAAGGTTTGGTGCGGTCGAGTGGTTGGCGCCAGCATGGCAGGTCATTCTGGCCACGGGCTTGAGTTGGGCGATTGTGCTGCCCTTATTGTTCTGGATGGCGCGCGAGGACAAGGGAAAACCAGCTGGCGCGCATCACGAAGGAATAGCAGTCAATGAAAGCGATTGATCTGGCCGAGTCGGGCCGCTTGCCCGACTGGGCTGTGCGAATGGGTATCCGCCGGCTTCTGACGCGTCGGCTCGAACAGGAATTTGACCGAGATCCGATGGAGCGATCGGAGCGCGGCCAAAAGCTGATTGAGGAGCTGGCGCAGTCGGCTGTGGCCATCGAGACGGATGCAGCCAACGAACAACACTATGAGGTGCCAGCAGCGTTTTATCAACTGTCGCTCGGGAGACGTCTGAAGTATTCAAGCGCTTATTGGCCGGAAGGTGTCAATGATCTGGACACCGCCGAAGAAGAGATGCTCAAGGCGACCTGCGAACATGCACAGCTGCAAGACGGACAACGGATTCTTGAGTTGGGTTGCGGCTGGGGTTCTCTGACTCTGTGGATGGCCGAACATTACCCGGACAGCCAGATCACAGCTGTTTCGAATTCTGCCTCACAGCGTGAGCACATCATGGCTCAGGCTGGGGAAAGAGGCTTGACCAATATCCAAGTGCTTACCCGCGACGTGAATACGCTGACGCTGGAAGAGCGGTTCGATCGTGTGGTGTCGGTTGAAATGTTTGAGCACGTTCGCAATTATCGCGAACTGATGAAGCGAATCGCTGGCTGGTTGCGTCCCAATGGCAAACTCTTCGTACACATTTTTTGCCATCGATACCTCGTTTATCCGTTTGAAACCGAGGGTGAGGGCAATTGGATGGGTCGTTACTTCTTTACCGGCGGATTGATGCCTGCGGCCGACACGCTGCTTCATTTTCAGGATGACATGGCCATTGAGAGCCGTCGCTTGTACTCTGGCCACCACTATGCCCGAACCTCGCGCGCCTGGCTGGAGAATATGGATGCCCGCCGAAGTGAAGTCTCGAAAGTAATGCAGTCGGCCTATGGCGATCAGGCTGATCTCTGGCGGCAGCGCTGGCGAATGTTCTTCATGGCTTGCGAGGAATTGTTTGCATTCGACGACGGAAACGCCTGGCTTGTCGCACACTATCGGTTCAGTCGCCGATAGCCGGAGTCTTTATCCGTGGGAGCCTTTAACCGATATCTGAAGGGCAACCTCGACACCAAACTGGTTCGGGTTTTCATTCTGCAGATTCTCGCGATCAGCATCGCGACCGTTGGTGGCGTTTATGCTGCGGCTTTAGTGGTCGAAAACGTGCTCGTGCACGAAGCGCTGAACGGTGAAGCTGAGCACTTTTGGAGTCACTACGGGAAAGACCGTGACTTTCCGTTGCCAAACACCAATAATCTGCGCGGCTATCTGGCAAAAGGAGCAGACAATACCGAGGTCCCCGACTGGTTGAAGGGGCAGCCTCTCGGTTTCCACCGTGTTGATGAGAAGGCTGGTTCCCAGCCGGTCATCCATGTCAGCGAGCGTGGAGACCAGCGCCTGTATCTGGTCTTTGACGAAGTCCAGGTTTCGGCACTTGCTTTCTACTTCGGCATCGCCCCATTAACGGCCGTGCTTTTGCTGATCTACATCCTGACGTGGGTTGGCTACATCATGTCGCGCCGGGCGGTTTCCACAGTGATCAAACTGGCCGACGCGGTGCGTAATTACGATTTCCGCGCCGGTCAGTTCCAGAAGTTCAGCCTTGAGGATTTTGGCGAGACCGGCGACACAGAAACACTCGCGCTGGTCAACGCCATCAACCAGTTCATTAGTCGGTTGGAATTATTCGTTCAGCGCGAGCGCAACTTCACCCGTAACGCGAGTCACGAGTTGCGCACGCCGCTGGCAGTGATCAAGACCAATCTGAATTTGCTGTCTCGCTTCGATGATCCCGAGCGGCGATTGGCCGTTGTGCAACGAATGAGCCGCACGGTGGCTGACATGGAGTCGCTTGTCGAAACTCTACTGCTGCTTGCAAGAGAGAGCGAGTCCAAGCTGACAACCTCTTCCATGGTGCTCAATGACATGCTCAGCGAGCTGCTGGATCAGGTTGGTACGGCATTGGGCAAAGACAGTATCGAGACAGGGATCGAGGCCAAGGGTTTGCTCGAGGTTGACGCGCCGGAGCGCGTGTTGGCTATCGTCTTTACCAACCTGATTCGCAACGCCCTTACTTACACAGAACAGGGTCGAGTTGATGTTCTGATCGACCAGCGCGGTGTTGTGGTGCGGGATACCGGGTGCGGGATGAGCGAAGGTGATCTTGAGCACATGTTCGAGCCGTTTTACCGGGGGCACGACCGCAGCAATGAGGGCTATGGACTCGGTCTAGCCATTGTCCGCCGACTCTGTGGTCGTTTTGGCTGGGATCTTTCGGCTGACAGCGAAGTGGGTGTAGGCACTGAGATTCGAATCGATTTTCCACGAGCTCGCTTTCAACCGTTTTCGGGCACCAAGGTGTGACGGGGCTTGCTCCTGTCGTCCCTCGATCCCTGACTTATCATTAAGGGTTGATTCCACCGCGTGCTCGGACGACGTTCTTGAAGGTTGCTATCGCTAGAGCCGGAGCCAATATAGCTCTGGTCAAATACTGGGGTAAGCGCAGCATGCGCTTGAATCTGCCTGCGGCGGGTTCGCTGTCCATCACGCTCGATGCGCTTGAGACCGTTACCAGGATCGAGATCGATCCGTCGCTGTCGGCTGATACCTTCGAGTTGGACGGGCGGGCTCAGGATGCCGCGTCGGTTGGCGCGGTACTGGATCTGCTTCGCGCAGGGGATGGCCCTCGTTGCCGGATTGTCAGTCGGAATAACTTTCCAACCGGGGCGGGGCTTGCTTCCTCGGCTTCCGGTTACGCCGCTCTGGTGGTTGCCGCAGCGAATCTGTTTCGCCCGGATCTTGACCCGTCGGCGCTATCGGTCATCGCCCGTCAAGGTTCTGGGTCGGCAGCGCGCTCGATGTTTGGCGGTTTCTGCCAGATGGATGCAGGGCGGCTGGATGACGGCAGCGACTGTTTGGCCTATGGCATTTCAGGGCCGGAACACTGGCCACTGGAAGTTGTGGTGGCGGTGACATCCTCCGGGCCCAAGGCTGTGTCTTCGCGGAAGGGCATGAACCTGACCATGGATACCTCGCCTTACTACCCGGCTTGGGTGGCGTCGATTGACTGCGATCTCTCTGAGGCGCGGGATGCGATCGAACAGCGGGATTTTGATCGTCTGGCCGACGTCAGCGAGCACAGCGCGTTGAAGATGCACGCCAGTGCTTTAGCCGCGCGTCCTGGCCTGTTGTACTGGAACCCGGCGACGCTATCCTGCATTCATGCGATTCGGGAAATGCGGGCGCAAGGCTCAGGGGTGTTTTTCACGATTGACGCGGGTCCCCAGGTCAAGGCGATTTGTTTACCAGGCCAGGCCGATGCCGTGGCCGAATCCTTGTCCAGTTTGACCGGGGTGCAAGACGTTCTGCGGTCTGGACTGGGCGCAGGCGCCAGTTTGGTCAGTTGATCATGCGGGTGGTTGCTTCTGCCCCGGGGAAAGCCGTGTTGATCGGAGAATACGCGGTCTTGAACGGATCGCCAGCTCTGGTGCTGGCGGTCAATCGGCGCGCTCGAGTGTCGGTCCAGGCTTGCTCCCGAAATGCCAGCCAGATTGAGGTTCCGCAGTTGGGTCTCGAACCCGTCAAGTTCAGGCTGATGAGCGATATGAGCATCGACTGGCTGGACCATCGGGCCGAGCAGCCGGCATTTCAGCGAGCGCGGCAAACACTTGAGTGGCAGTTCGAGCGTGGCGCGCGGCGTGGGGCAAAGGTTGACGGTCTGCAGATCCATATTGATACCTCGGAGCTTTACCAGCAGACCCCGGAGGGTGAAGTTAAACTCGGGATTGGCTCAAGTGCTGCGATGACGGTGGCTCTGGCTGGAGCACTGGAAGCGATATTCGATCCGGCCCCAGTCGACGTGGTCCGCGACCGGCTATGGAGCGTTTTGTTGGCGCCCTATCGCGAGGGGCAGGGTGGTCTTGGTAGCGGGATTGATATCGCCGCCAGCCTGTTTGGTGGTTGTCAGCGTTTCCAGTTGACCCAAAGCGGCGCTAACGTCAATTCGGTCCGTTTGCCCAAGGGCCTGGAGATGGTGTTCGTCTGGGCAGGCGCTTCGGCCTCGACCCCGGACTTTCTGGCTTGCTTCGATCGCTGGCGCAGCCATGGCGCTGAACAGTCGCGTCATCTGTTGCAGCAGATGGACAAGTGCTGTGGTGCGGCGCTTGAGTTCGTGCAACGGGATGATGCGGCCGGGTTCATGACCTGCATCAATAACTTCCGACGCTTCATGGGTAAAATTGGGGAAATGATGGATGCGCCGGTTTTATCTCGGCCCCTGGAACAGATCATCGCAGCGGCAGAGTCGGCTGAAGTCGCTTGCAAGCCCTGCGGTGCAGGTGGCGGTGACCTCGCGCTGTTGGCCGGAACGGATGTAGTCGAACTTGACGCTGCAGTCAAAGATCTGGAGCGGGGCGGTTGGCCAGATCTGGGGCTTTCTGAGGATGGTGTCGGACTGCAGTTTGAGACGGGCCCAGCTTAATCGCAATCAATTTAATGTCAGAGTTCAAGACCATGGAAAAATCCAGGATCCCGCAGTTTTACAAGATGTCGGTGCCTGAGCGCGTTCGCACCGTCCGGGATCGCGGACTGATCGGTGCAGACGACTATCAGAACCTGCAGTCCGGGCGCCATACACTGTCGGTTGACCTGGCCGACAAGATGATCGAAAACGTCATTGGTGTCATGGGTTTGCCCGTGGGTCTGGGTCTGAACTTCCTGATCAACGGTCGGGAATACGTGGTGCCGCTGGTGGTCGAGGAGCCGTCGATTGTGGCTGCGCTGGGCTCTGCTGCCAAACTGGCACGAGAGGGCGGTGGATTTAAAGTCGACAGTGATGAGCCAATGCTGATCGGGCAGGTCCAGATTGTTGACGTGGCCAAGCCCGCTAAGGCGAAGGCGGCTCTGCTGCAGCGCAAGGATGAGATTCTCAATCTAGCCAATAGCCTCCACCCCAAAATGATTGCTCGCGGGGGTGGTGCTCGAGATCTTGAGGTCTTCGTTCATCCTTCCGATGGGCCGGGCGGAGACATGGTGGTCGTCCATTTGGTGGTCGATACCTGCGATGCCATGGGCGCCAATCTCGTCAACACAATGTGCGAGGGGGTCGCCTCACTGATCGAGACCATCAGCGGAGGTCGAGTGTTCCTGAGAATCCTGTCGAACCTGGCTGACCGGGCGCTCGTACGGGCGCGCGTTCGGATTCCGGTTGCTGCACTCACAGGAAAGGGCTTTGATGGCGAGCAGGTGCGCGACGGCATCATCGTCGCCAACGATTTCGCTCGTGTCGACCCCTACCGGGCGGCGACGCATAACAAGGGCATCATGAACGGCATCGATGCCGTCGCGCTGGCGACTGGCAATGATTGGCGGGCTATAGAGGCCGGCGCTCACGCATTTGCTGCCCGCGGTGGCCGTTATACCGCGTTGACCCGCTGGGCCAAGGCGGACAACGGTGATTTGGTGGGTGAATTGGAGTTGCCCATCAAGGTGGGTACGGTGGGCGGCCCGCTGCAAACCAACCCGACTGTTGCGCTGAATCTGCGCATATTGGGCGTCGAGAGCGCCCGCGAACTTGCAGAGGTGATGGGTGCGGTCGGCCTGGCTCAGACTTTTTCTGCCCTGCGCGCCTTGGTCACTGAGGGGATCCAGCAAGGCCATATGACGCTGCATGCGCGCAGTGTGGCTACGGCGGCCGGGACGCCAGCGGAGCTGTTTGATACCGTGGTTGAGCGGCTGATTGCTTCGGGAGAAATTAAGATCTGGAAAGCCGAAGAAATCATTCGAACCGTTGAGACTCAGGCTGAGGTGGGTGCTCGTACCTCTGAGGCGGAAGTTCTGGAAGGCGAAACGCTAGGCGCTGGCCACGGAAAGATCATCCTGCTCGGTGAACACTCCGTTGTTTATGGTCGTCGAGCTATTGCTGCACCGATTCCGCTGGCCATCCAGGCACGAATCGAGGATGCGCGCGACGGGATTGATCTGATCATCCCGCGTTGGAGCATCGAGCAGAGACTCGATTTCAGTGCCAAGCGGCCGCCATCGTTTACCCGCTCGCTGGCCCGTGTGCTGGAGGCCTTGGGTTTGAGCGGCCGCGGGATGCGAATCGAGGTCTTCCCATCCGTTCCCAGGGCCATGGGTCTGGGGGGCTCGGCCGCCCTCGCCGTGGCGGTCCTGCGGGCCTTGGACGCGCATTTCACGCTGGGCCTGTCCGATGAACGGATCAATGAACTGGCTTTTGAATGCGAGAAGGTCGCACACGGGACGCCGTCGGGGCTGGACAACACGCTTGCGACCTACGGGGAGTTCATCTTGTATCGCTCGGGCGAGCGGCTGGAGAGGACGGTGCTTGAGGTGCCAGAACCGCTTTCCATGGTCATCGCCATGAGTGGTGTAGAGAGCTTGACGGCTCGAACAGTCGCCCGTGTCCGTGAGGCCTGGCAGAGAAACCCCGATCTGTACGAGCGCATCTTCGATGAGATAGATACGTTGGTTGGCGTTGGCCTGGATGCTCTGGCAAAGCGTGATTACGACACTCTGGGTGAGACGATGAATATCAATCAGGGCTTGCTGAACGCCATGCAGGTCTCGAGCTGGGAGCTGGAAGAGCTGATCCAGGTTGCGCGCAACCACGGCGCTGTCGGCGCGAAGTTGACTGGAGGTGGCGGTGGTGGCTCTGTGATTGCCTTATGCCCGGACAGTAGTAAGCAGGTTGCCAGGGCCATTCGCGCGGCAGGATATCAGGCGATTGAGGTTGAAGTTGGTGGTGCCTGATCGCGCCGGACCGAGTCGGGTCGTTTCGTCAGAATCCGAACCATTGATTCGGGTTGATGAACACGACAATGAACTCGGGTTTCTGAGCAAAGGCGAGTGCCACGATGGCGATGGTGTTCTGCATCGAGCTTTTTCGGTTTTTCTCTTCGATCCCTTGGGTCGCTTGCTGATTCAGCAGCGTGCGGCCGAAAAGCGTCTCTGGCCCCTGTTTTGGGCCAACAGCTGCTGTTCGCACCCGCGGGCGGGAGAAACTATGGCTGAGGCGACTGAGCGACGACTCTTGGATGAGCTCGGGGTCCGCTCGCCGCTGCACTTCATCTACAAGTTCCGTTATCAGGCCAGTTATCAGGAGCTGGGCTCTGAGCACGAGCTATGCTGGGTTTATGTTGGTCGGGTGGATGAGTTTCAACTCAAACCCAATCCTCTGGAACTGGCTGCATGGAAGTTCGTGGAGCCGTCTGAAATCGATCAATTGATGGCAGACCCTGACCAGCCTCTGACACCCTGGTTCCGTATGGAATGGAATGCCTTGCAGGGCCGCTATCGAAACGAGGTCAGCGACGCCCTCATCTAGCGGGCGTCGCTGATCGATGAACGATCAGGCGTCTTCCGGCGCGGCCAATTTGAAGCCCATACCCTGAACGGTATGCAGCAGCTTGGTCTTGTAAGGCCGGTCGATGCCCTTGCGCAGGTTGTACATGTGCGAGCGCAGGGTGTCCGAGTCAGGCAGCATGTCGCCCCAGAGTTCATTCTCCAACTGCTCCCGGCTGACCAGTCGGGGTGACTCGCGCATCAGTACCTTCAGGATACGGATGGAGGTTGGGGAGAGGTTGACCCGTTCGCCTTCACGCTCCACACGCATCGTGCGTGGGTCGAAAACCAGGTCGCCGACGCGCATGGCGCCGTCGGACATCTCTCCGCGGGCCCTCCGGATCAGCGCACGGATGCGGACCTCCAGCTCTTCCATTTCGAAGGGCTTGACCAAGTAGTCATCGGCTCCCGCGTTGAAGCCCGCCACCTTGTCGTCGAGCTGGTCGCGGGCTGTCAGCATCAGGATCGGTGTGCCATCCCCCCGCTCGCGGAGGCGCTCGCACACGCGGATGCCGTCGATCTTTGGCAGCATCAGGTCGAGGATGATGATGTCGTAGGGGTTTTCGTCGAGCAGATTCAGTGCGATGGCGCCGTCAGCGGCGAAGTCCATGGCAAAGCCGCTGGCTTCGAGATAATCGCCGATGCTGGCGGCCAGATCGTTGTGATCTTCAACCAGCAGGATCGTGGCATTGCCTTCTGATTCACTCATTGGAACACTCCTTCACATTTGTCGATTTGACAAGTGTGAAGGAGTGGCGTGAATGGGTAATGAACAGGTCCTTGATGCAAGGTCCGGGCGGACCTCTCATCTACCTCTTCATGTAATTGAAAAACTCTTCGTTGGTCTTGGTGACCTTGAGTTTGTCGAGCATGAACTCGATCGCTTGGGCTTCGTCCATAGGCTGCAGGATGCGCCGCAGAATCCAGGTTCGCTGGAGTTGCTCGTTGCCAACCATGAGTTCCTCCCGGCGTGTGCCGGACCGGTTGATGTCGATGGCCGGATAAGTCCGCTTCTCAGCGATTCTCCGACTGAGGTGGACCTCCATGTTGCCGGTGCCCTTGAACTCCTCGTAGATCACCTCGTCCATCTTGGAGCCGGTATCGACCAGAGCGGTTGCGATGATAGTCAGGCTCGCGCCATCTTCGATGTTTCTTGCCGCTCCGAAAAAGCGCTTTGGCCGCTGGAGGGCGTTGGAGTCCACGCCACCCGTCAGGACCTTGCCCGACGATGGGGCCACTGTATTGAACGCGCGTGCCAGACGGGTGATGGAGTCAAGCAGGATGATGACGTCCTTTTTGTGCTCCACCAGGCGCTTGGCCCGTTCGATGACCATGTCGGCCACCTGAACGTGACGCGTGGCCGGCTCATCAAAGGTGGATGAGATCACTTCAGCATCCACCGAGCGCTGCATTTCCGTCACTTCCTCCGGGCGCTCGTCGATCAAAAGAATGATCATGTGCGTTTCGGGGTTGTTGGCCCGAATCGCTGTGGCAATCGATTGAAGCATCATGGTCTTGCCCGCTTTTGGTGGGCTGACAATCAGCCCACGCTGACCCTTGCCGATGGGAGCGATCAGGTCGATGATTCGGCCAGTAATGTCCTCAGTTGAACCGTTACCACGCTCAAGCTTGAGATGTTCGCGCGGGAATTCCGGAGTCAGGTTCTCGAATAGGATTTTGCTTTTGGCCATTTCCGGCCGGTCGTAGTTCAGTTCTTCGACCTTGAGGAGTGCAAAATATCGCTCAGACTGCTTGGGCGGCCGAATCTTGCCCGAGATGTAATCACCGGTCCGCAGATTGAAACGTCGAATCTGAGAAGGCGATACGTAAATGTCATCCGGGCCGGCCATGTAGGAGGCCTCGGACGCCCTCAGAAAGCCGAACCCGTCCTGGAGGATTTCCAGCACACCGTCGCCGTAAATGGCTTCCTTCTTATGGGCCTTGGCCTTCAGGATTGCAAAGATGACATCCTGCTTGCGGGAGCGACCCATGTTCTCGATGCCGAGCTCCTCGGCCATTTCGATGAGTTCTTTGACGTTCTTTCTTTTGAGTTCGGTCAGATTCATGACAGTGTTCTGGTGGAGTGGTTGCCAGAGCGCGTCGGCAAGCAGGGCCGCTCACCGCGGGTCGCGCCCGGACAGGGTTTTGTTCAGTGCTTCAAGTCTGTATGCGGCTTGCCCGAAGACCGGGGCAGGGCCAGATTAATTACTCAGTAAGGGACTCGACGCCAGATTAAATCGCCGATAGCTGCAAGTTAGCACCAACGGAGATCGAAGTCCAGTCTTTATGGGAAGAGTCTCCGGGGCGCTCGCGCCAGCCCCGGAGCCGAATCAGGCGCTTAAATCGTTTCGTCGATGAATGCTTTCAGGCCGGCCTTGGTCAGGGCGCCGACTTTTGTGCCCTGATGTTCGCCGTTTTCAAAGATCATCAGGGTCGGGATGCCTCGAATCTTGAACCGGCTGGTGACCTGCTGGTTCTCGTCGATGTTGACTTTTGCGATGCGAAGCTTGTCGCCGTATTCATCGGCCAGTTCATGGAGAACGGGTTCGATCATTTTGCACGGGCCACACCATTCGGCCCAGTAGTCGACCAGCACCGGGCCGTCTGCCTTGAGCACGACCTCGTCGAATTCGCTGTCAGATACGTGAATGATTTTTTCGCTCACTGTAAGAACTCCTTGAAACGTGAGGGAGTGAATCGTCTGCGGGTTAGGAGATGACCGCCTATACTAACCCGATTGCCGTTTTCGATACGGCCCTGAGAATAAAACTTTTTAACCGCGACAGCATACAGACGGGGAATCCATTGAGCGAAACGCAAAGCAACGAACAGGTCTTGACCGACGTCCGATTCGACACCTTTGATTTGGACGAACGCATTATTCGTGGCCTGTCCGATGCCGGTTTCGAAGCGTGCACACCGATTCAGGCGAAAACCCTGCCACTGGCCCTGGGCGGCCGAGATGTTGCCGGTCAGGCCCGAACGGGTACGGGTAAAACGGCCGCCTTCCTACTCGCGGTTTTCCGAAAACTACTGAGCCCGGACAGCCAAGGGCCAGGTCCCAATCCGCGGGCGATCTGCATCGCACCGACCCGGGAGCTCGCCATCCAGATTCACCGGGATGCCGAACTGCTGGGCAAGCACACCGGTCTTCGGACCTTGCTGGCCTACGGCGGCGTCGACTACGTCAAGCAGCGAGACGAGATCGCTGACGGGGTGGACATTCTGATCGGCACGCCCGGTCGTCTGATCGACTATCTCAAGCAGGACATCTACAGTCTGCGACATATCGAGGTCGCCGTGCTTGATGAGGCCGACCGCATGTTTGATCTCGGGTTCATTTCCGATATCCGGTTCCTGTTCCGTCGCATGCCGCCGGTCGACAAACGCCAGACCCTGATGTTTTCGGCCACCTTTCCACTCAAGGTCACTGAGTTGGCCTATGAGCACATGAACGACGCCGAGACCATCCGCGTCGAAGAAGAACAAATGACCACCGATCGAGTTACTCAGGTGGTCTACTACCCGGCCAACCGCGAGAAACTGCCCTTGCTCGTCCAATTGCTCAAGGGGATGGAGGAGGGTCATGTCATGGTCTTCGCAAATACCCGCCATGCGGTTGACCAGGTTGCCCGGACTCTGAAGGCCAATGGGTTCAATGCGGCAATGCTTGCTGGCAGTGTGCCTCAGGCAAAGCGCCAGAAACTCATGCAGCGGTTTCATGATGGCGATATCGACGTGCTCGTGGCCACGGACGTGGCGGCGCGCGGTCTGCATATTCCAGATGTCAGTCACGTGATCAACTATGATCTGCCGCAGGATGCGGCTGATTACGTGCATCGAATCGGAAGAACGGCGCGCCTTGGCGCCAGTGGTGATGCAATCAGTTTTGCATGCGAGGACTACGCGTTCTATCTGCCAGATATTGAGAAGTACATCGACCTTCAATTGCCGGTTCTCCAGCATGATCCGGACGGTTTGCCCAAGCTGGAACGTCCGCCCCGTCGGGCCAAGAAGGCCGAGGGGGGGTCGCGCGGCGGTGGGCGCCGGCGCAGTGGTGGCCGGCCAAAGAGGTAACGGGAACGTTCCGTGACAACTCAGTCGCATAGCAGAGCAATCGGACTCGGTCGTGGCTTCACTCGATGGTCTGGCCACGCAGCGGTTTTTTTTGCTCTGGTTCTGGCGGGCGTTCTGGCCTGGCAGGCAGTTCAGGTTTTATGGCTGCTTCTTGCCGGACCTGAAGTAGGTTCAGATCCGGTGCCACCGGTGCCCCAGATTGAGCCGGCCTCGGCGGGGCGGGACGGTTATCGTTGGGATCTGTTTGGGCAGGCACCGCAGGCAGTGGCATTGCCCCAGACTGCGCCAGCCGCCCAGACGGATCTGCAGCTGCGCGGCCTGATGTCAGGCGGGGACCAGGCCTTTGCCATTGTTGCGGATGCGCGCGGTAACGAGGCAATTTATCGGGTTGGTGATGAACTGCCCGACGGCAGTCGACTGGCTGCCATTGAGCCTTTCCAAATCCTCATTCAGAAATCAGGCCGAGAGTCTTCACTGGCGCTGGAGCGCGAGTTGGCGACGGCTCGGACACGCTCAACCGCGGCCGCATCCGATCCGGGAGCGGCCACGAACCGAACCAACGTGCTGCCGGGGATCCGCGGTTTCCAGGCGCCGGCCGGGATCAGCGCCGCATCTCTGCAGCAACTCGGCAGCGGATCGGCGGGTCTGGCAGACCAGATTTCCGTGTTGCCGGTGGCGGGCGGCGGGTATCGGGTTCGGCCCGGCCGCGATGCGACGCTGTTTGCCGAGCTTGGGTTGCAGGTCAACGATGTGGTCACCGCCGTGAATGGGCAGCCGCTGACTTCGCGGGCGGATGCTCAGGCTTTGTTCACCGATGTACTGCGGAGCGGCGAAGTCTCTATTACCATCACCCGGCAGGGGCGCGAAATCACCCTGCGGCCGGATCTGACGCAAATTCTGTCCCGGATGCAATGACCGGGCTGCACGGAGCTGACATGTTCATTCTCAGACTGATGACCCGATCCCTGTTGCTGATGCTGACCGGCACCGTTTTGCTCGCTTCCGTGGTCAAGGCTGAAGAGTCGACGGAAGGCCATGTGCTCAACTTCAACGATGCGGATATCCGTTCGCTGATTCAGGCCGTGGCCGAAATGACGGGGCGAAACATCATCATCGATCCGCAGGTCTCGGGTCGCATCACTGTGGCCTCCACGCAGCCGCTGGTTGGCGACGAGATCTGGGCGGTGTTCCAGTCCATCCTTCAGGTCCATGGCTTTACCGCGGTGAGCGACGAGAATGTCACCCGCATCCTGCCGGACGTCAACGCGCGTCAGGATGGACGGGTTCCCGTGGACGGGATGGGCTTGAACGGCGATGACCCGGTGACCCGACTTCTGAAGCTGGAGCATGTCCGTGCCTCTGAAGCCTCTCAACTGTTGCGCTCGCTACTGCCGCAGTCAGCCTATATGGCGCATCATGAACCTTCAAATACGCTGATCATCGCCGATCGTGCAGCCAACATCCGACGAATTGAGACGATCGTGCGACGCCTTGATGCGGCCAACGACCAGGAAGTGGAGGTCATCGCGCTCAGTCATGCCGACGCCTCGGAAGTTGTGCGCATGCTGAATCGGCTGTATGCCGACAGTGGGTCTGAAACCGCGCTGGCCGATGAACGTACTAACACCGTCATTCTGGCCGGTGATCCCAGCCGCCGTTTGCGACTCCGAACCCTGATCAGCCATCTGGACACACCGCTCGAATCCGATGGGAGTACGCAGGTTCTGCGCCTGCGCTATGCCACGGCTGACACGCTGGTGCCGGTGCTTGAGGGCCTGCTCGAACTGGACGGGGAGGAGGGACAAAGGGTCCGTATCCAGGCACATCAGGACACGAACGCCCTGGTGATCAGTGCCCCCCCTGCGCTTTTTCGTTCGATCGAATCGGTGATCAATCAGCTCGATATTCGCCGTGATCAGGTTTTGGTTGAAGCGATCATCGCCGAGGTGGCGGTGGATACTTCGCGCGAGTTGGGCGTGCAGTGGCAGGCTTTCTCTTCGGGAGACAGCGGACTGTTTGGCGGGACCAATTTCCAGGGTGGTGGCAACAACATCCTGAATCTGAGTGCTGCGGCCGGTCAGGTTGCCGAAGACGGCAACCTTTTCCTGCCCGGGCGAGGCATGAACCTGGGTTACGTCCGGGGCCGCTCCAGCCTTCTGGGAATTGAGTTGCTGGAAATCGGGGCCTTGGCGCGGGCCTTGAGTCAGGATGCAAACACCAACGTGTTGTCCACGCCTTCCATCGTGACTATGGATAACCATGAAGCCAGTATCAACGTCGGGCAGGAAGTACCCTTCCTGTCCGGCAGCTTTTCAACGCAGGGCATTGCAACCGGCGATGGGCAGGTCAATCCTTTCCAGACCATCAACCGGGAAGAAATCGGGGTCAAGCTCAACGTCACGCCACATATCAACGAAGGCGACATGATCTTGCTCAAGATTGAGCAAGAGGTTTCGACTCTGGCCCCTTCCGGCGGAGCCGTTGACCTGATCACCAACAAACGCACACTTTCAACGCGCGTGATGGTCCCGGATGGCGCAATGCTGGTTCTCGGCGGCTTGACCAGTGATGATCTGCAGGAGCAGATGGAAAGTGTGCCGGGGCTGGGGCGAATCCCTCTGCTGGGAGAGCTCTTCCGCTATCGCTCCACCAGCACTGTCAAGCGCGATCTGATGATCTTCATCCGTCCGCGAATCCTCCACGATGATCAGGTCGGTGATGATCTGACCCGGTCGAACTACGCCCGCATTCGGGGACGCCAGATTGAGCAGCGCGAACAAAGAAGAGGGCTGACCCGGCCGGAAGAAATGCCGCTCCTGCCGGAGCTTGCAGACTTTCTGCATTCGCCGCCCGATGAGCGCTGAGTTTCGCCCCGGATATGGTTTTGCCCGGCGTCGGGGGGTAGCGGTCGCCGGTCGCGATGGAGAACGCGTTCGCCTAGCCGTTCGCGAACCCGTCGATGTCGCTGCGGTTCAGGAATTGCAGCGGCGCCTTGGGGCGCCGGTGAGCATTGAAAGACTCCCACGAGACGAGTTCGATCGACTGGTCGGTCGACTGTACGAGGCCGAAGACGGCGCGGCGGCCCAGGTGGCCGAAGATCTGGGCGAAGAGATGGATCTGGCCCGGTTGGCCGAAGATCTTCCCGAGCCGGCTGACCTGCTCGAAAGCGAAGACGATGCGCCGATCATCAGACTGATCAACGGCATCCTCACCCAAGCCCTCCGCGAAGGGGCCTCGGACATCCATTTGGAACCTTTCGAGGAGCGCTTGTCGGTTCGATTCAGAGTCGATGGTGTCTTGCGGGAGGTCATGGCGCCGGCGCGCGCGCTGGCCGGACTCATCACATCGCGCATCAAGGTCATGTCGCGCCTGGATATTGCCGAAAAAAGGGTCCCGCAGGACGGTCGAATCAGCCTGCGTCTCGCAGGACGGCCGGTTGACGTTCGCGTTTCAACCTTGCCGTCCAGCCACGGGGAGCGTGTCGTGCTTCGCCTGCTTGACAAGCAGGCCGGGCGTCTTGATCTGGCAGAGTTGGGGATGGATCCCGACACCGAAGCGCGCATGGCCGCCATGATCGCCAGACCGCATGGCATCTTGCTGGTGACCGGCCCGACGGGATCGGGCAAATCTACGACCTTGTATGCGTCCTTGATGCGTTTGAATGATCGCAGCCGCAACATCATGACGGTTGAAGATCCCATCGAATATGACCTTGACGGTATTGGTCAGACTCAGGTCAACCCGAAGGTTGATCTGACCTTCGCCCGTGGATTGCGTGCGATTCTTCGTCAGGACCCCGACGTGGTGATGGTGGGCGAGATTCGTGATCTTGAGACGGCGCGGATTGCCGTTCAGGCCAGCCTGACCGGTCATCTGGTCCTCTCCACCTTGCACACCAACACCGCGACGGGGGCGATCACCCGTCTGGTGGACATGGGGATTGAGCCGTTCCTCCTAGCCTCCAGCCTGATCGGTGTGCTGGCTCAGCGCCTTGTGCGAGTCCTGGATCCTGAGTTCCGTGAAGCCTATTCAATCAACAAGACTGAGCTGCTGCGGCTGGGGCTGAACGACAAACCGGCCAGTACGGTGTATCGACCGAAAGCCAGTCTGGGCGCGGGCGTGTCCGGCTATCGCGGCCGCACCGGCATTTACGAGCTGGTCGCCATGGACGATGCCATGCGAGCACTGATTCACGATGGGGCGGCCGAGGCTGCGCTTGAAGCCAGGGCCCGCGAATCGCACCCGTCGATCCTGGATGATGGCTGGCGGAAAGTTGTCAATGGAATCACGTCTCTAGAAGAACTTTTGCGTGTGACTCGCGCGGTCTGATCGCCATGGGTGCATTCGAATACCAGGCGCTGGAGGGAGACAAGGCCACTCGGGGTGTGCTGCAGGCTGATACAGCTCGATCGGCCCGGGCCCAACTGCGCGAGCGCGGCCTCATTCCGCTGGAAGTCCGCCCGGTCAGAGCTGAAAAGCCGTCTCGCTTGCATCTGGGCGGGCAGGGGCGCGAGCGAGTTCTGCTGCTTCGCCAACTTGCCACTTTGCTGAAGGCTGGGCTCACTCTGGAAGAGGTGTTGGGTATTCTGATCGAGCAAACCGATGGCGGACTGGTCCGGCGGCAGCTCGGGGCGATTCGGTCCCGGGTCATGGAAGGTCAGAGTCTGTCCGCTGCCATGGCTGAACATCCACGATTGTTTCCCGGCGTCTATACCGCATCGATTGCCGCCGGCGAGCGCGCCGGTCAGCTTGAGACGGTGATTGACCGTCTGGCCACGCACGCGGAACAACGTGAGGCAATGAACAGGGGTCTGGGCATTGCCCTGATTTATCCCTTGCTGCTGGCCCTGATTTCAATCGCTGTGGTCTGGGGATTGATTGGCTTCGTCGTGCCCCGGGTGGTTGGGGTATTCGAGCAGGCAGCCCAGGAATTGCCGTTGCTGACGCGCAGTCTCCTTCTCCTGTCCGACGGCATTGCCAGTTACGGTTGGTTGGTCGCGCTTGGATTGCTGGTCGCTGGAGTCGCGACATTCATGCTCTTTTCCCAGCCGGGTCCGCGCCTGTTTCTGGATGGCTGGCTGTTGCGTCTGCCCGGCGTTGGGCGGCTCATCCAAGCTCGCCAGACCGCGAGTTTTACCCGCACGCTGGCCATTCTTGTCTCGAGCGCGGTTCCCTTGGTCGAAGCGCTCAAGGTTTCATCGACAGTGATTGGTAATCGTGTCGTGGCCGCCGATGTCTCCCGGTCCGCAGCCCAAGTGCGCGAGGGGATGTCGCTATCGGTGACGCTGAAGGATTCGACCTGGCTACCGCCGGCGGCAAAACGGCTGATCAGCGGTGGCGAGCGAAGCGGTGAGTTGGCACCCATGCTTGAACATGCAGCCGCTATTCAGGAGGATGAACTGAATGCGGCCACGACGGTTCTGCTGGCAGTGCTCCAGCCCGTTCTGATCTTGCTGGTCGGGTTGATGGTGCTTTACATCGTACTGGCCATCATGTTGCCGATTCTCAGCATGAGCCAGCTGCTGGCGTGATTTCGTTTCAGCAAGTCAGTAAACGTTATCCTGGCGGCGTTCAGGCCTTAAGCGACGTCAGCTTTGAGCTCGGCGCCGGTGAGATGGCGTTCCTGACCGGACGCTCGGGAGCCGGCAAATCAACGCTGCTCAAACTGATTGCGCTGCTGGAGCGACCCACCCGGGGACAGGTGGTGTTCGACGGGCGAAATGTGGGCAAGGTCAACCGTCGCCAGATTCCCTACTTGCGCAGGCGCATTGGCGTGATCTTTCAGGACCATCGTCTGCTCAGCGACAAACGTGTATTTGACAACGTGGCCCTGCCACTAATGATTGCCGGGGTCTCCTTTGGCGAGATTCAGCGAAGGGTCCGCGCGGCGCTGGACAAGGTCGGGTTGCTCGACAAGGAAAAGATGTATCCGCCGATGCTATCGGGTGGAGAGCAGCAGCGGGTCGGAATTGCGAGGGCCATTATTGCCCGCCCGCCTGTGCTTCTGGCCGACGAGCCCACCGGCAACCTGGATCCCGGGCTTTCTGCGGAGTTGATGCAGACCTTTCTGCAGCTCAACCAGACCGGGGTCACTGTTCTGATCGCCAGCCATGATCTGGCCTTGATCAAGCGTTTGGGTCAGCGGGTTCTTGTGCTTGATGGGGGGAGCATCATTGACGACTTGCCCAAACGGCAAGCTGATCGGGCTTCTGAGACCGATGGTTAAGGGCAAGCGTAGCTGGCGAGAGGTCGGGGCGACAGGCTTTCGCGCCTGGATACGCCGACATGCATTCTCCCTTTTGTCGTCCTTGGGCAGCCTCGCCCGTTATCCGCTGGCCTCTCTAATGACCGTTGGGGTGGTGGGGTTTGCGATTGCCATGCCGCTATCACTTCAACTGGCGCTGGACAATATCGAGCGCCTTTCGCGACACTGGGAACGGCTGGATACCTTGTCGGTCTTTCTGGATCAGGGTCTGGAACAAGCAACGATCGACCGCCTGACCTCGCGCATTAGCACTTGGGAGGATGTGATTGCTGTTGATCCCATCAGTCCGGAGCAGGGGCTGGGGGAGCTTTCAGCACAGTTGGGGTTTGCCGCCGCCGAAGAGGTTCTGGAAGACAGTCCGCTGCCCTGGGTGCTTGAAGTGACCTTGGCCACAGACAGTGACCGAGCCTCGATCATGGCGCGTCTGGGCACTGAACAGGGCGTGGCCGAGGTGCTGGCTGACCTGCAGTGGCTCGAGCGTTTAGATGCCATCGCTGAACTCCTGCAGCAGCTTGCCTGGCTGCTGGCAGGGCTTTTGGCTGGGGGCGTGGCCGTGGTTATCGGGAACACGATTCGGCTGGATGTACAGAACCGGCGAGAGGAAATTGAGGTTCTGGCCCTGGTGGGTGCTACGGCAGCGTTCATTCGCCGGCCATTCCTTTACTCAGGATTTTGGTACGGCCTGCTCGGCGGGATGTTGGCCTGCTTGCTGCTGTATGCGGGTCTGTTCAGTCTGCAGGGACCGGTCAATCGTCTTGGGCAAAGCTATGCGGCAACATTCCAGCTGATCGGGCCGGCGCCGTTGATTACCATGTTGGCTATCTTGGGCAGTGCCTTGTTCGGCCTGCTGGGCGCGTGGCTGGCGGTGGGTCAGCATTTGCGACGAATTGATCCTTAACCGCTAAAGTTTCGAGCTTGACTGCTCAGGTGTCTCGCAAATCATGCGATCTAGTCTGCTTTTTCTGATGTTTCTCCTGATGTCTGCGGCTCAGGCCCAGACCCCGGTCAGGGTGGCGAGTCCGGTCACTGCAGAGAGCGCTGAAACCTTGCGCTTGAGCGGTAACTTCACCGCCCGGCGGCAAGTCAGCCTGTCGCCGCAGCTTGCCGGGCGGGTCGAGCGGACGCAGGTCGATGTCGGTGATCGGGTCGATCAGGGTGATTTGATCGCCCTCCTTGATACGCGTCTTGCCGAACTTCAGGCCGATCGGGCTGAGGCCCTTCGTGATGAAGCCGTCGCCCGCATGGGCGAAGCGCGCCGACTGGCTGAGGAAGGGCGAAGATTGATTGGCAGTCAGTTCTTGCCGGATACCGAGGTGCGGGCACGGGAGGCGGGAGTTGCGTTCGCCGAAGCGGCGCTCCGGCGCGCTGAGGCTGATCTGGCGATTGAGCAGGAACAGCTTGCACGTCATCAGATCAGAGCGCCCTTTGCAGGTGTAATCAGCGCGCGTCTGGTTGAGCAGGGGGATTGGGTGGAGCCGGGGCGGGCAGTGGTTGAGCTGGTGCAGACGAACGAGCTGTGGCTAGAAGTCCGGGTTCCCCAAGCCTACTGGCGCCAATTGTCACAGGGTGAGATCAACATTGCCGCGCGGGCTGATGCCGTTCCTGGGGTTGATCTGGAGGCGGATATAGCCGCACTGGTACCGGTCAGTGATCCTGCGGCCAGAACGTTTCTTCTTAGACTGCGAGTCGAAGACCCCGCCGGCGACCTGACGCCGGGAATGTCGGCGCAGGTTGAGCTGGGCCTCAAGGCGTCGGCACCTAAAACCCGAATTCCGCGTGATGCACTGCTGCGCCAGCCTGACGGAACCGCGCTGATCTGGCTTTTACCTGAAGACGGTGATCAGGTTCGCCGGCAAGTTGTTAACGTCAGGCGATGGATCGACGACCAGGCCGAGCTGGTCGAGGTTCTGCCAGAAGGCTTCCGGGTGGTGATACGCGGAAATGAAGCCCTCAGTGAGGGCGAGCGCGTGCGCGTGATCGGGGAATAACAGCCGATGTTCGAGGGCATTATTCGGCACGGTGTGATCGTGACCGTGGCTGTGTTGATCGTGGCTGTACTTGGCGTGCTTGCTGCACTGCGCATTCCCGTTCAGATGATTCCCGATCTTGAGGTCCGTGTGGTCCAGGTTGAAACCACCTGGCCCGGTGCAACCCCGCAGGACGTCGAAAAGGAAATACTGATCGAGCAGGAACAGTACCTGCGCTCCATACCAGGCCTCGAGCGGATGACCTCCCTGGCCACCTATGGGAGCGCAAGCATCGACCTGGAGTTCCCGTTTGGCACTGACATCAACGAAGCGCTGATCCGCGTCAACAATGCGCTCAGCCAGGTGCCGTCATATCCTGAAAACGTCGACGAGCCGCGCCTGGAGGCGAGCTCGTTCTCGCAAAACGCGTTCATGTTTTTCCGGGTCGCTCCTCTGGAGGGCAACCCGCAAAATCTCGATATGCGGCTGCAGTTTGACTTTCTCGACGACAACGTCAGACCACGCATTGAGCGCGTCGAGGGGGTTTCCCGGGCCGGAATCCGCGGCGGTGTTGAAGGGCAGATCCGTATTCTGATCGATCCGTCGGCCCTGGCCGAGCGCGGCGTTACCCTGGCCCAGGTCCGCGATGCGATTCGGGCGCGCAACCGTGACGTCTCAGCCGGAGATGTCGAATTGGGCAAGCGTCGCTATTTGCTGCGTACTATCGGCCGCTTCGAGAGCCTGGAAGAGCTCGAAGAACTGATCGTTGCCCGACGCGGCGACAGCCTGGTCCAGCTCAAAGAAGTGGCCACCGTTGAGCAGGCCTACTACGAGATACGCGGCCTGTCGTCTTCCAACGGCCAGCCTTCGTTGACCATTTCGATCAATCGAACCTCGGGCTCAAACGTGATCGACATCAAGCGCGAACTGCTGCCGGTGATTGAGGAAATCAATCAGCGCGTGCTGATGCCGGCCGGAATGCAGATGACGCTGTTCAGCGATGACGTGCGCTACGTCCAGGCATCGGTAGCCAATGTCTGGCAAAACCTGCTCTTGGGAGCATTGCTGGCCACCCTGGTCATGTTTTCGTTTTTGCGCTCGTTCGGGGCGACGCTGGTCGGGGTGATCGGGATCCCGATCTGCACCATTGCGGCTTTTCTTGGGCTGCTGGCCGCCGGTCGGACGATCAACGTGATCTCACTGGCCGGGGTAGCGTTTGCCGTGGGCATGACGCTGGATAACAGCATCGTGGTGCTCGAAGCCATTGAACGCCGGCGTCGCGAAGGTCTGGCGCGCGCGGCCGCTGCCCTGGAAGGGGTGCGCCAGGTCTGGCCGGCCGTCCTGGCCTCCACCCTGACCACCGTTTTGGTGTTTGCCCCGATTCTGTTTATCCAGCAGGAGGCCGGCCAGCTGTATTCCGACATCGCCATTGCGATCTCGGCTTCGATTCTGGCCAGCATGCTGGTGGCCATTGCCGTGGTGCCGACGCTAAGCGCTCGGCTGCGTTTTGGCCAAAGCGGGTCGGGAGGCCGTCCAGGCCACCGCCTGCGGGAGTCATTGCTGGCCATGGTCGGCGGCTTGATCGACAGCGCGCCGCGCCGCTGGGCGACGCTGGTCGGCGTCGTGGTGCTGGTGCTGGGCATCATCGTCACCCTGACGCCACCGGCGGAGTACCTGCCGGAAGGCGAAGAACCCAAGACTTTTGCCCTGATGTTCGCGCCGCCGGGCTACAACCTTGAAGAAATGCGGGCCGTGGCCAGTCAGGTCGAAGACTACCTGCTGCCCTTTGTCGGCGACGACCCGCAGCGTTTTGAGCGCGGCGAGGTGCCGGTACCCGCCATGGCCTACTTCACCATGTCGATCAGTGCCGAGCAGATCTGGTCGCTGGCCGAAACCGTCGACCCGGGCCAGATTGATGCCCTGATGGAGGTGCTGAGCGATTTCTACCAGACCTTCCCCGGCATGCGCGCCTTTGCCAGCCGCGGCTCCATTATCTCCAGCAATGACGGGGGCACGCGCAGCGTCAATCTCGACATCACCGGGCGCGAGCTGGCCGATATCTACCGGGTCGCCCAGCTGGCTTATAACCGGGCCGAGGATTTATTCGATAACCCCCGTCTTGGCTCATCTCCGTCTTCGCTGTCGCTGGATCAGCCGCTAGTCGAGATCAGACCCAACTGGTTCCGAGCCGCGGAAATGGGCTTGAGTGCTTCGGAGATCGGTTTCACCGTTGCCGCCCTGACTGACGGCGCTTTCGTCGATGAGTACTTTCGCGGCGACGACAAGATCGACATCTTCCTGTTCAGCCAGGCCGGCAGCGAGCAACGGCTGGATCGGATCGAAGACCTGCCGGTCTACGTGCCGGATGCTGGCGTCGTTCCGCTGAGTAGCTTGGCCGAGATTAACGAAACGGTGGACACCGATGCCATCCGGCGCCTGAACGGTCGCCGGACCGTAACCCTGAACATCATCCCGCCGCGCGCGGTGCCGCTGGAGTCCGCGCTCGGCATCGTCGAGCGCGAGGTCGTCGACTGGCTGGCCCAAGAAGGTCACCTGGGGGACGAAATCAGCCTCGACATCTCAGGTGCCAGCGACCAGCTGATGGAAACCCGCGCCGCCCTGACCGGCAACTACGTAGTCGCCATCGTTTTGTGCCTGCTGGTCATGGTCGCAATCTTCCGCCACTGGGGCTGGCCGTTCGTGATCCTGACCGCCGTCCCGCTGGGGATTGCCGGTGGCATCGGCGGCCTGGCCTTGCTCAACTGGGTCGGCAGTCTGATGCCGCTGCTGGGTATGAAAGCGGTCAGCCAGCCGTTCGACATGATCACAATGCTCGGCTTTTTGATCCTGCTCGGGGTGGTCGTCAACAATCCCATTCTGCTGGTCGACCGCACCCTGGCCAACCTGCGCGCGGGTGTGACCGACGAGATCGAGGCCGTCAAGGAGGCGGTCGCTACCCGCATTCGACCGATCATGATGTCGATGATCACAACCCTGTTCGGGCTGGCCCCGCTGGTCTTCATCCCGGGTGAGGGCACCGAGCTGTATCGCGGCGTCGGCGTCATCGTCCTGACCGGGTTGTTGTTTGCCACCCTGATCACGCTGACTTTTTTGCCGGCGCTGCTGGTGACCGTGCTCAAGATAGTGGGGCGGCGGGGGACAGCGACGCCGGGCAGTTAGGGTAAGGGCTGATTCGAATTGATCGAGAGCGTGCAACGCCACGGCCTCGTTCGAATGATTTAAGGCTATTGTGGGGCTTGGCCACTTTGGCTCCAGACTCTCGCCAGAATTTCCGATCATGTTCATCCTCGAGAAACCCTTTGTGTCGCCGCAGCTGCGGCGAGCCGCCACCCGGCTCGGTGCGCCTGTTCTCGACAACGCCTGTGCCCGGCGCGAGCTGCGGGGCCTTCAGCTCATGGGCGACGACGAGTTCGCCCGCCGTTACTTAGAGCAGGATCATCCGCGGCTTTACACCAACTCCGAGAACGCGCTCGGTTGGATCCAGGAGCATCTCGCCAGAACTGACCTCCCGGCGCAGGTCGAGGTGTTGAAGGACAAGGTCCGCTTCCGTGAACTGCTGGCTGATCTCGATCCGGCGTACCGTTTCGTGGAAGTCCGGCTGGACGCTCTCGACACTGTCGACCCCACGATCTTTGGCGGACCCTTCGTCGCGAAGCCGGCGGTGGGTTTCTTCAGTCTCGGGGTGCAGATCGTGGCCAATCCCGGAGATTGGCCGGCCGCGGCCGAGCGTCTGCGTGCGGCGGGAGAGCGGTTTCGCGGGCTGTATCCCGACGCCGTGCTCGACCTCGATCGTTTTGTCCTCGAGCAGGTGATCGAGGGCGACGAGTTCGCGGTCGACGCCTACTACGACGACGAGGGCGCCGTCACGATCGTGAACGTGCTCGAACATCCTTTTGCGCACGGGGCCGATGTGAGTGACCGCGTGTACCGCGTGCGCCCGGCGGTGATCGAACGCACACACGACGTGTTCGTTCAACACCTCGACGACCTGGGGCGTCGCGCCGGCCTGCGCGACGTGCCGATCCATGTGGAGTTTCGCATCGCCGACGACGGCACGGTGCGACCGATCGAGGCCAATCCCATGCGCTTCGGTGGCTGGTGCGCCGCCGACATCGCCTCACATGGATGGGGTTTCTGTCCCTACACGGCGTTCCTGCACGACAAGCGCCCAGACTGGAGTCGTCTGTGCGAAGAGCAGTCGGGCTGGACCACCGCTCTTGTGGTCGCTGATCTGCCCGCCGATCTCGACCGCACGCGAGTGACCGCGATCGACTATGACGCATTCACCGCGCGCTTCTCCCATCCCCTGGAGCTACGCCGCGTCGACGATCCGCGCCACCCGGTTTTCGCTTTCCTCTTCGTGCGCGTGCGCGACGACGAACTGGATCAGCTCGACGAGATTCTGCGCGCTGACCTCACAAAGTACGTCCATCTGGATTGATCGCCCGTGCTCGCGAAATGGCTGTTCGGACTCTGCGTTAAGTCAGGCTGCCAACTCGACCCGTGCCTTCTTGCCGAGGGCCTGTGCCGTGCTTGTCAGCCGCGCTCGTTCAGCCTGCGCCAGCCGGCTAGTCCAAGCTCTCTCATCGTCTGGATATTGCGCTCATAAATCGCCTCGGGCTCGGCCACCCGGGCGGTAGCCGCCTCGATGCTGGCTTCGCGCAGCAGGTGGAGCATGGGGTAGGGCGAGCGGTTGGTGCAGTGAGCCGGGTCGTCGGCCGGGCCTTCGGCAAAGCGGTAGTCGGGGTGGAAGCTGGCGATCTGGAAGATCCCGTCCATGTCCAGGTCTTCCAGCACCGCATCGGCGAGATCCAGAAAGTCGTTGTAGTCGAGAAAATCGGCC